>NZ_CP045333.1:5163044-5465349 GCF_009363335.1 Labrenzia sp. THAF191a
TGCCTTCACTTCAGCCGGCGCATTGCGCGGCGCGATGCTCAGACCGCAAGCCTTCATGCAGTCGAGATCCGCAATGTCTGCGCCGATATAGGCAATCTCGGACCACTCCAGCCCCTTTTTGGTGCGCCAGTCCGAAAGGGTTTCCATCTTGTCGAACAGATGATGCTTGTAATCCATGGCAAGCTTGCGGGCGCGCTGGACAGCGAGACTGTCCTCTTCCCGATCCAGCATCAGCAGCATCATGCCGCGGCCAAGCAGACGGTCGAGACCGATTTCGTCATATCGGTTGCATACGATCGATTCCGTGCCGTCTCGATTGACGAAAACCGTATTATCCGTATGCACACCGGCAAAGGCGGTCACCACCGCCCGCAAGGGCTGGGTCTCAGTCTCGGTCAGGAAGCCGGTGAAGGGTTCTGACCGGATGAAAGCCTCGGCCATGTCCCAGTCCTGCGAAGTGTCGATCTCGATCCAGGTCGAATCCACCGGAACCAGGATCGTCTTTCCGCAGTAACGGTTGCCCGCTTCCAGGAATTCGGGAACACGCATTGCGTAAACGGCACCGTTTTCCCTGTATCTTGCAGAGATATCCTGCCGGCGAACGCGTTGTTTGCTCGGATCATGGTTGAGACCGACGCCTTCGCCGCCAGGGCCGACTTCCCAGTAGAAGCCATGGTCATCGACCACCGAGATCGCGCTGGTCGCATTCTTGGCCAGCAGCGCTTCCACAACATGGTCGACATGATGTGCCTGCGTGAAAGGGGCCGTACACTGCAGGAAAACCAGAATGTCCGGCGGTTCGCTGACAAGGCTTGGCTCGTTCTGCAGAAGATGGATCAACGCGGATTCCGAGCTCGCGGTCGGTCCCGAAAGTTCGGTCGGGCGCAAAACGGATTTGGCGCCGTATTTCTCACCGACTGTCAGAATTTCCGCTGAATCGCTCGAGACGAATACTTCGGACACGAAACGCGACCCGCGTGCGGCACGCACGGTCCGGCCGACAAGCGGAATGCCGTTCAAGGGCCGGATGTTTTTGCCCGGAAGACCGACGGAACCGCCTCTGGCAGGAATGGCCGCTACTATTTTCATTTTCTGCTCAACCACCTCGGGGAAGCTGGGGTCACTCTGGTTTGCGCGCGAACACGGTTACGAAAGATCCCCAGAACGCCGGCGACACATCCGCGTCGGCCCGTACCATGCTGTCGAACGTTTCGCGCGTGGCAAAACGCGTTCCGAAATAGGGATATTCGACCATTTCGATGCGGAATCCCGTGTCACGCAGCAGCCTGACAAGAGAATCGTCAGAGAACAGGCTCACATGAGTTGGGTCATGCAGCAACCGGAAACGATCACCGTAGACCCGGGCGGCCGCTGAAGCGAAATTCGGCGTACCACAAATGAAGTCACCACCCGGTTTCAGGATTTCGAAGATCGTTTCAACAAAGGGGATCGGCTCGTCGACATGCTCGATGACATGGTTGGCGGTCACCACATCGAACGTGCTTGAAGGAAACGTCCCCTTCTCCAGAACACCGTGCCGAAGCTCGGCCGAACACCATTGGCGAGCGACCTCTACCGCCTTCTCGGAAGGATCCAGGCCGAAACACTCGTTTTTGCCCGTGAGCTGCTCAAGCAATTCGCCAAGGCCGAAGCCGATATCAAGCACTCGTCCCGGCGACCGTGCGTTGACGTAGTCCGCGATGTAGCGAACATCTTCCTTGCGCTGATCACGCTCGGCTTCAATGTCCCTGACCTTGCCGTCCGGATCCGTCTTTGCTTCCCAATAGTCCTGCGGGAGCGGCCGGGCTGGATAAGCCACGTAGTAGCTCTCCCCCCGGTAAAGATTCAGGCAGCGGTCAATGATGGACATAAATGGCTCTTGAACAAAAAAAGGGCCGACCGGTTCCGGTCAGCCCACCAATACCTCAATTGTCTCACGCCGCCTGCAGCGTGACTTTCCGGCGAAGCTTTTCCGCGATCGGCTTCTCGTCTTCATAGAAGCGCAGAACCCCGTCACCCCGGACCACTTCCACCCGGCGCACCTGCGAAACCAGCTCAGCGACTTCCGGCATTTCAAGCGACGCCTTCTGGTCGGAACCCCAGTCCGAGCGATCCAGCGTGACATGCCGTTCAATGGAACACGCACCAAGAGCGGCGGCACAGACACTTGGCAGGATACCTTCTTCGTGACCGGAAAAACCGATCTTCAGATGGGGGAAAGCGTCCTTCAGGGTCGAAATGCCGAGCAGATTGATCTCGTCATCGCGCGTCGGATAGGTGGAGGTGCAGTGGTACAGGCAGGCGATCTCGCCGCCGGAGCGCTCGATCACGTCAACGAAGCTCTTGACCATTGCCATGTCGCTCATGCCGGTGGAAACCAGCAAGGGCCGGCCACTGCGAGCGCAATACTCCAGAAAATCCCGATCGGTCACCATCGCGGAAGCGACCTTGATATAGGGCGTGTCGTAGTCCAGCAGGAAATCGACGGAGCCTTCGTCCCATGGCGAGGCAAACCAGTCGATGCCCAGTTCTTTCGACAGCTTGTCGATGCGGTCGTAGTCGGCCTTGCCGAATTCCAGACCGCGCTTCAGATCGCCGTTCGTTGCGCCGAAGACGTTTTCACGGGGACGTGCCAGTTCTTCAGCGGAATAGACGACGTCGATCGTACGCTTTTGAAACTTGACTGCGTCGCACCCGGCCTCCTTCGACTTGCGGATCATTTCGAGGGCCTGGTCGATATCGCCATTATGGTTGATACCGATTTCGGCAATCACATAGGTTCGACTGTCGGAGATCATGGCTCAGTACCTTGATGTTTGGCCTGCAGCGTTCAAGTGGCCCTGCTGACTTGCCATTTTTAAGACAGATTCTTGCCACTGCAGGCAATGTCTGTCCACCCGCGAACCCCATATTAGGGTGTATCGACCCTGCTTTCTTTGGAAAACCCAAAATAGATCATTAATAAAGCTGCGGGGGCACGTGTTAAACACGCGCCCCCGGCCAAAGATCTAAGCATTAATAACAGATTAAGCCGTTGCCGACTCAGCCGACAAACGCACGCTCGACAACGAACTCTGCCGGCTTGTTGTTTGCACCTTCGGTGAGGCCTGCTTCTTCCAGAAGCGCCTTGGTGTCCTTCAACATGTCCATGGAACCGCAGATCATGCCGCGGTCAACGGCGGGATCGAGCGGCGGCACGCCGAGGTCTTCGAACAGTTTGCCGGACTTGATCAGATCGGTGATACGGCCCTGACGCGGAAAGTCTTCCCGGGTCACGGAGGTGTAATGGACCAGCTTGTCCTTTGCGAACTCACCGATCAGCGGATCGTTGATGGTTTCCTGCACAAGGTCCTCGCCGTATTTCAGCTCGGAAACTTCGCGGCAGGTATGGGTCAGGATCACCTGGTCGAATTTTTCGTAGGTGTCCGGGTCACGGATCAGGCTCGCAAACGGTGCGATGCCGGTTCCGGTGGAGAACATGTAGACGCGCTTGCCGGGGATGAGCGCATCGTTCACCAGCGTACCGGTCGGTTTCTTCTTCATCAGCACGGCATCACCCGGCTGGATCTTCTGAAGATGAGACGTCAGCGGGCCGTCCGGAACCTTGATGGAGAAAAACTCGAGCTCTTCGTCCCATGCCGGGCTGGCGATGGAATAAGCGCGGTACAGCGGCTTGCCGTCGATCATCAGACCGATCATCACGAATTCCCCGGACCGAAAGCGGAAGCTCGCCGGGCGTGTCATGCGAAAGCGGAACAGGCGGTCCGTGTAATGCTGGACGGATTTCACTTCCTCGACGAAAGCGCCAGCCGGGGCGGCAGCTTCGAGGTCGGCGGGTTTGGCAAGTACGTTCATGTCAATCTTGGTCCGTATGTCAGCGCTCGTATTAGATTGTGCCTCATGTAGCACTAGTCCAGCCTTGACTTGAAGCAACTGCGATCCACTAAACGCACTTAGTTCAAAAAAATCATTCTAAAAATGTTCAAGATTCCAGCCTGCAGGCATTCGCAGGCCTTTCCTGACAGGCCATCCGGCGATGCCGGACGGCCACGCCACTTGCATTATTCGTCAGCGTCTTTCTTCAATTGTCGTCACGGTTTCCCGAAAGAAATCGAGCTTGCCGTTGTCTTCGTGGCTGAGGATATAGGTGATGCTTTCGCATTCGCAGTTCCTGACGGGATAGAAGAACCTTTGCTCGAAGCGGGTCAGGAACCATCCCTGCCCCAATGCCTGGGAAGCGAGAGCAAGAATATGTGTTCCCCTTGGAAAAACGTCCTGTGCAAGGCGTTGTAGGACACCAGCCATTTCCTCCAGCCCGGAGGCCACCTGCCAGGCAACGTCGGTTTCATCGCGGTAGTGGTCGATACGGAAGTCCAACTGTTCCGACAGTTCGCCGAAGAGTTCCGGTGACCCTTTTTCAAAAAGATCAAGCACACGATGAATGGCGATCCGTTCGGTTCGAGGCAGCGGAAAGGTTTCTGACGGAGACAGGGGTATTGCGGAATTCATTCGGGAGTTCCTTCGGTACGGCGTTGCAATTGACCGACCGAGTTTTGCCCTCAGCTTGTTTCGCAGTATACTCCTATGCTTTCTATCATTAATATAGGCAACTCCTATGCTTGAAGTGACCCCGCTTCGCTATTTCGTCAGCGCCTTCGAATTGGGAACGATCAGCGCAGCAGCGATGGGACACGGTATTTCCCAACCGTCCTTGTCCCAGGCCCTGCAAAAACTTGAAGACGCGATTGGAACGTCGCTATTTGTCCGTTCCCGCACCGGGTTACGCCCGACACCGGCTGGCTGCGATTTGTATCACCATGCCCAGTCTATCCTGCGGGCTGTCGGAGACGCCGAGAACCGCTTTCTGAAAGAGCCCCCGCTTCGCCTGAGCCTCTATACGGCGCCCGATATTCTGCTTCCAGCGTTTCAGGGGGCGTTCCATGCCCTGCGGACCACTTATCCGACACTGGAGATGCGTTTCGAGCAGGCAGCGGCGGACGCGGAACTTTCTCTGGTCGACAAGGCCTGTGCCCCCAGGAGCCACAAGTACAGGGAACTCTACAGCGAGCCTTATGTACTTGCCGTTGCAAGGTCTCATCCGCTGGCAGGGCGCAACAGGATTTCCATGAACGACCTTCAGTCCGTTTCCCTGATCTCCCGCAGGTATTGCCCGAATTATGATGCACTGCTGGCTGAATTCGCGCTGGCGGGCCTGCCGTTGAACGTTTCAGCTGAAGCGGTCAACGATCAGCAGGTACTGGAATTGGCCGGATTAGGCTTTGGTGCCGCCATCCTTCCCGCCGGTCATTTGAAGATGAAGGATACTTTGACAGGTGTCCCGCTCGACCATGAAGGCCTGGAGCGGCGCAGCGTCGGCATCGCGGTGAAAAAGACAGCATTTGCCGATGAAATGTTCCGCACCTGGATGACGGGCTGGGCAACGTTGCCAATTCGTTTGTGACATTTACGAGAATATCAGGTCTGCAAGCGTTTTTTATTTGACAGATAAATACAAACTGCAAAACTTGCTGAAAGCCAAAGACAAATGGCAATAATACCTTCCATAGAGGCACAGTAAATGTCCGGACGCGCGCACGATGAATCAGGCCAGAAGATAGCATTCGTGCTCATGGAGCGATTTTCCATGAACGCTTTCGCCAGCGTTATCGAACCTGTCAGAATAGCAAATCGCCTTTTGGGAAGAGAGTACTACCAATGGACAACTTATTCGCTTGACGGGAATCCCGTCACGGCGAGCAACGGCTGCGAAGTCGCGGTCAAAAAATCTATTCGCGACCTGCACGATGCCGACATTACACTTTTGTGCACCGGCATCGACGTCGAGCGCCTGCCGCTGGACACGGAACTCGGCAACAAGCTGCGCCGTCTGAACGCAATGGGCCGCACCTTTGGCGCCATCTGCACCGGTGCCTATCTGCTTGCCCGGTATCATCTTCTCGACGGTCGTCGCTGCACCATCCATTGGGAAAACCTGAGATCCCTGCGGGAAGAATTTCCGGATGTCGAAGTAACGTCCGATATCTTTGCGATCGACCGCAACTGTATCACCTGTGCCGGCGGCATGGCGTCACTCGACATGATGCTGCGCCTGATTGCGATCCAGCATGGTGCCTATCTTGCCCATGAAGTTGCCGAAGTCGCTCTTTACCAGAACATGCGCTCCGGCGAATCTGCACAGCGCCATGACATCGAGGCCCGGACCGGCATTTCGAATGCCAAGATCCTCGACGCGATCCGGATCATGGATTTGCATATCGAGGACCCGCTGAGCTGCCAGCAACTTGCGATGACGGTCAACCTGTCGCCGCGCCAGCTGGAGCGCCTGTTCCGGCGTCATTTCAACTGCACGCCCGGCCAGTACTACTTGCGCCTGCGCCTTGAGACCGCGCGCGACCTGTTGCGCCGGACCAGCCGCCCGGTGCTGGATGTCGCTTTGGCCTGCGGCTTTGCCTCCACCTCGCATTTCACCAAATGCTACCGCGAGCGCTTCTTGTGCACACCGACGGAGGAACGACAGTCCTACCAGTGGGCCAACACCAAGACGACATCCGGGGTCGGCACCGCCACCCCCATGCGGCTGATCGCCAAGTAAGACGCGACCTGAAAAACCAGTTCTCGAACGCCGCGGTCTTCGCGGCGTTTTTTTGTAGCCCGCCATGGTCATCCCGGATGTAGCGCAGCAGAGATTCGGGATTGGTGAACCAAGGTCTGGGGAAGCAAGCCGAAGAAGACAGCGAACACAACGTTGCCTCTGTCCCGGCTCGCGCTTCGCTTGGCCGGAATGACAAGGAAAAGGCAAGTCCTTGGCTGCGCCCCCAAGCGCCACGATTTCCCGCCACGAATTCTGCCGGAAAAGCTAGAGCAAACGCCAGAGACCGAGTGGAATGAGGTAAAGGCCAAGGGCGAGGATGGCTGCCAGCACGAGCCGGCGGAAACCGGCCTCCGACACTTTCTTGCGCGTGCGCTGTCCAAACCAGACGCCGGACAGGGCCGGTACAACCAGCGCAGCAGAGGCCACGGCTTCCTGGCCGCCCATCAGTCCGAAACCGCCAAGCGAAATGCCGAGCGCCGTCGTCGACAGCAGGAACAGGAGACCCATTGCCTGGATAAGTTCGTCTCGTGTGAGCCCCAGCGCCTGCAGATACATGACACCGGGCACCGTGTAGGACCCCGTCAGCCCCGACAGGACACCGTTGACCAGCCCGACAATCACTCCAACCGCGACGACTCGGTTTTCCGGAATTTGCAGCACCAGCCCTGCAAGCATCGGCACCGCGTAGGAAACCATCAGTATCCCCAGAAGCAGATCGGCGGCACCTTCCGGCAACTGGGTGAGGATGAAGGTTCCGGCGGCGAGCATCACCACGGCTGACACCAGAAACGGCCAGAGACGGGGCAAGAGAACGCGCAGGTGACCACCGGACAGGCTTTGCCAGAGGTTGGTCAGGAATGCCGGCCAGAGGATAAGAACCATCGCCTTTTCGACACCGACAAAAACAGTCATCAGGCCAAGCCCGATTGTCGGCAATCCGAAACCCACAAGCCCCTTGATGAACCCTGCGCTCAGAAACACCAGCACGGCAATCAGTATCAGTCCCGGACCGGCTACGCCTAAATCCGTCACGCCTTCACCTGTTGCTGCATGGGGTCTCTTGCTTCTTCTATCCGTCGCCCGTGGGCAGAGTGTAGCCTTCGATCAGCTTGTTCAGCTCACCGGATTCACGGCGACGCTGCAGTTCCTCGTCAAAGGTCTGCAGCATTCTTATACACGGTGTCGCGCGTGAGAACAGGAAATGAACCGTGTTGACAGCCGCAGACCACGGCAGGACTTCGACCTTTCCTTCGACCCCGGCTTCCTTGATCATCATCTCGCCGTCCCGGCGGGCAATGACCAGATAGTCGGCCTTATCCTCCGCCAGCAGGTACATGTTGGTCTTGAAGTCGTCGAAGGGTTGCCGATCGATGGACAGTTTGGCAGCCGCATAGGTCTCGAATTCTTCGCCAAACGATGCCCCGAACGGTGCAACGCCCCTCAGCCCCGCAAGGTCTTCAAGCGATGCAGGGCGGATATCGAGGCTGGAGCGGACAAAGACACCGACATCTTCGTGCATGACCGGCAGACTGACGCCGAATTTGGCGAGCCTTTCGTCAGTCAGATAAGCGCCCGCCAGGACGTCGATCTGCCCATGCTCAAGCAATGTCAAAAGCCGTTTCCACGGCAGATCCGGCCCCATGACCAAAGGCAAATCCAATGCTGAAAAGATTTCAATTGCCAGGTCAGGAAACACACCGTTGAGACCGACATCGGCTTCCTGGCGCATGGAAACCGGGTACCAGACACTAGAACCGTTCAATTTGACGGAGGAACAGTCATTCGTGTCGGCACGGGCTGCAGAGGCCAACGTCAAAGCCAGGCAAGCAAGACCCGAAACCAGTATTCTTTTTCTGAAATGATTGAAAACACTCATCTTATACCGCTCAAACAAAGCCATGAATGAAGTCAGACAAATCAGTGAAACTTCTTTTGACTAATCGGTCAATCAAAAAACACGTTTTACGTGTGCATGCGTTGTATTTGCAGGTTCATTTTGACAACGGCATCTGTCGCTCTTGCAAAAATTTACAATAAGATCCCTGCGGTCATTTTCTTTGAACCCTGGAAGGTGCTAGCCTTGCCGCATGAGTGCCCCCTCCGTGCCCCGGCTGCCGAATCGTATCGCTCGGCACCTCTTCCTCGAAAGACACGGCCTTGCATCCGCTCCCAAGGGAAGCGGAAAAGGCGATGATCTTGCTGCGGTCATAGACCAGATCGGCTTCGTGCAGCTCGACAGCATCAACACTGTCGCCCGCGCGCACCACATGATCCTGGCTGCCCGGCGACCAGCCTACAAGGAAAAGAACCTCAAGCTTCTTGCCGAACGTGACCGGCATCTTTTCGAGCATTGGACGCACGATGCGTCGGTCATACCGACAGAGTTCTTCCGGCATTGGCGCCTGCGATTCAGCCGAGACAAGGAAAACCTCATCAACAGGTGGCGCAACTGGCACCAGAACGAGTTCGAACGGAAATTCGACGAGATTCTGAACAGGATCAGCGACCATGGTCCGGTCACGTCGGCATCTGTCGGTGAAGACGAGCAACGCAGCAATGGCGGCTGGTGGGAGTGGCACCCCTCGAAGGCAGCATTGGAGTTCCTGTGGCGTACCGGCGAATTGTCGGTAACCGGCCGGAACGGGTTTCAGAAAGTCTACGACCTGACGGAACGGGTCATTCCGGCGCAACATCTCAATGCTGCGCATGACCTTGAAGAAACGACAGAATGGGCAGCCCGCTCCGCGCTCGACAGGCTGGGCTTTGCGACCTCCGGCGAGATTGCTGCCTTCTGGGACCTGATCACGCCACAGGAAGCCAAGGACTGGTGCACGGCAGCAAAGGCTGCGGGCACGATTTCCGAAATTGAAGTTGAGTGTGTCGATGGATCCTGGCGGAAGGTGTTCGCCTATCCGGAAACGCTGGATACGCTTTCCGAGCTTCCCGAACCGCCTTCGCGGGTGCGGATCCTGTCGCCGTTCGATCCTGCACTTCGCGACCGCAAAAGGGCTGAGCGCCTGTTCGGATTCTACTACCGGATCGAGATCTTCGTGCCTGAGCCGAAACGCCAATACGGTTACTACGTCTTCCCTGTCATGGAAGGCGACCGTTTGATCGGCCGCATCGACATGAAGGCACTCAGGAGCGAGAATAGGCTTCATGTGCGGGCCTACTGGCCGGAACAAGGCATCAGAGCCTCAAAGGGCCGAGAGGCCAAACTACAGGCGGAGCTGGAACGCACCGCCCGCTTTGCCGGCGTTTCCGACATCACCTACGAACCGGATTGGCAACGGACGGCCCTTTAGCGCCGTCCGCACCGCTGTTTACGGTGCTGGCCGGTCTTCCGGCCAACACCATGGGTCAATCATGAGGTCAGCTCGCCACCCTTTCCAACAGGTGCTTACGGGCCAGACCACGAACCTCTTCGAAAGTCCAGTCCTTCACCAGCACGCCATTGCGGTAGACCGTCTGCAACTGATCGGTTCTGCCGCCAACCGCTTCGAGACGAACCGCGCTCAGCACTCCGTTTCCCAGGACCGTCGCCTGCCGACCGGCCTTGGAGGCCTTGCCGGGATCGGTCGCCGGGTTCTTTGAGACATCGCGCCAGGTACCATCAGCGGTTTTCATCGCATTTGCCTTCATGGCAAAGCGCATCGTGTCCCGGTTGACCTGCTGCAACAGTCCCCCGCCCATTCCGACGGCGATGTTGTCGACCGACCAATTGCGACGCACCAGCTCTTCCACCAGTTGCCTGATTGTGTCGAGCTTCATGCCGTCACCCTGAATAACACGAACCGACGGATGCAATACACGCGCACCCTTGCTGTTTTCCGAGCCGCCGTAGTGCTGCCAAAGGGTTTCCATAACCTTCAACGGCATTTCGACAGGGTCGCCGGAATCCGGGCGGATGACGACCGTTGCCCCCGATTTCAGCACCTCGTCCTTCAACCGGCCGCACCACAGGTTCTCGACAGCATTGCCGAGATCGTAGCTGTCTGAAACGACCGCCACCAGTGCATTGGGACGGCCAAACTGCACCAGCATGTTCCGGTACGCGTCAACTTCCCGCTCACGGCCCCAACTCGTCATGGTCGAGTGTTCAGCTGCCGGGATCGAAAAGCCTGCCACATCCGCGCCGTACCAGGTCATGGCCGCTTCCAGAGCTTCCATGGTGTCGGTGCCGGCAAAGTTGACCAGATGGGCCATGCCGCCAAGAGCGGCGCTTTCAGCAGAAGATACACCGCGCGCGCCAAAATCGTGCAGCTTGAACGGGATCTGACTGTCCGGATCATCGGACGTGTCCAGAAGACCGCGATACAGGATCTCCTTGCACTTGAAAGACAACGTCGCAACCGTCGACGGGTACCAGACCGACCGCAACAAGGCGGTTTCGACCCAGGTCGTCAGCCAGGGCATGCGCTCGTCGGTGTTTTCCACCTGAACCAGCGGCACACCACTCGGTGCCAGTGTTCCTTCCGGCAGCGCCTTGATCTCCAGCGGAAGCAGGCCACCGTGATCTGTCAGGATCTGTTCCCAACCTTCCCGGTTGAAGGGAACGCCATGGGCGGTGCAGATCCGGTCAGCCGCCTCGATGTCCGATGCCGTGATCGGCTTGAGAAGCACGTCCTTCAGGTAGGTTTGCAGCCCGAAGAACAGGACGCTGTCCGAAAACGGATTTGGCCTTGCTTCCAGGTAAGCGGAAATCCTGCGGGCCTCGGGCGGATATTGCTTGAAGTGCGACTGCTTGTAGCTGTCGGTCGCCAGAAGTGGATTTGTCATTGTGAACTCCTCACGTGACAGGTGCGTTTGCCTGCGGGCCTCCCCCGCGGGCGCTGTTACAGGTCCGCCATCAGCTGGATGATGGACCAGTGATCTTCGAAGAACTGCTCGGACTTCAGGTCGCCCAGGCGATGCCAATTGGCTGACCGGGCATCGTCACCACCCGTAACTGAAAACAGTTCGCGCCGTTCAGGCAGACGAAACAGAAACGCGTGGGTGATGATGCGGCCACGCAACGACCGGTCAGGATGGTCGAACACCCTTGTCTTGGTTCCGTCTATGAAAGACGCCAGCATCGCCGGGGGGATTTCTCCCTTGTGGTCGCTGATGGCGGTTTCTTCCTTCAACTCGCGGATCGCGGCATCCTTTATGCTTTCACTGGGATCAAGGAAACCGCCGGGCAGAGCCAGCAACCCCTTGCCGGGAGCCTGGCCGCGCTCGACCAGAAGAATGTTTCCGGACTGGATGACGACGGCATCCACCGTCACGAACGGTCCCCTTCCCCATTGCCCGGGGTAGGCATCCAGGTACTCGGCCTCTTCCAGTAGTGCACGAAAGGTCTCCGTCAGAACGAAGGCTTCCAGCCACTCCACCACGCCGGCCGACAGAACCGACCGCGATATGACCGGGATACGCTGGAACAACTGCCTGCGCACGTCTGTCGACGAGAAGGTGCCGTATTGGCTGGCCAGCTGCACATTGCCCCATTCGGGAAACAGCTTGAGATAGTAGCTCGTGCGGTCCTTGCCATAGCCTGCAAGCGCGATCTCGATATCCTGCAAACCATGCAGAACGACACCGCCCTTGTTGTAATCGGCAAGCACGGTTTCATTGACGGCCCGCTGAACCTCGGCGCACCAGGCAGCATCCGAATAGGGATGATCTGAAACAGGCTTCAGGATCAAACGGCCGGTGGTCAGCTCGTGCTTGAACACCTTTGCAAACATTTCTTCGCGTTCGGTGTACGTGAAGGGATTTCGCGGTGTGCGCGCCTGACCTGAAGACCCGATCAGCACGATCAGCGTATCGACTTGTTCCAGCGCAGATCTGATGACGGCTTCATGGCCGGCATGCAACGGCTGAAAGCGGCCGACAAAAACACCGTAGTGAAATTTGGACATTCGAGCCTCCCTCGAATTTATGGAATGCAGCCGAACTCCTCGGCCGCCATTTACCTAATACTCATTTTGAGCATTAGCAAGATAATAATGCTCAAAATGAGTATTATTATCTTGTCGATCCGTAAATTACCGCGATTACGCCGGTGAGGTCCCTGCCTGGCGATATGTCACGCCGGAACCAGGGACCTGTTCAACGAGGTAAAATAGGCGCATAATTTCTCTGTTTCGAATAAATGAAACTTAGGAGAATACGATGACCGTCGAACGCGCCATTCTTCTCGTTGTCGGCCTGCTGATACTCGCGTCGGTATTGCTGGCTGTCTACGTCAACCTCAATTGGCTTTGGCTCACCGGAATTCTCGGCGCCCATCTCGTCCAGGCGTCCTTTACCGGACTTTGCCCGGTGGTGATGGTCCTGAAAAAGCTGGGTTTGCCGCAGAAATCCGGCTTCGCCTGAAACGGTGCAACGCCGCCAGAAAAGAAACGCGCACGAAAAGATCGCCCTCGATCTGATCGAAGGCGATCTTGCGTCACGTGATTGTTGATATAGCTGCTGAAGCTCCCTTCGCCATTCAGCCGGCTCAGGTCCAGCTGAGGACTACCTTGCCGGCTTCGCCGGACTTCATGGCAGCAAAACCTTTTTCGAATTCATCGACACCAAACCGGTGCGTGATGACATTGCGCACGTCCAGACCGTTCTGCAACATGGCAATCATCTTGTACCAGGTCTCGAAAATTTCCCGGCCGTAAACGCCCTTGATCGTGATGGCCTTGAACACGATGCGTGACCAGTCGACCGGCGACTTTCCGGGTGGGATACCAAGCAGCGCGATCCGTCCGCCCATAACAAGGTTCTCGACCATCTGATCGAGCGCTACCTGACTGCCGGACATTTCCAGGCCGACATCGAAGCCTTCCTTCATGCCGAGTTTCTTCTCGATGCCTTTCAGATCTTCCCGGGCGACATTGACCGGCACCACGTCGGCCACCTTCGTTGCAAGGTCGAGACGGGCCTGATTGATATCGGTGATAACGACATTGCGCGCCCCGACATGGCGGGCAACAGCAGCGGCCATGATGCCGATCGGGCCAGCCCCGGTGATCAGAACATCCTCTCCAACCAGATCGAAACTGAGGGCGGTATGAACCGCATTGCCGAGCGGGTCGAGAATGGCGCCGATCTCATCGTCGATCTCGTCCGGCAAAGGCACAACATTGAAGGCTGGCAGGCGCAGATATTCTGCAAAGGCGCCCTGCTCGTTGACACCTATGCCGCGGGTTTCCGGATCCAGATGAAACTTGCCCGCGCGAGACTGGCGTGAGTGCCGTCCGATCAGGTGCCCCTCGCCTGAGCATCGCTGGCCGATTTCAAGGTCGGTCACGTTCTTGCCGAGTTCGACAATTTCGCCGGCGAATTCGTGACCGGTGATCATCGGCACCGGCACGGTCTTCGACGCCCAGTCGTCCCAGTTCCAGATGTGAATATCCGTGCCGCAAATACCGGTTTTGTGGATCTTGATCAAAACGTCGTCCGGACCGATTTCCGGCACCGGCGCGCGGGTCATCCAGAGGCCCTCCTTCGGCTCGGACTTGGACAGCGCCTTCATTTGGTTGCTGGTCATGACAGAACCCCCGTCGCCTTGCCGGCCTTTTCGAAGGCTTCCAGCGCGCGGTCGAGGTCTGACCGGGTCAATGCCGCGTTCATCTGGGTTCGAATGCGGGCCTGACCGCGCGGCACCACAGGAAAGAAGAAACCGGAGACATAGACGCCTTCCTCAAACAGCTTTGCCGCCATTTCCTGGGCCAACTTTGCCTCGCCCAGCATCACCGGAATGATGGGATGCTCGCCCGGCAGAAGCGTGAAGCCGAGCGCTTCAAGGCCCGCACGCCAATAGCCGGCATTGTCGAAGAGGTTCTTGCGCAGATCGTCCCCCTCTTCCACCAGGCGGATGGCTTCAAGACCGCTCATGACCACTGCCGGTGGCAGAGAGTTGGAGAAGAGATAAGGCCTTGCTCGCTGGCGCAGCAGGTCAATGACCGGCTGAGGCCCGGCAATATAGCCGCCAATACCGCCGCCCAGCGCCTTGCCGAGTGTTCCTGTCAATATATCGACATCGACCCCGAAATGAGCCGGGGTGCCCTTGCCCTTCGGTCCCATGAAGCCGGTCGCATGACAATCGTCGACCATCACCACGGCATCATATTGCCTGGCCAGTTCGGTCACGCCAGGCAAGTTGGCCAGATAGCCGTCCATCGAGAAGACACCGTCGGTCGCGATCATGATGTGGCGGGCACCGGCAGCCCGAGCCTCCTTCAGCTTCGCTTCCAGATCCGCCATATCGGAATTGGCGTAGCGATAGCGCTGGGCCTTGCACAGGCGAATACCGTCTATGATCGACGCGTGATTGAGCGCGTCCGATATGATCGCGTCCTCTGGGCCGAGCAAAGGCTCGAACAAGCCGCCATTTGCATCGAAACAGGCCGCGAACAGAATGGAATCGTCCTTGCCGAGAAACTCGGCCAGACGCTGCTCAAGTTGCCGGTGAATATCCTGGGTTCCACAAATGAAGCGCACGGACGCCATGCCGTAGCCCTTCGGCTCAAGAGCCTTGCGGGCCGCCTCCTCGAGAGCCGGATGATCGGCCAGACCCAGGTAATTGTTTGCACAAAGGTTGATGACCTCGCGCCCGCCAACCGTGATCAAGCCACCCTGCGGCGAGGTGATCAACCGCTCGCGTTTGTAGAGCCCTTCGGCCTCGATTTCTTTGAGCGTCTCGGAAATATGCGACAGAAAGGCATCGGACACTGGGCTTCCTCCGGCAAAATGGATATTTCCTCCACTATGCCGGATATTTGTCCGGAATAAAAGATTCGATTTCCGGTATCACGGATTCTTGCAACCACCCTTCTACCAAATCCAGGTGGTCGCATCAGCCTTTCCGGCCAGGAAATATCCGCAGATACTAACGCATAACAGTGACACCCGCCATTCGGAAACCTGCATAGAGCAAGGCAACCCCGGCGCATTTGTTGACGAGACCTACAACCCAGTTCTTCATCTCGCCACGGGTCAGACGATCCCCCAGAAAGGCATATGCCGTGTAGGATGTCAGGTCGATCAGGAAAGTCGTCATGCCCATGATGAGGATCTGCGGAACAATGGGTGCATTGATGTCGAGAAACTGGGGCAAAATGGCTGCGAAATAGAGCAGTGCCTTCGGATTGGCGAACTCGATCACAAAGCCCTGGGCGAACAACGCCTTCAGGCTCGACTGACGCCCGCACCGTTTGACACGGATTGCGCCCGCCGGCGTGAAGAGTGCGGTCAGACCCAGCCAGACGAGATACCCTACACCAGCCCATTTGATTACCGAGAACACCAGGTTGGAGGCAATGATCAGTGAGGCAATGCCGGTTGCCGAAAGCGCAAAATAAACGGCATTGGCAGACGCAATACCAAAAACGCCACCAAGTGCCCGACGCCCACCATTCGCCGCCCCTTGCGACGCGACGGCCACCGCCGCCGCACCGGGAGAGAAAACCACGACAGCTGTCGTGACAAGAAAGATCAGATACGTATCGAACTGCATTGCTTTCTCCTGCGCTCGCCAGATTTGCCGAGAACTGCTGCTTCGCCTAAGCGGCCGCGACAATTTCGATTTCGATCATCCACTCGGGTGTCAGCGTTCGAACCACAATGGCCGTGGTCGGGACGCGCCGGGCGCCCAGCGCCTCCAGTCGTGCGGCCTGGTTCTTTTCGGCATGGTCCGGATCTGAAAGATAACTGGTGACGCGAACGATATTGTCGGTCGTCATGTCCGCTTCAGTCAGGATCCGGCGCAGATTCGCCCAAACCAGATCGAGCTGCTCTTCCAGGCTCTCCGGAGCCCGGCCGATTACATCAAGCCCCATGGTGCCGCTGACGAAGAGCAACCGCCCTGCACCGGTCACTTCCAGGGCATGCACATAATCCGGTGTTGCCGGGTAAATGCCCTTGTCCGGGTTGATTGTCCGCTCCATCAAGCCGAAGATCCTTCTTCCGAAATCTGTTTCGGACATGACTGTTCAGACGAACACGATTCACCGCAACAAGGATCTGGCCGAATGAAATCAAATAAAGAGACCATTCAGAAAAACAGCACTCCCGGCCGCCCCGTGGATGCATTCGACCGAAGAATATTAGGCGAGCTGGTGCGCAATGCCCGGCAGACCTATGCCGAGATCGGGACCAAGGTCGGGCTGTCCGCACCGGCGGTGCATGACCGGGTAAAGCGGATGATCGCGTCCGGAACCATCTCCTCCACCAACGCCGCCATTGATCCCATGTCTGTCGGCAAACCGTTTCTGGCTTTCGTGCATGTGGATGCCAGCGGATGGGGCAAGAGCGAGCAGATGATGAAGCTGCGGGACTTTCCGGAAGTGGAAGAACTCCATTCGGTCACGGGCGACTGTTGTGTCATCCTGAAGGTGCGGACGGCCAATGCCGACGCGATGGAACGCTTCCTTGCACAGGTCTATGCCCTGCCAGGCGTAAGGGCGACCAGAAGTTATGTTGTGCTGACGACGTATCTCGACCGGCCGGTGCAGGCGGAAGTCACGGAAACCTGGCCTGATGTGCCGCTGCCGGCTGCGTGAAGGTCAAGGAAGCGCGCGCGGCCTTCAGAACTTAATCACCATCAGGATCGCCCGAGCCGGGCCGCCCACGGCTGCAATGCAATGGGGCACGTCGGCGGCGTAGCGAGCCGTGTCCCCTTTTCCGATGACACCTTTGGCCACACCGGACGTGACTTCAAGCTGGCCGTCTTCGGCTATCAGTTGCTCCCGCGTTCCACGTTCGTGCGGTTTGCTGTCGAGCTTTCCATCTGCCGCGAATATCAGCTCATAGATTTCGAACCGGCCAGTGTCCTGCGGTGGTGACAGGATGCGGATCTTGCAACCGTCTCCCGCCCTGTCGAGCGCCGGGGTCTGATGTTCGTGCACGATCTCGACCCGATCCTCGGCCGCCTCCTCCCCCAGAAGACCTGCAAAGTCGACATTCAGGGCCCTGGTCAGATTGAGCAGGGTCGCGACAGTCGGGTTGGACTCCCCGCGCTCGATCTGGCTTACCATGGAGCGCGAAACGCCGGAAAGCTTTTCAACGGCCTCGAGCGAGAGCCCCTGGGCACGCCGCGCTTTCTTCAGGCGGGCTGGCAAACGGGAGAGAATGTCTGAATCTGTCATTGCGGAACTAAAATCCGTTTCGCCAGATATTGCAATTTACTTTTCCTGTCATCCAACTGTCACAAATCATGTAAGCTTTCCCTTGGCCAGGACCTGAAAACAGGATTGGCCATCGTCTTCCGGGGGGAACACATGAAAGCGATACCACGTCTTTATTTTGCCACGGCCGCACTCTTTGCCCTGATCGGCATGGCCTGGGGCATTCACATGTCCGCGACCACTGATCACACGCTTGCGCCAGCGCACGGGCATCTCAACCTGATCGGCTTCGTGATGATGGCCGTCTTTGGTGCCTACTACGCCCTGGCACCAAAGGCAGCCGCCTCGCGCCTTGCACTCATCCACTACGGATTGTCGGTTCTCACCGTCATCGTACTGGTGCCCGGGATCGTATTTGCGATCAACGCCGAAGGGGAAATCATGGCCAAGGCCGGCTCTGTTCTGGCGGTTCTGACCATGCTGGTTTTTCTCGCAACAGTGCTGCGCAACCGCGCCGATTGAGTTGCCGTCGCTTCCGGGGCGCATCCTGTCGCTTTCGGAACATTTGCTGCACCGCCCTCTCCCATAGCGTTCCGGCACAAGTCGGGGCGGTGCAAAACCGCATCCGGAAAACAAGAAATCGGAAACGCTTCGGAGAGAGAGAACCCATGGCCAGCGATATTGAAATTGCCCGTGCAGCCAAGATGAAACCCATTCAGGAGATCGGCACACGGCTGAATATTCCCGAAGACTCTCTCCTGCCCTATGGGCGCACCAAGGCCAAGATTTCTGCCGACTACATTGCCAACCTCAATGGCCGCAAGAACGGCAAGCTGATTCTGGTGACAGCGATCAACCCGACCCCCGCAGGCGAAGGCAAGACGACCACAACGGTCGGTCTTGGCGACGGTCTCAACAGGATCGGCAAGAACGCGATGATCTGCCTGCGTGAACCTTCGCTCGGCCCTTGTTTCGGCATGAAGGGCGGCGCAGCCGGTGGCGGCTATGCCCAGGTCGTCCCGATGGAAGACATCAACCTGCATTTCACCGGTGACTTCCACGCCATCACCTCTGCCCACAACCTGCTCGCAGCCCTGATCGAGAACCACATCTACTGGGGCAACGAACTGGGCATCGACATTCGCCGCGTTGTCTGGCGCCGGGTGATGGACATGAACGATCGCGCACTGCGCTCCATCGTCTGTTCGCTTGGTGGCATTGCCAACGGCTTTCCTCGTGAAGCAGGGTTCGACATCACCGTTGCGTCCGAAATCATGGCCATCCTCTGCCTGGCGACCGATCTCGAAGATCTGCAAAAGCGGCTCGGCGACATCATCGTTGCCTACCGGCGCGACCGCACGGCGATCACCGCGCGCGAACTGGAAGCAGACGGAGCCATGACCGTGCTGCTGAAAGAAGCAATGCAGCCGAACCTGGTGCAGACGCTGGAAAACAACCCCGCATTCATTCACGGTGGCCCCTTCGCCAACATCGCACACGGCTGCAACTCCGTGGTTGCCACCCAGACAGCCCTGAAGCTGGCCGACTATGTGGTGACGGAAGCTGGCTTTGGCGCAGATCTCGGTGCCGAGAAGTTCTTCGACATCAAATGCCGCAAGGCAGGCCTCAGCCCGGATGCGGTTGTCATCGTCGCCACCATCAAGGCCTTGAAGATGAATGGCGGTGTTGCCAAGGAAGACCTCGGCAGCGAGAACGTCGAGGCCGTGAAAAAAGGCTGTGCCAACCTTGGCCGCCACATCGAGAACGTCAAGCAGTTCGGTGTTCCGGCAGTTGTGGCCATCAACCACTTCACTGCAGATACGGAAGCGGAAGTTCAGGCCGTGCGGGATTACTGCGCCGAATTCGGCGTTGAAGCGATCCTGGCGACCCATTGGGCCAACGGCTCCGCAGGCACCGAAGAACTTGCCACCCGTGTGGCAGCCCTTGCCGAAAGCGGCGCGGCGCAGTTCGCACCGCTCTACGACGACAGTCTGTCCCTGTTCGAAAAGATCGAAACCATCGCGAAACGGATCTACCGGGCAGACGAAGTTCTGGCAGACAAGTCCGTGCGCGACCAGCTCAAGCGTTGGGAGGCCGACGGGTTCGGTCATCTGCCGGTCTGCATGGCCAAGACCCAGTATTCCTTCACGACCGACCCGCAGCGCCGGGGCGCACCGACCGGCCACAGCCTGCCGGTCCGCGAAGTCCGCTTGTCGGCAGGGGCCGGTTTCATCGTGGTGATCTGCGGTGAAATCATGACCATGCCCGGCCTGCCGCGCGTGCCGTCAGCCAACCACATCAAACTGGACGAAAAAGGTCAGATCGAAGGTCTGTTCTGATCATTCGGGATTAATGCCTAATACCAGAAAAAGGCGGGTCTCAAGACCTGCCTTTTTTTGTGGCGCTCGGTCCACGGTCTCTCAGCCTGCGGCGGAGTGACATCGCCTCGAACGCTGCACAAGAGGAACTGAAACGGCATGGATGCCATGGTCGAGCCATGGCATGACGAAGATAAGGCAAAGATGGAGCGGTTTGCCTGCCAACAAATTGCATAATCCATCAAAGAAAGTACCAATCCGTCACGTCCTCCGTCATTGCAGGGCTCGACCCTGCAATCCATACCGAAACATCGCCTCGAACGAAGGCCGCACTTGCGTAAGTCAAACAAAGCGAATGCCATGGTCGAGCCACGCATGAAGAAATTTGAGATTGTGGCTAGGCAGTGCGATGTGGGTTTTGGCCAAGCAGAACAAGACCGATTGCAGCCAACAACAGGGAAAGGCCTGAGAAGACAGTCCGTGTCTGGTTCCACACCTGCCAAGGCTCGGAATAGGACCGCCAGAGCATTGCCGCTTCATTCAATTTTTCCGGGATCGCGGCCTCAGCAAGCTCGAGGTTCATGGGCACGTTGACCAGGAACGTCAGCATGATGCCGCCCAGCGCATAGACGATTGCTCCACCTACAAAGGCACCCCCAGCTGCGCGCCGGCCAGACAGCAGGCTGAAGACCCCGGCAAGAGCAAGAACGAAAGGCGTGCCGAAGAAAGCGGGCGCAAAAACAGCGTTGCGAACGGAAGCGTTCATGGCCTGCATGGCTGCTATCGCAATGCGAGGATCAGTGGCATCCAGGCCCCACATGGTTGAGCAGACCCAGGCATAGAAGAAACCGAAGATGGCCCCGGCAAAAACAATCGCCAGGAGACCGGTACCAAGTGCAAGTCGATACATCCCGAACTCCTAAACCGTAATTGAGTGTACGGATTGTAATTTCCGTAACATTGATTACGGTTTTGAGCAAGCGACGGAGAGAACGACATGCGGGCAGAAGCCAGGGAACGACGGAAAGCTGCCATAGAAGCGGCGGCGATCGAATTGCTGCTGGATCAGGGCTATGACAACCTGTCGATGCTGGCAGTCGCAAAAAAAGCAAAGGCCTCCAACGAAACGCTCTACCGCTGGTATGGCGACAAGACCGGGTTGTTCAGCGCCCTGGTGGATCGCAATGCGGAAAACATTCGCCAGTCACTTCGAGAGTGTATCGAAAACGCCTCGTCTCCCACCGAAGCGCTGCGGAACTTCGGCCGACGTCTCCTGGGCGTTCTTTCGAACCCGGCCGCAATCGCTCTCAACCGTGCCGCTGCCGCCGACACGACCGGCACGCTTGGAACTGCCCTCGCGCAAAGCGGTCGCGACGCGATCAGGCCGCTCGTAATGGACCTTGTTGCGCAGGTTCAGGGCGACGGACTGCTGACAGGCCTTGAGACGGAAACCGCGGCGGAAATCTATCTTTCCCTGCTGATCGGCGATCTTCAAATCCGGCTGGTGACACGCGCCGTGGCTGAATGGTCGGAAAACGACATCGACGCCCGTGCGGAAACCGCCTGGCGGGGCGTAAAGCTTCTTTCGGCAGGCAGCGCCACTGCCCTCTCGTAAGTTTAGACAGCTACAAACATTTCCCGTCAGCGCACAAAATTGACGTTGAACGGCCTGGCTTGATTTCCCTGTCGCGTAAACGACTAGCCGTGTCGCTTTGGAGATATCGGCGAATCCGGCTTGAGGCATAAGGTTTTGCACTAAGTTGATGGCCCGTTGTGCCTGGTTGGAGCTGCCCATGTCTGACGAAGACGATATCGATCTCGCCTCCCTTTCTGACGACGAACTTGTCGAGCAGATGCATGACGACCTCTACGACGGTCTTCAGGAAGAAATCACGGATGCCGTGAACATCCTTCTGGAACGTGGCTGGGTACCTTACGACATCCTGACCAAGGCCCTTGTCGAAGGCATGCGGATCGTCGGCGTCGACTTCCGTGATGGCATCCTGTTCGTTCCCGAAGTGCTGCTTTCCGCCAACGCCATGAAAGCCGGCATGGGCATCCTGCGTCCGCTGCTGGCGGAAACCGGTGCACCGAAGGT
Organism: Labrenzia sp. THAF191a; assembly: GCF_009363335.1. Taxonomy (GTDB): domain Bacteria; phylum Pseudomonadota; class Alphaproteobacteria; order Rhizobiales; family Stappiaceae; genus Roseibium; species Roseibium algicola. The sequence goes on from NZ_CP045333.1 coordinate 5,185,173, forward strand.
TGGCAAGATGGTCATTGGCACCGTGAAGGGCGACATCCACGACATCGGCAAGAACCTTGTCTCGATGATGATGGAAGGCGCCGGCTTTGAAGTGATCGACATCGGCATCAACAACCCTGTCGAAAACTACCTTGCGGCCATTGAAGAGCATCAGCCGGACATTCTCGGCATGTCGGCTCTTCTGACCACCACCATGCCTTACATGAAGGTCGTGATCGACGAAATGAAGGCCAAGGGCATCCGGGACGATTATATTGTGCTCGTTGGCGGTGCCCCGCTGAACGAGGAATTCGGCGAAGCCGTCGGTGCTGACGGTTATTGCCGCGACGCGGCCGTTGCTGTGGAAATGGCGAAAGATCTGATCGCTCGCCGCCACAACATGCTGGCCAACAAGGGCTGACGGCAATGTTCAAGGAGGCTGCCGAAATGTTGGTGGGCGAGCCTCTCTTTCCGGTTGAAACGGATGGGAGCGCGGACGACAAGGCCGGCCGCGTTCTTGTTATTGCCTGCGGGGCTCTGGCACGCGAAATCGTCGCCATCCGCGAAAAGAACCGCCTCGATCATCTCGACATCACCTGCCTTCCGGCGAAGCTTCACAACTCGCCGGAAAAGATCCCTGACGAAGTCCGCCGGGCCATCCTCAAGAATGCGGACACCTATTCCGACATTCTGATCGCCTATGGCGATTGCGGAACCGGTGGCCTGCTCGACAAGGTGCTGGAAGAAACCGGCGCGAGACGCATCGATGGCGCGCACTGCTATGCCTTCTTCACGGGGATAGACGAATTCGACCAGATGGAAGACGACCAGCTCGGCACCTTCTACCTGACCGACTTCCTGGCCCGTCACTTCCAGACCATGGTCATCGAACCGCTCGGCCTCGACTGGCACCCGCATTTGCGGGACATGTATTTCGCTCATTACACCCGCGTTCTTTACCTTGCGCAGACCGATGACCCTGCCCTTGAGGATGCGGCCCGGCGCGCGGCGGATCGGCTGGGTCTGCCGTTTGAAATGCGCCGGACCGGGTATGGATTGCTTCAGCCGTTTCTGGGCAAGGGCCCGGCGGACTGAGCGTCGCAAAATAGCATCCGGACAAGTCGGTTTTTCACGTGATGATGCCGCTATCAGGCGTCCTGGATCAGCCAGCTTCCGGCAAACATGTTTCTCAGGAGGAAAGTCCGAGAATGGCGCAGAAAATCATCGTTTATTGGCGGGACATCCCGGCACAGATCCTGGTGAAACAGGGGCGCAAATCCGCCCGACGGGAACTGCCGGCCATGTTCATGGAAGCCATTGATGCCTGCGCGATGAGGATCGGTGCGAAGGACAGCGACGCCTACATGGCGGAGTGGCGCCGGACAGACCCGGTCTCCGTCACGGACGACCTGGAAACGGAAGCGGATGCAGCCCTGACCGACCTGGTCTCGGCCTATCCGAAAGAGAGACTGAAAACCCTGCTCGCAAATGGAGGCTCGGAACATGACTGATCAGCGCCTGTTGGCCAATGGGCGGCTTCCCGCCTCTACCGAAATGTCTCCCAAGCAGGTGGTCGAAAAGACCGAGCTTCTGGAATTTATTCCGGCGGGCACGCAGGTCTATGTCACGGATCTGGGCAACTGCTCGGAAGACATGATCGTCGATGCCGCCCGCATCCTGCGCGACAACAAGCTGACCGCCGTTCCGCATATGGCGGCCCGCCGGTTCGCCAGCCGCGAGGACTTCGAGCGCCGCATCACGCGTCTGACCCAGGAAGCAGGTGCGACCGAGGTTCTGGCCATTGCCGGTGAAGCAGAAAAAGCCGGCCCCCTCACCTCATCTGTCGCCCTTCTGGAGACAGGCCTCTTCGACAAGCTCGGCATCAAGAAGATAGCCGTTGCAGGACACCCGGAAGGCGCACCGGACATCAAGCCGGACGTCATCAAGAGCTTCCTGCAGCGCAAACACGATCTTGCCCGCGAAAGCGATGCGGAATTCCGCATTGTCACCCAGTTCGGTTTCGATCCGCACCGCGTCAGCCTGTGGCTGGACGAGCTGCGCGAATGGGGCAACGAGTTCCCGGTCCATGTCGGCGTTGCCGGTCCGGCAAAGATGACGACCCTGCTGAAATACGCCGCTTTTGCCGGTGTTGAAAATTCCTTCAACTTCCTGAAGAAGCGCGGCGGCGCCGTCGTCTCCATGCTGTCAGGCTACGATCCGGACACGATGGTCGATCCGCTGGAGACCCGCGTCACCAGCCAGCCGAACACCCAATTGGCCCAGATTCACGCCTATCCCTTCGGCGGTGTCCAGAAAACCGCTGAGTGGCTGCACAGCCGCGGGAGCTGGTCTTTTCAAACCTCGTCTTCAATCCTGACTGCCAATGAGAGCGCATAAATGACCCGCACTGTTGTCGCGTCCGCCACCAAGGAAATCATCATCGGTTTCGATCAGCCGTTCTGCGTGATCGGCGAGCGGATTAACCCGACCGGCCGCAAGAAGCTGGCGGCGGAAATGGCCGAAGGCAACTTCGAAACCGTCAAGGCCGATGCTCTGGCCCAGGTGGCTGCCGGCGCGACCATGCTCGACGTCAACGCAGGCGTGACAGCGGTCAACCCGAACGAGACCGAACCACCGCTGCTCGTCAAAACTCTTGAGATAGTTCAAGAACTTGTCGACGTTCCCTTGTCTATCGATTCATCCGTGACCGCCGCCATCGAAGCCGGCCTTGCCGTTGCCAAGGGCCGTCCGCTGGTCAACTCCGTGACCGGTGAAGAAGAGAAGCTGGAAGCGATCCTGCCGCTGATCAAGAAATACAACGTGCCGGTCGTGGCCATCTCGAACGACGAGACCGGTATCTCCGAAGATCCGGACGTTCGTTTCGAAGTCGCCAGGAAGATCGTTCAGCATGCTGCCGACTATGGCATTCCCGCACACGATATTGTCGTGGACCCGCTGGTGATGCCGATCGGCGCCATGGGCACCGCAGGTCAGCAGGTATTCCGGTTGCTGCGCCGTCTGCGTGAAGAGCTGAAGGTCAACACGACCTGCGGCCTTTCCAACATCTCCTTCGGCCTGCCGCATCGCCACGGCATCAATGCCGGTTTCATTCCGATGGTCATCGGTGCCGGCATGACCTCCGCGATCATGAACCCGTGCCGCCCGCAGGAAATGGAAGCCGTACGTGCGGCGAACGTGCTCAACGGCACTGACCCGAACTGCCAGGAATGGATCATGACCTACCGAGATCACCAGCCTGCTGCTGCAGGTGCGGTTGCAGCACCTGGTGAAGGTGGTGCGTCTGCGGGCGGTCGCCGCCGCGGTGGACGCGCGGCCCGTCGGTCCGCCGGCTGAGCCCAGATGTCATAACAAGTTTGCGGTTCTCTCCCCTTCCGCAAACAGGGTGGCTTTTCACCAGTTTCAGGATGGAATCTCCACCCCAATCCCCTCCCTTTAATAGGGAGGGGTTTTGCGTGTCGAGGGGCACGTTTCAAATCGCGGGATCCGCGTCATTTTCACGATGGCTCCGGCTTTCGCAGTTTAGAAAAAAACTCCCTCCTCCTTGTGGGTGAAGGGTCAAGGGTGGGCTTAGTCCCCGTAGTGTTTCAAAACCGGTAGTGGCAGATCGCAGACATGACCGAGACCGTCAAACAAGCCAAAGTCGTTTTCCAACCCAGTGGGCGCCGTGGAACCTTTCCCGTCGGCACGCCCCTGCTCGACGCTGCCCGCTCGCTCGGTGTCTATGTGGAGTCGGTATGTGGCGGGCGCGGCATTTGCGGGCGCTGCCAGATTTCCATTTCGGAAGGCACGTTCGCCAAGGAAAACCTGACCAGCGCAGCTGAAAACCTGGAAGGGGCCACCGAAGCGGAAACCCGCTACGCGACCTTGCGCAAACTGCCCGCCGACCGGCGCCTTTCCTGTCAGGCAAAAATCCTGGGCGACCTGGTCATCGATGTCCCGACCGATGCCCAGACCAACCGTCAGGTCGTGCGCAAGCGCGCGGAAGCCCGCAACATCGAGGCCGACAGCGCGGTCTCGCTGATAACTGTCTCGATTGCCGAGCCGGACATGGAAACGCCACGCGGCGATATCGACCGGCTGCGAGAGGCGCTGATAGCCGAGACCGGTATCGCCGACCTGACAATCGACCCGGTGCTGCTGCCGCGGGTCCAGACGATCCTGCGCAAGGGCAATTGGCAGGTAACCGCGGCAATATACGAAGACAGAGGCGTGCTGCCGACACTCGTGGCGCTCTGGCCCGGAGAAAAACCTGCCGTCTACGGCCTTGCCGTCGACATTGGCTCCACCACCATCGCAGCCCACCTTTGCAACCTACAGAACGGGCGTACAGTCTCGTCCGCAGGCACCTCCAACCCGCAGATCCGCTTTGGCGAGGATCTGATGTCGCGGGTGTCCTATGTCCAGATGAACCCGTCCAAGCTGCCGGATCTGACAAAGGCCGTGCGCGATGCCATCAACGCGCTGATCGGCAAACTGGTCGGCGATGTCGGCGCAGAACGCACGGATGTGCTTGATGCGACCTTTGTCGGCAACCCGGTCATGCATCATCTGTTCCTCGGTATCGACCCAGTGGAACTGGGCGGCGCTCCCTTCGCGCTCGCGGCCTCCGACGCCATGGTTTTGAACGCGCGCGATCTGGACCTGGAACTGAACCCGGGCGCACGTGTCTACATGCTGCCCTGCATCGCCGGCCATGTGGGTGCCGATGCAGCTGCAGCAACGCTTGCAGAAAGCCCTTACAAGCTCGACGAGATAACGCTGCTTGTCGATGTCGGTACCAATGCGGAAATCGTGCTGGGTAACCGGAACCGGCTGTTGGCAGCGTCCTCTCCGACCGGCCCTGCGTTCGAAGGCGCTGAGATCTCGTCCGGCCAGCGCGCGGCACCAGGCGCCATCGAGCGCATCCGCATCAACAAGGAAACACTTGAGCCTCGCTTCAAGGTGATTGGCGTCGACGAATGGTCGGATGAAGAAGGCTTTGCCGAAAAGGTCGACACTGTCGGCGTTACCGGCATTTGTGGCTCCGGCATCATCGAGGCCGTTGCCGAGATGTATCTGGCGGGCCTCATCACGGAAGACGGTGTTATCGACGGCTCGATGGCGGAACGGACATCGCGCGTCAAATCCACCGGCCGGACCTTCTCCTATCTGATTGCTGACGACGGGATCGAAATATCGATCCTGCAGACCGACATTCGCGCGATCCAGCTCGCCAAGGGTGCGCTTTACGCCGGTGTCAAACTTCTGCAGGACAAGCTCGGCACCTATGATCTGGACCGCATTCGCCTTGCGGGGGCCTTCGGCAGCTACATCGACCCAAAGTACGCGATGATCCTTGGCCTTATTCCGGATTGCCCGCTGGAAGGTGTCTCCGGCGTCGGCAATGCTGCCGGGACAGGCGCCCGGATGGCTTTGCTCAACCGCGGCTACAGGCGCGAGATCGAGCAGACGGTGCGCGATATCGAAAAGATCGAGACCGCTCTGGAACCCAAGTTCCAGGAGCATTTCGTCAATGCGATGGCCTTGCCCAACAAGGTCGATCAGTTCCCCAACCTTCGAGCTGCCGTCGAATTGCCGGTACGCAAGGAGGTTGACGCGGGGTCGGATGCAGCCGGTGGAGAGCGCAGGCGCAGACGCCGCCGAGGCTGACAGTGTTGTTCCTTCGGCTAGCAAGCATGAACGGGCGGCAGATTTGCTCTGCCGCTACTGATCCCAGAAATACTGCTCGCGCATGCGCCGCCAGATCTTTTCTCCTACGAGGCAGTCATATGGCTCTTCGAAGGTGAATTGGGCCGGGATGACTTGCGGCTCGGGCGGCTTGACGCCGCCGATCTCGAGGATCAGCTTGCGACGAACGGCTTCGGGAAACTGTTCCCAGTCGTTTACCGGTATGACGAAGCTGGCGGGCCCACCGATGACGCACCGCTGATAATAGACGTCCAGATCCGGAATGTTGAACTGGAAGCCCATGCCACCAGTTGTCATCAGCGGCAATCCATTGATCACGAGCCCGGCCTCCACGGCGGCATCGCGTGCCTGGACGACAGGTGCCCCCTGGTTGTTGGGACCATCCCCGGAAATGTCGATCACGCGGCGGTCTGCCTTGAAAGGTGCGTCGGCAAGCAAAGCCGTGGCATGCCAGATTGCGCCGGAAATCGAGGTTCGCCGCTGACCGTAGGTGCTGTCCGCCAGAACCTTGTCGGCGAACTCCTGAGCATCTTCCACGCCCTCGATCACCGACCACCCGACAATTTCGCGCGCGTGGCTTTCGTTGGCCCATTCGAACATCATGAGAGCGATCCGGCCGTGAGCCCCGTACCCGATCGCCCGCACCACCTCCGGGCTGGAGATGGCGGCAGCATATCCGCGGCGCTGGATCTGTAGTTCTTCAGGCGACATGGAGCGGGAGACATCGACAGCAAGGACCAGAGCGACATCGACCTGTTCCTGCGCAAGCGCGGGACCGAGAGGTGCCAGCAACAGAGCGACTGCACCTGCAAGTGAGCGGACTTCGGAAAGCCTCCACATGCCGAAAGGATAACCGAAACCGAAAGAACCGCCAGCGACTTGACGCATCGTCAGATAAACCATCTGTGATCGGCGGCAGCCACCAGCCGATCGGACACTTTCGCCGCCCTGCCCGCGTCGGCTATAACATCGGCAAAGCAAATCTTCAGGGAGCGTTCCATGTCTGAAACCGCCGCAAATGACGAGATCCAGAAACCGATGCTCGCAACGCTTCTTCATGAAGGCGTTTACCGGATCGTGATGCAGCGGCCGGAGCGGATGAACGCTCTTTCGAGCGAGATGATGACCGCTCTAGCCGGTGAACTGCAGAAGGCGGCAGAGGATCCTGCAGTGCGTGTTGTTCTGCTCGGTGCGGAAGGCAAGGTCTTCTGCGCTGGCCACGACCTGAAGGAACTAACCGCAGCGCGCGGTGAAGCGGATGGTGGCAAGGCAACCTATGAGCGGATCATGCGCCAGTGTTCGGATCTGATGCAGCAGATTGTGCGCCTGCCCAAGCCGGTGATCGCCGTGGTAACAGGTGTTGCGACCGCAGCCGGTTGCCAACTGGTTGCCTCCTGCGACCTTGCCATCGCTACCGACACGGCCACCTTCTGCACACCGGGCGTCAATATCGGCCTCTTCTGCTCCACACCAATGGTTGCGCTCTCGCGCAATGTTGCTCCTAAACAGGCCATGGAGATGCTTCTGACCGGTGAAAGCATCGACGCATCCACCGCGAAGGATTTCGGCCTGATCAACCGCATCGTCCCGCGTGACTACCTGGAGCAGGTTGTCCAGAAATACGCGGAATCGATCGCCTCCAAGTCTGCCAAGACCGTGAAGATCGGCAAGGAAGCCTTCTACCGTCAGCTGGAAATGCCGTTGTCGGAAGCCTATGATTTCGCGGCACAAACCATGGTCGACAACATGATGGCCCGGGATGCGGAAGAAGGCATCAACGCCTTTCTGCAAAAACGCAAACCCGAATGGACGGACAGCTGATCGGCCCTGCCGTTTGGAGACATCAAGGATAAGACATGCCTGAAGCCGGCTATTCCGGACGTCCGCTGTCCGCAAAACTGGGGCTGAAACCGGGAATGATCTGCTGGCGTCGCCAGGTGCCGGAAGACATATCCGCCTTGCTGCAGACACAAGACCCCGGCGCGGTCATTCTCGCTACACCGGAACCGGGTGTTGAATGCGCTCATGTGTTTGTCACCGAACGGGTGGAACTGGCCGGACAACTGGAAACCCTGCGCGGCCTGCTGGATCCAGACGGCATGATCTGGGTTTCCTGGCCCAAGAAGGCCAGCAAGCTACCGACCGACATCACCGAAGACACCATCCGCGAGCTTTGCCTGCCGATGGGTCTTGTGGACGTAAAGGTTTGTGCCGTTGACGGCATCTGGTCCGGTTTGAAACTGATGATCCGCAAGGAACTCAGGAAAGAACAGGCGGCAAAGCTGGCCGAACACTTTGCTGGCAATTGACCTCGCCCTGCGCGGTTTCACAATTCTTCGAGGCGGACCGGTCTGCGGCAGAAGGCCCCTTGCAGGCAGGTGTCATTTCGCATTGGATAGCGCGACAAATCTGAGGATCTCCATTCCATGAATCACGACACTTATCCGGACGCCTACATCAAGGGTATTCTCGACGAGGTGAAAACCGTCGCCATGATCGGCGCGAGTGCCAACAACGTCCGGCCGTCCTATTTCGTGCTGAAATACCTTTTGTCCAAGGGATACGAGGTTTGGCCCATCAATCCCGGTCAGGCGGGCAAGGAGATCCTGGGACAGAAGGTCTATACCTCGCTCGACGAATTGCCTGCGGCTCCCGACATGATCGACATCTTTCGCAATTCCGAAGCGGCAGGCGTTATCGTCGACGATGTAATTGCCAGCGGCAAGTTGCCCAAGGTCATCTGGATGCAATTGACCGTGCGCCATGACGAAGCAGCAGCAAGAGCAGAAGCTGCAGGTATCAAGATGGTGATGAACCGCTGCCCTAAGATAGAGTATGGTCGACTGTCAGGTGAAATCGGATGGGCAGGTGTTAACTCGCGTACGCTTTCCTCCAAGCGCCCTGCCCTGAAAGCAGGGTTTCAGCATCGCGGGCTTTCTGGGGAAAAAGACAGCTAATTTTCCCCATTGCATCAGCTTCGCACAATGCTCGCCGGATAGCTCGTTAGTCGAGATACCGCCGTCCGGAAGCCCACCGGGCGCCATCAGTAGCGTGAGGCAGCATGACCCAGGACCCGACCCTGTTTACCGCATTTGAGTGGGTTTTCATGGCTATGGCAGCTCTGGTTGCCTTGCTGCTGTTCGCATTCGTGCACAAGGCCGAACACGGATCCCCCTTCGCCCACCGTGACGAGACCTGGGCGCGAGAGCAGGCACAGTCCGGCGAACGGGAACAGAAGGGCGGCTGAACCGAAATCAATGTATACACCCCCACTTCTACCCCTGCGTGTTTCTGCTATACTTCAGGACTTCAGGGATGGGGTTTGATCTGCGTTCAGGCGAATTTGCGCCTTTAACGACAGATACATGGGGGCAATACTAATGATATTCGCGCTCGCGACCGTCGCGTTCGTCGTCTGTATCGCGGTACTGATTCATCTGCAGAAACCATCTGCAAACGGCCCGCGCGCAAGCAGGCGCACGAAAGATGATGCAACCGACGAAAGCTGATAATTTTAAGTTCAATTTATAAGAGCTTTCGCTCAATTTGCTCCGAATGCCGATGAATTTCTTTCCACTTTCTCCATAAGAGATCGTTAACCTTTTGCCTCGCATCCAAGTTTTCAAACCGGGAGGAAGGCCGCTGTGTTTGCAGTCTTCGGAGATACGACCTTTCTGGCATGGAGCCTGCCACTGCTGGCAGCAGCACTGCTGTTCGGTGTCTATTTCGGTGTGAAGCTGGAGAACCGGAAGGACCCTTCCGACCAATAGGCAGACATACCCCACCCTGGCAGGAGGCAAAGGCCGACAATCCTGCCTAACGCTTTGACATACATAATTTCCTTTAGATCACAAAACCGCAAAATCGTTCTTTGACCTGCCCTGCTCCTTCGGTCAAACTGGCCGCCAATCCAACAGGGAGGTCTTTTAATGAGCGAAAATATTCCAGGTTTTTCCACTCTCGCGATTCACGCTGGCGCAGCGCCGGATCCTTCGACAGGCGCGCGGGCGACACCGATTTACCAGACGACATCGTTCGTTTTCGACGATGTCGATCATGCTGCTTCCCTGTTCGGGCTACAGGCCTTCGGCAACATTTACACACGCATCACCAATCCGACGACGGCTGTTCTGGAGGAGCGCGTTGCGGCGCTTGAAGGCGGTACCGCCGCACTTGCGACAGCTTCCGGTCATTCCGCTCAGCTTCTGTGCTTCCACACCTTGATGCAGCCCGGCGACAACATCGTGGCCGCAAACAAGCTCTATGGTGGCTCCATCAACCAGCTGAACCACTCCTTCAAGAGCTTCGGCTGGGGCGTGAAGTGGGCCGACCCTGCGGACATGTCGTCCTTCGAAGCGGCGATTGACGACCGCACGCGCGCGATCTTCATCGAGAGCCTGGCCAATCCCGGCGGAATCGTTGTCGACATCGAGGCGATTGCGGCAATTGCAAAGGCAAAGGGTGTGCCGCTGGTGGTCGATAACACCATGGCAACGCCATACCTGTGCCGGCCGATCGAACACGGTGCTGATATCGTTCTGCACTCGCTGACCAAATTCATGGGCGGTCACGGCAATTCCATGGGTGGCATCATCGTCGACGGCGGCAGCTTCGACTGGTCTGCCAGCGGCAACTATCCGCTGCTGTCCCAGCCCCGGCCGGAATACCAGGGCATCGTCCTGCACGAGACATTCGGCAACTTCGCCTTTGCGATTGCCTGCCGTGTGCTTGGTCTGCGCGACCTCGGACCGGCCATCTCGCCCTTCAACGCTTTCATGATCCTGACCGGCATCGAAACCCTGCCGCTGCGCATGCAGCGTCATTCGGACAATGCCAAGAAAGTCGCGCTTCACCTGGCGGCCCACGACAAGGTCAAATGGGTGTCCTACGCAGCCCTGCCGGAAGACAAGCACCACGCCCTGCAACAGAAATACATGCCAAAAGGCGCCGGTGCCGTGTTCACTTTCGGCGTTGAAGGCGGTTATGACACAGGTGTCGCCCTGGTGAGCAAGGTGGAACTGTTCTCGCACCTGGCCAACATCGGTGACACGCGCAGTCTGATCATCCATCCAGCGTCCACCACACACCGCCAGCTTTCGGATGAACAGAAGACCGCGGCCGGCGCGGGCCCGGATGTGGTGCGTATTTCGGTCGGCCTGGAAGATGTCGATGACATCATCGCCGATCTCGATCAGGCCCTTTCCGGATAAGAGGCTCCAGCAGAACAAACGAAAAGCCCGCCGATTGGCGGGCTTTTTTGCCTGTACACTCGATCAGGCCCCGAGGCCGTAAGCGCAGCGGAAATCCAAGACTGGAGCGCCGCAGCGTTCGGAGCAAAGTGCTTCCACGCGGCTGTCCGTTTCCCCAACACGTGAGATTGCCGAAGCCTAGCTGCGAATGGCGAAGGGCCCTTTCAGCATGGCCACATAGTCAACCGCAGCCGCCAGAACAATAACCGCGAAGCCCTGATGCACCAGAGCGATGGACAGCGGCACGTGCCACAGCAACGTCAGAATGCCGAAGATCGCCTGCAGCAACAGGAAGCCCCCGACATGGGCGCCTGCCCGGCGCAGCTCCTTGCGCCGGCTTACGCGGAAGGTACTCCAGGCCAGCGCCACACCGGTGAACACCAGCACATAGGCTGTCATGCGATGCTGGAATTGAACCGTCATCACGTTTTCAAAGAAATTCAGCCAGATAGGCTGGATGGCAAGCATGCCGCGCGGAATGAACTGGCCATCCATGAGTGGCCATGTGTTGAAGGTCAATCCGGCGTTCAGCCCGGCGACGAGACCTCCCAGGAACATCTGAACAAAGACAAGGAAAAGAACCAGTTTGCCCAGCCCTGCGAGCCGCTCCTGTTCCTGAATTTCGGGTTCGGGCAAGGGGCTCAGCCGCCGGGCAATCCAGAAAAGATAGGCAAAAATGAATAGTGCGAGCGTCAGGTGTGTGGCCAGCCGGTACTGACTGACATCCACCCTGTCCACCAGACCGGAAGCCACCATCCACCAGCCGACAAAGCCCTGCAAACCGCCAAGTGCCAGGCCGACAAGCAATCTCGGCTTCAGCCAGGGCTCTATCCTGCCGGTTGCCCAGAACGCCACCATGGGAACAAAAAACGCAACACCAATGAAGCGCCCCAGCAGCCGGTGCGCCCATTCCCACCAGAAGATGAACTTGAACTCGTCAAGGCTCATGCCTTTGTTGATGAGCTGATATTCCGGAATCTGGCGATATTTTTCCAGCTCCTCTTCCCACTCGGCTTCGCTGAGCGGCGGAATGACGCCGTGGATGGGTTTCCACTCGGTGATAGACAGACCGGATTCGGTCAGACGCGTCGCTCCGCCGACGACGACCATGGCCAGGATCAGCGCACAAACGAAGTAGAGCCACCACCGGATCAGGGCCCTGTTCTGTCGCAATCTCTGCAATTTGGCCGGAAGCATCTGTTCGTTCTTCACACCTTCTGCAATCGCAATCATGACCCGCTTCCGGAAATTCTTATCGTGAGTTTGACCTTTGGCTTGCGGAGATATAGGTGCAGGAGCAAGACGGCAAGCGGTCCGGGACGTTTTGCGGCAAAAGGTCCCTCATCGCGCGGATTCACACACGGTCAACGGACACGCCCCACAATGGTTCCCTCGTTTCGCAAGTTTATCGGCATGGTGCTGCTGGTTGTTTTTGTGGTGGTCTACGCCCTCACCGCTATGGTGATCGGCGACCTGACATTGCAGCAGTCCTCAAACCTGGTCCGCTTCATCTACTTCGGCATCGCAGGTCTGGCCTGGGTCATCCCGGCAGGCGCGATTATCTGGTGGATGGAAAGAGGCGGGAAAAGCCGGACCTGACACCAAACCCGTTGGCAGCCCACCGGGCAACCCGGTAAAGCGCAAAGGGCGCCCCCGTCAGGTACTGATCGACGACAGCCGGGTCTTGAAACCGGCCGTTCAGGGAGACGCGTGGCAGCATCATCGGGTCGCGCGCATTGACGGATTGAAGCACACCGGGAAGCGTCGTCACAGACGAGGCGAAGCCGATCTCCCGCAAGATATCCGCATCGCGCGGTGTAACCGCGTGTGATTTTCCATACGGATAGGCAAAGTGCTTCGGCCTGCGGCCGAGTTCTTTCTCCAGCCGCTCAAGGCCCCTGGTCACATCTTCACAGGCGGCATCTGCGTTCAACCGCGCCATGGCGAAATGATCGTGGGTGTGGGCACCGATGGTAACCAGCGGATCACCAGCCAGTTGGCGGGTCTCGTCCCACGTCATCATCTGCCCGTCCGCCAGGGCTTTCAGGTCGACGCCGTATCTTTCAGCAAGCGCCCGGATGATCTTGCGCTGATCTCCTTCGCCAACCTCCAGTGTCAGATGATCGACGATCTTTTCGAAACACGCGTTTTTTTCTGCAAGTGTTATGCACGGGATGCCGGCTGAATTGCCTGCTGCAGTAAAGACCACTTCATCGTTGTCTGCGATGATCTTCTCAAGGGCCAGCCACCACAGTTCGCTGGTCCGGTCGATCAGCCCGGTTGTGACGAACACGGTGAAAGGAGCTTCCAGTTCCTTCAATATCGGATAGGCGACAGACAGATTGTCCCGGTACCCGTCATCGAAGGTCAGAACTGCATAGCGGCGGTGCCCGTAACCGGACTTGAGCAGGTCAACGGCTTCATCCATCGATATGATTTCATAGCCGTTTGCCCTAATCCGCTCGACCGCAAGCTTCAGAAATTCGGGCGTGATTTCCAGGTGACGGTTCGGCTGGAAAGCATCGGAGCGTGCGGACCGGACATGGTGCATCATAAACACGGCACCACAGCCCTGGGTAAACGGTGCCAGCATACGGCCGAGCCCCGTTCCCTTAAGTACACTGAATGCGCGTGTTACCGTCTTGTGCCGCATGCCCATGTGGCCGAAATGCCCACCTTGCTAGAATGTGCCAGTTAGGCACGGTTTCTTTAACAATTATTGCTAAATCTATCGAGACTTAGCTTGATCTGCCAGCGCGACGTCCTGTCTGTCCTTCATGTTCGTTCAAAATGGTTTATCCGATTTTCAATAACCGTTTCAGCCTGTCTTTCACGCGCCATGGCGCGAGGTGAGCACCGTGTCCTCAACAGACCTTGAATTGTCCATATTCACGAGGCTTAGCGAAGCACAGGCTGACTGGCAACAACTAAAGGATGTGCTGCACAGTAATCCATACCAGTCTCCTGCCTGGCTTTGCAGCTGGTTCGAGACAGTCGGCCAGAGCCTGAATTGCACGCCGGTGATAGTTGTCGGACGGCGTCGCGGTCAGGCGGTTTTTCTGCTGCCACTGCAACTTGAACGGTCTGCTGGAATCTCTGCGCTGACGTTTCTCGGCCACCAGAATGGCAACCAGAATACGGGCCTCTGGCATGCAGATTTCTACCGAGATGCCGCCGCAGCCGAGATGAAAAGCCACCTGTCAGCCGTCTGCAAACAGGTCGGAGCTGATCTCCTCAAGCTTGAGAACGTTCCGGAGACCTGGCTAGGGCGCGACCATCCGCTGGTATTCAAAGGAGCGACGTCAAGCCCGAGCCCTGTTTTCGCACGCGCCCTGCCCTCCGATTTCGGACAGTTGTTCAACGACACACACAGCAAATCCGCACGCAAGAACCTGCTTCGCAAGGAACGGCATCTTCAGGCAGCCGGTGACTACACGATTACCAAAGCCGCCTCCCCTGTCGACAGGCAACGTGGCTTTAATGCCTTTCTTGAACAACGCTCAATCAGGGCAAAGGAAGCGGGCATTCCGAATGTTTTTTCGGCGCCCCCAGCGAAGACGTTCCTGTCCTGCGTGCTTGGCCTGGATGCAGCGGGCAGCGCTCAGGATCACGGCGCTCATCCCCTGGATCTCTGGTACCTGGAAACGGGAGACCAGATCAGGGCCACCTATCTGTGCGCCCAGCATGGCAAGACGCTTTATGCCTACAGCAACAGCGTTGCTCATGACGACATGCTGCCCAACAGTCCAGGTCTGGTCCTGATCAAGGAAATCATCGAACGAGCGTGCGGTGATCCGACCATCGACACACTGGACCTCGGCCTTGGCGAGGAACGCTACAAGACCACGTGGGCGGAACCAGTGCCTTTGAAGGACAGCCTTTTGGCGATGACCTGGAAAGGGGCTCTGCGCATGCGCCTGGAAGCAGCAAGACTGAAAGCCAAAACCCACATCCGCAATTCATCGATGCTGTGGCCGCTGATCCGGCGTTTGCGCAAGATGAAAGCGGGTTTCGCCGGCAACAGTTAGACAGTTGGTGACCAACTGTCGCCAACATCTTCCTCAGGCGGCGTGCCCGTCGCCGTTTCTACGCGGCCCCGGTCCGGTTCCACCAGAAATCACGACTTCGACCTTCGCGCCGGTGTTATGTGCCAGAAGATTGGCCGCACTTTGCAGTTCGTGGCCGTGATCAGGAGCGGAAGCCGCAATCAGAACCCTGTCCGCAAAACTCAACATACGGGCACTCGCCAGCGACCCATCGATGGCGCCAAGATCGACAACGACGGTTTCATAGGTCGACTTGATTGCTTCAAGAGCGAGCTTGAAACGTTCCGAGTTTACCATTTCGTCCGTGATCTCAACCCGCCCGGCCTCAATGATATGCGCCTTTGATCCTGCATCACGATAGACCACCTTGGCGAAAGGCGCCGTTCCAGCGACAATGTCGGAGAACCCTTCGGCCCCCTTCAGGTTGGTCTGATCGGGAAAGACTTCCATGATGAGAGAAGACTTGCCACGCCCGGCCGCCTTCCGGATCAGGTCGAAAGCGAGTTCGTGAGACAGGGCCTCATCATCGACGCTGAGCACGACGACGCGCCCCGCCGCTTCAACGTCGTCCGCGTGCGTTGTCTTGAGCTGCTCTTCCCGCTTTGCTTGTCTGCTTGTCTTGCTGGCTGAAACCACAGGAACAGGAGCGACTTCCGCACCTGGAACCTCTGCTTCGGTTTCCTTCGAACCCCGCATGTCCCCCACCCGGTCCGGGCTGACATCGTGATCGTAGCCAGTCTTCATTTTTCGACCACGAAGCTTGCCGGACAGGATCCCGATGCGTCCCTTTGGCCGCTGTGTCTTTTCCAAGGCCTGGGGTTGGGGTTCCGGGGGCTGCTCAGGAACCGTTTCTTCGGCAGGCTCATCAATGCTAGCGGCTGTTTCAGGGACGCTTGGTTCTGCGTCGCGATGCGTGTCGGTTTTGCTCCACTCGCCAGGATCGATCCTGTAGCTGGCAACGGTCTGACCGTAGCCGCCACCCCAGCCTGGGTTTTCAGCCCGCACGGTATCCTGAGGACCTGACTGCGGCCGCTCATCCATGCGCGGTGCGACGCGCTGCCCTTCGGACGAACCATCCTGCATCCGGTAGAGCGCATTGCCGTTCAGAAATTCGCGCATGAGCACAAAGGCACATCCGAGAATAAAAGTAACAAGCGCAGCAATGATGGTGCTGGCAATGATTTTGGGCGAATCCGGTTCTACCGGCACGCTGGAACGGGAGATGATCCTGGCATCGGCAGGCAGAACCTGTGCACGCAAGCGGGAATCAGCTTCCTGGAAACTCAGCAGAAGCTGGTCAAGTTGCGCCGCCTTTGCATTGGCTTCGCGCTCCAGTTCCGCGAGCCTTGCCTGATCGGCGTTGGATTTTGCCGCAGCCGTCTTCAGCTCCTCAAGGCGTGCCCCAAGTGCTTTTGCGCGCTGGTCTTGCACCTTCGCATCGTTTTCCAGCCCCTGCAGGATCTTGCGTGCTTCCGATCGGATTTGCCGGTCGTAATCACCAAGCTGAGATTGAAGCGCCTTCAGTTGCGGGTGGTTGGGCAACAGTGTGATTGAGAGTTCTGCAATATTGGACTGAATTTCGACCTGACGCTCCCGCAGACGCTGAATGAGCGCGGAATTCAGCACATCGCTCGCAGTCTCGAGAGAACCGCCTGAATTCAGCAACTCGCGAATGAGGTCGGCTTTGGCCTGCGCCTCGGCCTTGGAGGACTGGGCGTCGGAGTAAGCGGTACTCGTTTCGGCAAGTTGCTGCTGGTTGAGCGGGATGTTGTCGGCACCGATCAAAAGGTCTGCCCGGGCGCGAAAATCCGATACCGCCTGCCGGGCTGCCTGAACTTCCCGGCGCAATTCGACAATCTGAGGCTCCAGCGCAGCAGAGGCCTGCTCGGTCGTCTGCCGTTTTGCGCTGGATTGAACCGACAGATACTCATCAACAATCGTATTGGCGACCTTGGCCGCCAGAACCGGACTTTCGGCGGTGTAGTCGACCGCGATCACGCGGGATCCCTCCAACCGGTAGATTTCCAGATTCTCGTAGTAATGCTTGAGGACCCGTTCTTCCTCGCTATTGCCATCGGTCTCGTTTCCGAACCCGACCAGAGACAGCAGGAGGTTGACGAGGCTGCCATCGTCTTTCGCATCGAACTCCGGTATCGCAGCAAGGTTGAGCTTGTTCGCGACTCGACGTGCCAGATCAGCGGACTTGAGCAGTTGCACCTGGCTGACAACACCTTCGCTGTCGAGCAGCGCTCGCTCTTCTTCCTGCCCTCGCGATGCACCGGGCAGATTGTCCGTGCTCTCGATGATGAGGCGCGCTTCGCCCTTGTATTTGGGCGCTACGAACTGGAGCCCCAGAAAGACGACAACGGTGACGAAGAGCGTGAGTGGCACAAGCCAGCCCAGGGATCGCCCGATCGTCCGCAACAGACCACCCAGATCCAGCGCCATATCGTCTTCGGAATGTGTCTGCCGCTCAGCATTCATCTTTTGAAACTCCAAAATACCGGCAAACTATGTCGAATTATGGTAAGCGTTCGGTTAAGCTGGTTACAGTCTCCGGGGACGCCCTGTTAATTAATGCATGCGCAAATTTGACAGGGTGCCGGACAGGTCTTTTTTCCTCTTCACCCTCAATTAACCATAAAGCGCGATCCTGTCTCCGAATTGTAGGAGAGTCGTTGATGCGAACGAGAGCGCTTGTTGTCCTGGGCTTGTGCCTGGGCCTTGCTGCATGCAGCGGGTACAGACAGCCGCCGACAGCGTTTCACGAAACACTGACCCAGCCTTATCGCTTGGACTCAAGCGATAGGCTGCGCATTATCGTGTTCGGCCAGGATGACCTGTCCAATACTTATGTCGTTGATCAAGCAGGATATATTTCCTTCCCGCTGGTCGGCAGCGTCGCTGCGCGCGGCAAGACGCAGCAAGGCCTGGCATCCGAAATTTCGGCCAAGCTGCGTCAGGGCTATATCCGCGATCCGGACGTCTCGGTGGAGGTCGATACCTATCGTCCGATCTTCGTCATGGGTGAAGTGCAAAATGCAGGCCAATATAATTACGTTGCCGGCATGACCGTTCAAAACGCCATCGCAACAGCAGGCGGATTCAGTTCGCGGGCGCTGCAGTCAGATGTGGATATCACCCGACAGCTCAACGGTGAAATTCTAAACGGCCGTGTGCCCATTTCGGACCCGGTGCGTCCCGGTGATACAATTTACGTCCGTGAGCGTTTTTTTTAGGGTCCCGCCAAGTTAACTGTGGACTCACCTCCCTTTGTTAGGGTGCAGTTTCAGTGCCCCACAGGTTCGATAAGAGACCTGGGGGTGGCAACAGGGATACTGCATCATGACAACGACCCCCATGCGGATCGTGCATTGCGTGCGCTCGCCCATTGGCGGCATTTTTCGCCATATCCGGGATCTGGCCATCTGCCAGTCGGAAGCGGGACACGATGTCGGCCTCGTATGTGACAGCAACACGGGCAGTGCTTTCGACAATCAGCTTCTTGAAGAGCTGAAACCGAGGCTAGCTCTTGGTATTGCACGCTTTCCCATGCAACGTCAGCTGACCGTACAGGATCTGACGGCAACTGTTTCCCTATACAAGCACATCCGGGACCTGAAACCCGACATCCTGCATGGACACGGGGCAAAAGGTGGCGCTTATGCGCGCCTGATCGGCAGCGTTCTGCGCTTGCGCGGCCAGAAAGCCGCCCGCGTCTATTGCCCCCATGGCGGCAGTCTGCACTATGATCCCAATCGCTTCGAAGGCCGGGTCTACCACACGCTGGAACGGCTCCTTGGCCGCCTGACCGACGGGCTGATCTTTGTGTCCGACTATGAAGCCGCAGCCTACGAAAGCAAGGTCGGTCACACGAAAGCCCGGTCGCGCATTGTCTACAACGGGCTGACACCAGACGAATTCACCCCCGTTCCGGTGGATGAAGCAGCCGCCGATTTCCTCTATATCGGAATGCTGCGAGACCTGAAGGGACCGGACCTTTTCATTGAAGCGCTTTACAACATTCGCCTGAAGAACGGCACTGCGCCCAAGGCTCACATCGTTGGTGAAGGCCCGGACGAAGAGCGGTATCGGAACATGGTGAGGAAGCTGGGGCTCGACGGCGCAATCACGTTCCATGGCGCCCTTCCCGCTCGGGAAGCTTTCAAGCTCGCCAGGAATGTCGTTGTTCCCTCACGCGCCGAAGCCATGCCCTATATCATCCTGGAGACCGTGGCAGCAGAACGTCCGCTGATCGCAACACGGGTCGGCGGCATTCCGGAAATATTTGGCCGCTATGCCAATCGGCTGGTGGAACCAGGCCATATCGGCAAACTGACCACAGCCATGGAAGAAGCACTTGCGGATCCCGCCAAGATGGCTCAACAGGCAAAAAACCTGCGCAGCTGCCTTGCAGAGACTTTCTCGGTCGACCTCATGAACGACAGAATCACCACCCTCTACCAGGAAATCCAGGGCATCACCCCGACCGATAGCTCGACACCGGCCCAAGCTGATAGTGTCTCAGCCGTGCCGCGTGCGCAGACCGTTCTTGCCAGATCGAGCAACCGATAATGAATACCCCATTTTTAAAACCCTCTGATGCGGCCGAACCGAAGCCTGTTCAAGGCGGGACATCCGGTTTGGGGCACAGATTGGAAAAGCATTTCAGACATACCGTTCATGGCGCGACCGGCCAAAGCAACGTCGAGGTTCTGTCCGCAGCCAACACCAGCCTTTCGGCCGATGCCTTTGAAATTGCTCAAGGCTTAGGTGGCAAGGGCGTTTCCGTCACCGTTCTCACCGGCATGGTGCGTCTTACGGACGTACTTCTAATCGCTGGAACGGCTCTGTTCGCGGTCTTTACCAGTCCCGAAGCGGCTGGTTTCGGACTTGGCAACCTGTTTGTCACTGGCGCCGCCATCCTGTTTGCGCTCGCCTTTTTTCAGGCCGCCGACGTCTATCAGGTTCCGGTCATGCGCCAGGGTCTGTCGCAGATCGGACGGGTTGCCGCCGGCTGGACGCTCGTGTTCGCCATGTTCGCGCTTCTGCGCACCACAACAGGCATCGGCACGGAACTGTCAGATGCCTGGATCGGCGCCTGGTTCGCGATAAGCCTGACCGGCCTTTGCCTGTCACGCTTCATTGTCTATCGACTGGTGCGTCACTGGATGAAATCCGGTCGCCTGGAACGGCGCGCGATCATCGTCGGCGGCGGCACGGCCGCCCAGGAGCTGATCCACGACCTGGAAGCCCAGGCGGACAACGACATCCGCATTTGCGGTATTTTCGATGACCGGAACAACGAACGTTCGCCACCAGTGGTGGCCGGTTATCCGAAGCTCGGCAACATCAGCGCGCTGGTCGAATTCGCCCGCCTGGCACGCATCGACATGCTCATTGTGTGCATTCCCCTGCGCGCAGAGCAAAGGGTGCTGGAGCTTTTGAAAAAACTCTGGGTTCTGCCGGTCGACATCCGGCTTTCTGCCCACACCGACAAGGTACGCTTTCGTAACCGCGGATCGAGCTTCATCGGTACGGTTCCATTTGTCGACGTGGTCGAAAAGCCGATAGCCGATTGGGACATGGTCGCAAAGCGGATCTTCGACCTTGTCTTCGCTTCGCTCGCCATCATCACGCTGCTGCCGGTCATGATCGCCGCTGCCATCGCCGTGAAGCTGGACAGCAAGGGGCCGATCCTGTTCAGGCAGAAACGCTACGGCTTCAACAACGAGATCATCGAAGTTCTGAAATTCCGGTCCATGTACACGGAAATGGCCGATCCGGACGCCAAGAAGGTGGTGACCAAGGGCGATCCCCGCGTGACCAGGGTCGGACGTTTCATCCGCAAGACTTCGATCGATGAATTACCGCAGCTTTTCAACGTTCTCGGCGGCAGCCTGTCGCTCGTCGGACCTCGCCCGCATGCCGTCAACGCCCATACCAACAACAAGACCTGGGACGACGTCGTTGACGGTTACTTCGCGCGGCACAAGGTCAAGCCGGGCGTGACCGGCTATGCGCAGATCAACGGCTGGCGCGGTGAAGTCGATACACCGGAAAAGATCCAGAAGCGCGTGGAGTGCGATGTCTACTACATCGAGAACTGGTCGATCCTGTTCGACCTGAAAATCCTGATCCAGACGCCCTTCCGGTTGCTCAATACGGAGAACGCTTATTGAGCCTTGCGACCGACCATTTTGGCGGCACGCCTCATGCGCGCGCGCCTATCGGTCTTCAGGCCAGGAGCCTGGGCAACGCCGCACTGTGGCTTGCAGCCTTTCTGTCCGGGTTCGTAATCGAGGAGCCGGCGCCTTACGAACTCTACATGGCGCTGCTTTCGGTCGTCTGGCTTGCCTGCGGCCTGAAACTTCGCCGTGAATTCGGTCCGCTGATCATCTGTCTGATGCTTTACATTGCAGGCGGCGTCGCCTCCATTCCCATGGCCAAGGAGATGGGCGATGCCATCATGTACATTGCCGTTTCCGGCTTTCTGGCAATCACGGCAATCTTCTATGCCGCCATTATCGCGGAAGACCCCGGCAGGTTCAGGGTCATCCAGAGCGGCTATATCGCCAGCGCCGTGCTCGTGGCTGCCATAGGCATCGCCGGTTACTTTCAGCTTTTCCCCGGCGCGTCCTATTTCACACTCTACGATCGAGCCCGCGGCACCTTCCAGGACCCCAACGTGTTCGGTCCGTTCCTGGTGCTGCCGACGGTGCTTCTGATCCAGAAGCTGCTCCGGCAATCGGTGTTGCGTAACCTGCACCTTTTGGTGCCGCTTGCCGTCCTGCTGCTTGGCGTCTTCCTGAGTTTTTCACGCGGTGCCTGGGGTGTCCTGTCGGCATCGGTGCTGCTCGTCTATTTCCTGGCGCTCGTCACAGAAAAAGCCGGGGCCCGCCGGGCGCGCCTGGTGCTTCTTGGCGTAATCGGCATCCTTGCCGTCTTCGCCCTGATCGGTGCGGCGCTTTCGGTCGATACGGTCGCCGACATGTTCGCAGAACGGGCAAAGCTCGTACAATCCTACGACGGTGCCCGCCTTGGCCGCTTCGCCCGCTACTCGCTCGGCTTTCAGCTGGTGATGGAACACCCGCTCGGACTCGGCCCGCTGGAGTTCAACAAGTATTTCCCGGAAGACGAACACAACGTCTATCTGAAAGGCTACACGACCTACGGCTGGCTCGGCGGCTCGATCTACATTCTGATGGCGCTATGGACGTTCTGCGCGCTGGTGCCGCTCCTGTTCAAAGCCCGCCCGTGGACCGCCTTCACCCAATCCGTCTTCGCGGTGTTTACCGCGCATCTTATCCTGTCGGTGATCATCGACACCGACCACTGGCGGCACATGTATATGCTGTACGGCTTGGCCTGGGGCCTGATTGCCGCTGAAAAGCTCGGCCATGGCCGCCCTGCACGACCGGTTCCCGCCTTCCCTTACCGCAAGTAACAGATGTCTGGAAAAGCCTCCAAAGAAGCGCAACAACCTGCTTGCGCTTGGCATGCGAACAAGCTAGGTAGGGTCCGTTCGGGCAGTAGCGCAGCCTGGTAGCGCACTTCACTGGGGGTGAAGGGGTCGTCGGTTCAAATCCGGCCTGCCCGACCAAACATTTCAATGACTTACGGCTTTTTTAGAATTCCGAGCGCTCATTTATCGCTCAGAAACTACGCTGTAGGCCCCGGCGCTGAGAAACGGATTCGCTCGATCGTGACGGCAACCATTCTCGCGTTTACCGTCACAGCGCACACAGCCACCCCAAAAGATCCAAGCAAACTTCCTCTAGAGTTTCGAGACAGCAAGCCGCTGGACCTGACACAATTCCAGACGCTGAATTGAACGCTTGACGAAACACCCCTGCCCCGCCATTTCGACAGGATGGTGAGGCAGCACCCACCGGCGAACATCAAACAAATCACGATTTCCGAGTCCCCGAGCTTTGCAGCGGCGTACAGGTGCACTTCCCCGCGCTGCGCGAACATGACTGTTTTGGATCTAGATTCGTTCGATGATCGAGAAGTGATCTGAGACCCGATCTTCTTCCACTTCAGCGCGGAGTCCTTTGGTTGATTTTTGGCCTCATGCGGCCCGTGATTGCAAAGTCATTTTCGATGCGAATTCGTAGGCGTGAGATTGCCCAGGGATAAATGGGGTCTGTTGCGGTTGTAGTCTTCCTTCCATGCGGTGATTTGGGATCCGGCTTCGGCGAGGGCAACAAATGCGCGGAATGCCGGTTCATTGCACGCTCCGTCTTGCCAACACAACGCGGTGCGCTAAAGTTGTGCTTTCGCTGGGGAGCGCAACCAAATGGAAAGCCGAGACAAGCCTCTTTTTTTTGTTCTTTGCATCATCGCCGTTTTGCTGGCGGTTCAGATTTTTTTGTTCAATCCACCAATAGCAATCGAATTTAAGACCGGGGCGGAGTGCGAACAGGACGGTTGGCAGTGCGTCGCATACAGATGGCAAACGCTCATAGGCGGCTCTTTTGCGATATTCGCTGCGGCAATTGCCTGGACAAGCCTTGAAATTCAAAACATCAGAGCGGCAAAACAATCGCGTGAAGCAAGAACCAGACGACTTCGTCGAACCTTGATGGACATGGAGTATCTGCGAGATACTGCAAACAACATTCACAAATGCTTCCTGGCCATTTGTCCCAACGACGCAGGGCCATTCAATCTCACTCACAAAAGCATTGGGAATTGCCGCCAAAACCCCCTCCCAATGCCAAGACATCACGAAATAGGAATGGCAGCTAGCTGTAAGCACATGCTTGATACTGTGAATACAGTCCTCACACAGTTCAGACAATCGACTATAAAAATGGTCGAAGATGAAAAACACCCGGCACAGCTACCGCCTAAAGAACTCGACTATATTGTTCGAGGCGCCTTCATCTCTGCGATACAACTTGAACACTTTATTGAAGATCTCGAACGAGACATAAAAATGCTTAAAACGGAAATCCAAATAAGCTAGGCTGCGCGCTCGAATAACTACTGAAGTCATGCCGATAACATCGAACACGGCTTCGGTGTTGTTTCGGGCCATAACGCAGGGCGCCGCGGAACGGAACACCTCGAAGAAGCGTCCGAGCATCCCTATTCCCGATCGCCTCTGCCGCGCACCTGGAACGCTGACAGAGACTGGACGCGGACTGCACGCATGTGATCCACTGCGATGGCCAGCCGCTAAAGAGCGTCAAAAAAGCGTGGGTTAAGATTCGCGAAGCCGCGAACTGGATCCGGAAGTCATTCCGTATGTGCTGCGCCACACGGCGGCAAGCTGGGGCATTCAGAACGTTATCACCACGCAGGAGCTACAGGGCCTCGCCAACTACCTTGGCAAGTCACTGAAGATGCTGCTCGACGTCTACGGACACTTGAACTCAACCCACCACCAAGCGGCGTCCAACGCCATAGGAAAGCGACCAGGCGCATGACACAACAAGGAGAACAAAATGGAATCCGCTCAGAAACCCCGGGACATTCCGTGATTTTCCGAGCACCTTGAAAACCAGAACTCGCAGTTTTCTGTGGTTCTTCACCCGGTCCCACTCGCTGCGGGTGAAGGGGTCGTCGGTTCAAATCCGGCCTGCCCGACCAACACAAACTTCCCCAAATATTTTGCAGATTTTGAACGAGTATGCGGCTGGATTTCCATCCAGCGCCGCATTGCGTTTGCCGTTCAGCATTCCAACGTTTCACGCAGAAGTATCACAGTCTGCCAATTTCGCTTCCCGCAGTTGCTTGCCGGCGGATGCACGCTATGCGTAAACTTACCTACCGTGACAACGTATGGCAGCTTGTGGCCACGGCACGAAACTGGCACCTGATTATGCTGTATTCCGAGTAATCATAGCTACCAGTTTGTATTCGAATATTCCGAGTATTTTTTTTGATGAGAATAGCGACAAAATTTTCGAGAAAGTCGTCTGATGATTTTTACTATTGCTACAGCGTCCTCGCGCGTAATCTGTGTTCTTCGTTCAAAACCATTCCAACGACAGACATCTATTTTCTGAATTCCAACCGCGAGCGGAGCTTGCAGCGCGAAGGCGTCAATTCGTTTTCTACCCGTGATGCCGTTGTTGTCTGCCGTCGTGATCATCCAGGCGTCGTCGAGCGTCTTTTGAATGAAAAGACAAAACGGCTCTATTACGTGATCGATGACAATTTATGGGCAGCAGACCACGATCTGTCGCTGCCTGAACTTTACCGGCAACGTTTGTTGAGCCTTCGCAATGGACAGCACAACAAGCTGGCAACTGCAGCCGACACGATTGTTGTCCCTTCGCCTGCCTTGTTCGAGGTCTACGAGCAACAAGGATTTCAGGTCAAAATGCTCGATCCGTATTGGTCAGAAGCACTTTCGACGGACTGGTGTTTTCAAGACCTGCCGGCAGATGCACCGCTCAGGATCGGCTACCTGGGAACTGCCAGCCACGCCGCCGATCGGAAATTCGTCCTTGAGGTATTTGAAAACCTGTTGGCGACAGGCGCAAATGTCGAACTGACAATAGTTGGAGATCACGACGTACCGCCGCAGCTTTCAACACACCCCAAGCTACGGGTTTTGAGGCACCTCGACTGGTATTTCTATCGCAAGCGCCTTTTCAAACACAGGTTTGACGTTCTTCTCTACCCGGTAATACCTTCCAGCTTCAACGATGCCCGATCCGCGAACAAGCTGGCAGAACATGCCGTTTGTGGAGGCGTTGGTGTGTACAGCGACAGTTGGGCCTATGCTGACTTCGTTCGCATCAACCGCGTGGGCCTGGTCTGGAAAAACAACGTTCGAACCTGGGTGGACAACCTGCTGTCGCTGTCGATTGAACGGAACTTTCAGGATCTCGTCGGATCGCTCACGCCCGTTCATGAGCGAAATGAAATTGCCGGAAGGGAACAGAAAGCCTTCTGGTCGGCGTGTTTGGAAACTCCTCGAGATTCATGCTCTCGAATAACAAAATGAGCGATTACTTGAATACCTAGTCTGCAATACTCTTGTAACCAGGCGATTCTATTTCTTTGGCCAATTTCAACCTAACATCTTCTGATAAATTTACCCCAATTTCTTCAAGCCAAGTTACGAACCGTTCTGACTGCGCTTTCATCTTCTCGAAAGATAACAGATAAACAGGTTGTTCAATCTGATCGAGAACTTTGGCCATTGCGAAATAAAAATGAAATGAATGTTGGATACCCATCTGCAAATCCGACTTATTAAGACCATGGACTGGACTCCTGGACATAATCGTCGAAGCCACATCCAACGGATTGCGTATAACGTAAAGTAATATTGAATTTGGATATTGCGATGTAAGATACGTTAAATGAAAAGAAAAACTTGGAAGTTTGACACCAACAACATCTTTCTCAACAAGCAATCCATCTATGGCGGTTTTGATTTTGTCCTCAGTAAGATCAGGTATCATCAAATCTGGAAGTTCATGATTGTTAACATCAACATCCCCAAAGTATATATTAGCTCGCCGCAATGCATAAGCTAGTGCAGAGGTTCCTCCACGACTTGCTCCAGAAATGAGATACACTTTCTTCTTGCTCGATGAAAACTTTCTCATCTTCTCATCGTTTATTGAAACACCAAGGTCAAATAATCTCATATACTACCGCCTACAAATCCATCCATATAATACCTATCAACGAACTTATAATAATTGATGTTCTGAAAATACTTCAACTTTCATTATACTGAAAATACGCATTATGATGCGAGAAGTTTTCGTTATAATAAGGGTCGCGTTGCATGATATCACCCCAGCGCTTTCTCATGGTCATAGACTCATGCTCGAATCTTGCCACCTTCTCCGGCGAAATATCTTGACCGCGCGAAACAGACTCATGATGAAATAATTGGGCATATGGAGTGTATACATTCTTCAACCCAAGATCTCTTGATAGCCTTAGGCAAAAATCAACATCATTGTACGCAACTTTTAGGTCTTTATCGTCCAAACCTCCACATTTTTGGTATTTTTCCTTTTCAACAACCATGCAAGCGGCGGTAACTGCGAGAAAATATTGCGGAAGCTGTAATCTGTTCTGGTAGCCGATATCGCCGCCTTGATAAAATTGAAAAGCGTGATTTGCGATACCTCCCACGCCCACGATCACACCAGCATGTTGAACCGAACCGTTGGCATAAAGGAGTTTCGCCCCAACAGCCCCGATATGAGGTAGCACTGCATAGGACACCATCTCCCGAAGCCATTCAGAAGAAATGACTTGAGTGTCATTGTTCAAGAGCACAACAACTGAACCGGAAGCATGTTCAACAGCAAAATTATTCATGGCCGAATAATTAAACTCACCTGAATACGGCAAAACAGTTACAGGGTGCTTTTCTGTTACTTCACTCAGATATTCTTTTAACTCCACTTCCACACTGTCATTATCCACGATGATAACGTCAAAACGTGGATAGTCTGTTTTATCAAACAAACTGAAGACACAGGCCTTTACAAATTCTGTGCGGTCACGGGTTGGAATAATGATTGTTACGTGCGGAACCGGGCTCGGAAGCTCCCTAACGATCCTGTTGCACCCTGAAGGGCCATTCGTTACCGACACCGGTGCTTCCGGGTGATTGTCCTTAAAGTATTCACGTACGGCGCGCTGACGCGCTTCTATGGCTTGCTGCATCCAGCGATCGGAAAAAGATCCCGAACCGGAGAAGCATCGCCAATGGTAGAGAATTTTCGGAATATGACGAATATTTTTCTCGTCAATCCGAGCAACCACCCGGAGTGCTAGATCATGGTCCTGACTTCCCTCGAAACCTGGTCGAAAACCTCCAACATCCCTGACTATTGAAGCCCTGTATACACTGAGGTGATTGACGTAGTTCTGGGTTAGAAAAAGTTCCAGATTCCAGTCCGGCTTGAAGTGTGGATCGGTAAGCCAGCCTTCCTTCCGGATTTTATCTTCATCCGAGTAGATGAAATCTGCCTCAGGAAATTGCAGAATTTCTCTGGCAACATAATAAAGGGCATGAACTGGTAGCAGGTCATCATGGTCCATGAATGCAATGTAAGGACCCGACGCTATATCTATAGCAGAATTTGAGGCTCTGCAGATATGTCCGTTTTCGTTCCGGTAAACGACTTTGATGCGCCCGTCGCTTTCTTCAATTTCCTTGAGAGCCTCTTGAATGGCAGGATCCGTTGAGCAGTCGTCAGCAATGCACAACTCCCAATGCGGATATATCTGCTTCTTCACGGATTGGATGGCATCTCGCAACTGAGCCAGATCTGTATTATAGACTGGCATCGCGATTGAGATTACTGGAGGATTATGCCAACCGGCAACTTCCTGCTGCATCTCTTCTCGTTCTGATATAGACGGATTTGCTTGTGCAAAGCAGATATGTGGTCCGACACGAAGATTCTTGCCTTGAATACTTGTAGCGCTGAAAACCAGTCGGAATCGGTTTCGGGAACGCTGCCTTTTACCAACGACGTACCACCAGCAAGCAGCTACAAATATTCGTGGCGAGAGAAAAGCTTCGTATAGCCTTCGACAGAATTTATTAGCCCGTAAATCAAATAGATTATTGTTAGACAAGATTTTCAATTTTCCTCCGCACGGAAATATTAATTTATGAGTTAGAGTGCCCGGAGACTATTTTTTCCAAGTACTTCCCATATCCGCTGCTGGAATATTCTTCGCTCAGCCGTTCCAGATCATTCACAGTAATCCAACCGTTCTTGAACGCAATTTCTTCCGGAACGGCGATGCGGTGGCCCTGTCTTTTCTCGATGGCCTGCACGAAGGTCGCGGATTCTATGAGGCTGTCATGTGTCCCCATGTCGAACCAGGCAAATCCGCGCCCCAGCTGTTCAACTTGCAGGTCTCCGCGCTCCAGGTACCGGGCGTTCACATCCGTGATTTCAAGTTCACCACGCGCACTCGGACGGATATCGGAAGCAATGGCGGCGACGTCCTTGTCGTAGAAATAAAGCCCTGTTACCGCCCAGGACGACCGGGGGGACTTTGGCTTCTCTTCGATTGAAACCGGCGCGCCTGACGGGTCGAACGAGATGACACCATATCGTTCCGGCTCCGCCACCTCGTATCCGAACAGGGTCGCTCCGGATTTGCGCGCTGAAGCTCGCGCAAGAATTTCCGTCAGACCATGTCCGTAATAAAGGTTGTCTCCCAGGATCAGCGCACATTCCTGTCCAGCCAGAAACTCCTCTCCGATCAGGAACGCCTGCGCGATGCCGGCCGGTTCAGGTTGAACAGCATAGCTGATGTTGATGCCCCAGCGCGCGCCGTCTTCCAGAAGGCTCTGAAAAGCCATGGCATCACGTGGTGTTGTGATGATCAGGAGATCTCTTATCCCGGCAAGCATCAGAACACTCAAGGGGTAGTAGATCATCGGCTTGTCGTAGACAGGCAGCAATTGCTTGGAAATACACCTTGTTACCGGGAAGAGACGCGTTCCGCTTCCGCCCGCCAGCACGATGCCTTTCATTGTCCAACTCCAATTCCAATTGCTTGCCCGCAAGATATCAGGCGTTTAGATACAGGCGGTCAAGCATGTCGGACAGTGCCACTTGCCAGTCCCTGGCGGAAAGGCCGTGGACACGTGACAGTTTTGAGCAATCAAGCGCCGAGTTCGCCGGCCGATTTGCAAGCGTTGGAAATTCCGACGCCGGAATGCCAATCAGCTCCGGCTGTTTGCACGATCGTTCCCCGGCCAGTTCGAATATCTTGGATGCGAACCCATGCCAGCTCACCTGCCCCTGTCCGGCACAATGAAATGTTCCGTATCCATCCTTCGGAAAATTGCCCTTCAGGACCTGCACGGATAGCTGCAATGCGATTTCAGCCAGGTCGGCGGCATATGTCGGGCATCCTGTCTGGTCAGTGACCACCCGAATTTCATCCTTCTCCCGTACGAGCCTCAGCATCGTCCGAACAAAGTTCGCACCATGCACGCCGTACACCCAGGACGTGCGCAGGATCAGGTGACGTTCTGAGACTGTGCGGACGGCGGCCTCACCGGCCTCCTTGCTTTCGCCATATACGCCTAACGGGCCGACTGTATCTTCTTCCACATAAGGCTGCGACTTTGCCCCGTCGAATACGTAGTCCGTGGAGAAATGTATCAAGACGGCACCACGCCGTTCGGCAACTTCCGCAAGATTGCGGGCTCCGTCGCGGTTGACCGCAAAGGCGGCCTGCCGGTCGGTCTCGGCACGGTCAACGGCCGTGTATGCAGCCGCATTGATGATCAGGTCGGGTGCCAAGTTCTGGACGATTTCCGCCACGGCTTTGCGATCTGTTATGTCGAGTGTCGACCTGTCGAGAGCCACGACATCAAGATCAAGCGCCCGGGCTTGCCGAATGACTTCATAACCGAGTTGACCGTTCGCTCCCGTAAGCAGAACACGGGTCATGGAACACCGGCAGATGCACTTGAAAAACCATTTGCGCCAAGTCCCAGCCTGTCCCCTCTATATTGACCGCTACGGATCGCCTCCCACCAGCTGCGATTGGCAAGGTACCAATCCAACGTCTGGCGCAATCCGCTTTCGAATGAATAACCGGGGCGCCAGTCGAGTTCGGCAGCGATCCGCGAAATGTCCATCGCATAGCGCGCATCGTGGCCGGGACGGTCTGTCACGAACTCGATCAATTCTCGCCGAGGTTTTCCTTCAGGCACCGCTTCATCCAGCAGATCGCAGATCAAATGGACTACATCGATGTTTCGACGCTCTGCGTCACCGCCGATGTTGTAAACCTGGCCCGGAGTGCCACGCGTCAAGACCAGCCACAACGCATCCGCATGATCTTCGACATGTAGCCAGTCACGGATATTTGCTCCCGCGCCATAGACCGGCAGAGGCTTTTCCTCCAGGCCGTTCAGGATCATCAACGGGATCAGTTTTTCCGGAAACTGGTAAGGCCCGTAATTGTTGGAACAATTGGTGGTGACCACCGGCAACCCATACGTATGGTGCCAAGCCCTGACCAAGTGATCCGACGCAGCCTTTGATGCGGAATAGGGAGAATTCGGCGCGTATGCGGTCGTTTCCTTGAAGGCCCCTGTCGGACCGAGACTGCCATAGACCTCATCGGTGGACACATGATGAAAGCGAAAGGCTTCCTTTCGAGACACTGGCAAGCCGGACCAATACCCCCTCACAGCCTCCAGCAAGGTGTAAGTGCCCACGATATTTGTATCGATAAAGGCAGCCGGGCCATCAATCGACCGGTCGACGTGACTTTCTGCCGCCAGATGCATGACAGCGTCGGGTGCTTCTGCCTCCAGCAGACTGGTCATGACCTCCCCGTCCCGGATATCTGCCTGCACGAACCGGTGGCGGCGATCTTCCATGACCGGAGCCAGGGACGCCAGGTTACCGGCATAAGTCAGGGCATCCACGGTGACGACTTCTGCAAGGCCTTGCAACACCAGCTTTCGCACGACCGCCGAACCGATAAAGCCGGCGCCTCCCGTGACAAGAACCTTCATCGTTCTCTGGCCTCCGGGTATGTGAAACAGCTGGCAGCATCGGCAAGGCGTGGGAGCTTCTGATCCTTTTGCGACAGGATGGCATCGGCTTCAGGTATTCGCCAATCTATGTCCAGATCGGGATCGTTCCACACGATGCCCCGGTCATGCTCCGGAGCATAATAATGCGAGACCTTGTAGAGAACCTCCGTGTGCGCCTCCAGCGTCACCAGCCCGTGGGCAAATCCGATTGGCACCAGGATCTGATTGCCGTTTTCCGCTGAAATGACGGACGAGACGTGTTTGCCGTAAGTCGGAGATCCTTGCCGCAGATCCACAGCGATATCCAGAATCGCTCCGCGCACGACACGCACCAGCTTGTCCTGCGCGAACGGCGGCGTCTGGTAATGCAGACCGCGGACCGTTCCCTTTTCCGCAGAGTAGGCATGATTGTCCTGGACGAAATCGATGTCTATTCCGGCGTCGGAAAAAAGCGCTTTGTTGTAGGTTTCGGAGAAGAAACCACGGCTGTCACCATGCCTCTTCGGCCGGAGAATCTTGACCTCGGGAATGTCCAGTTCAATTACTTCGAGCATGAATCCATTTCGGGTCTCGCGGTCACGTTTCGTGGCAAGCCCCGCTTCAAGGCAGGTCTTGCCGCAAATCTGTATAAGATTTTCAGGTTCCTTCAAGGGCGAAGGAACCACAATCCGACCTCGTTTCCCAAAACGGCTTCGTGTCCGTTTACTGGAGTACCCTCACCTTACAACCGCCGAACGCGGCAGGTCGGAGAGGATTTCCGCGCCGTCTTTCCGCAAGATGACGATTTCCTCAAGACGCAGGCCGAATTGGCCGGGGAGATAGATGCCTGGTTCGATCGAGAACACCATGCCCTCGTCCAGTATGGTTTCGGAGGTCGCCGTCAGATATGGCGGTTCATGTATGTCTATTCCGAGGCCATGGCCGGTCCGGTGTGTGAAAAAGTCACCATAGCCCGCATCTGCAATGACATCCCGAGCCGCCTTGTCGATTGATTTTGCCAAGACCCCAGGCTTTGCAGCGGCAAGCGCTGCTTCCACAGCCTTGTTGACAATGGCGTGGACCTTCTCAAATTCCGCCGTAGGCGTTCCGAAGAAGCCAACACGGGTCATGTCGGACGGGTAACCGTCCAGTCGGCCACCTGTGTCGATCAGCACGGCATCGCCGGATTTCAGCTGAGTTTCGCCGGTGTGATGGTGCGGAAAGGCGCCGTTTCCACCGAAACAGACCGAGGTGAAAACCGGGGTCGCGCCTGCCTGCTTGTAGACGTCCCGGATGACGGCAGCGATCTCAAGTTCCGTGATGCCGGGTGTCAGGGCGTCGAAGCCCGCCATGGCGGCAGTGTCGTTCAGAACGGCACTGGCTTTTAGGCGGCGGTATTCGTCCTCTTCCTTTCGAGCGCGCAGGAAGCCGACCGTGTCATCCGTAAACCGGCGCGAAGCCCCCGGGAGCGCGTCCAGCAACAGAAGCGCAAAATCGGCACGCATGGTTTCGTCGATGACGACACTTGGCGATTGCGGAAGTCCGGAGGCTTCCAGCAATGTGGCAAGCGCGGCATCCGGTCCGTCGTCGTCACGCCAGGGGAAGAAGGGCAAGTGCGTCTTCTGGCGCGAGCTGTCGACATTGAGCGCCGGCATCAGAAAGCCCGCATGGCTCCTGGAAACCAGAAGCATCACCGGCCGTTCGTCGCCATGGGGGTCGAGACCAGCCAGATACATCATGTGACTGGACGGACCGATGGCCACAAGGTCGGTCCCGGTCGCAGACATCCGCTCGCGCAAAGCGGCAAGGCGCTGATCGGAAAGGGAAGACATTTCAGGAAACTCCGGAGGGGTTGGTCAGTCGGTGTGCTGTGTCAGCAAACAAAAAAGCCGCCCCGGAAACCGGGACGGCCTGATATCTGGCGTCAGTTTTTCGTTACCAGACGATAGTAGACGAAGTCGGACGTCGCACCGTTGACGTAACCTTCGACCTTCTGGTCCATGGCGACCTGATAGGCTGCCTGGAACATGATCACGATCGGCGACTTGGCCTGAACTTCCTTCTGCAGTTCGACATACATCCCGTTGCGTTTTTCCGCATCGCTCTCGGCCAAGGCAGCCTTGGTCATGTCGTTCATCTCGGCCGGAACAGCCCAGGCATTCCGCCACGTGGTGGTTGCCTGGTAGTTGTCGTCGGAGTTGTCGCTGTTATAGGCAAAGGCCTTCGCGTTAGAGTGCGGGTCCATGAAGTCCGGGCCCCAATAGAGCAACATCGCTTCATGGCTGCGCTCGCGGTATTTGGTGATGACCTGCGAACCGGTGCCCGGGATGATGTCGAAGTTGATGCCGGCTTCGGCAAAGCTTGCCTGCAGCGACTGGGCCATGTCCGTGAACGGGGTGGAGTTGATCACGTCGAGGGTTACCGTGATCGGCGTTTCGATGCCGGCATCCGCCAGGATCTGCTTCGCCTTTTCCGGGTCGTAGGTGTAAGGCGTCTCGTCGTAGGATCCAGGGAAACCCTTCGGCCAGAATGCCTGATGGATTTCCATCTGGCCTTTCAGGAAGCTGTCGGTCATGCCTTTGTAGTTGACAAGGTAACGAGCAGCATCCCACACCGCTTCAGGCTGCAGCACGTCCTTCTTCTGGTTGAAGGACAGGAAGTGCACGGCTGCCTGCGGATAGGTTTCCACCTTGATGGTGTCGCCTTCCATGCCGGCAATCTGGTCCGGCGTCAGATTGCGGGCCATGTCGACATCACCGGACTGAAGCAGCAACTGCTGGGTTGCGGCTTCGGCCACATGACGGATGATCACGCCTTCAACCTTCGGCGCGCCCTTGAAGTAGTCGGCGTTGGACTTGTAACGCACCAGTTCGCCGGCGCGGTAGGTTTGCAGTTCGAACGGACCGGAACCGGCGGAATTGGCATTGAGCCACTTGTTGCCCATGTCGCCATCTTCCTCGTGCTCCATCACCGTCTTTTCGTCGACGATGGAAGCCGGGCG
Organism: Labrenzia sp. THAF191a; assembly: GCF_009363335.1. GTDB lineage: Bacteria > Pseudomonadota > Alphaproteobacteria > Rhizobiales > Stappiaceae > Roseibium > Roseibium algicola. The sequence continues at coordinate 5,219,655 of NZ_CP045333.1, forward strand.
GGCAGCCAGGACGTTGAGGGCGAACGCCGGAGAGAAGTCTCCTTCGTATTTGACAACGACCTTGTTGCCGTCGGCCGTGACCATGTCCTCGACATTTTCCGCCGTCCAGCCAAGCTGGGCAAGGATAAAGGCCGGGGTGAGGTTCAACTTGATGACACGGGCAAAGGAGAACACCACGTCTTCAGCGCGGACCGGATTGCCGGAATGGAACGTTGCACCGTCGCGCAGGGTGAAGGTGATGGTCTTGGCATCTGCGTCAGCCTGCCATTCGGCAGCAAGGCCCGGTGCCAGAACTGTCGGGTCTTCGGCGTCATATTGCACAAGGCGGTCGTAGACATTGGTCACGAGCTCGCCGGAGGAAAACTCGTAAGCCTGGGCAGGATCGATCGCTACGATATCGTCGATGTTCTGCGCCACCACCAGAATGTTGTCCGGTGTCGCGGCGCCGGCAGGCATTGCCATCGGCATTGCCAGGGCGGCCGCCAGAAGCGCGGTCCTTAAAAGCTTCATTTCTTCGTCTCCGTCTGTCAGGGGGTTAGGATTTGTTCTTGTTTTTGGCGCGGCTCGGCTTCACCGCGCTCTTGTCAGGCGACACCAGCTCGATGCGGCTGGTTTTCTCGTCGCCGGCGTTGAAAATCGTGAGGGTGCCGGTCCACAGAATCTTTGCCGGAGCATCGTTCGGGTTCGACCAGGCATGCGGGGTGTTGCCCCGATAATGCAGGCTGTCGCCAGCGGTCATCACCATCGCCTCCCCGTCGAGGTACTGGGTGATGGACCCTTCCAGGATGTAGATCAGCTCCTCTCCCTCGTGGCTCACCGTTTCCGAGGCATATCCCGGCGGCACGGTGAGAATGAACGAGGAAAGCTGATTGCCTGGAAACTCGGTTGCCAGCCGCTCATAGCTTACGGCGGAACCGGAAATGGAGAAATTGAGCCGGGTGGCGGCACGGGTCAGAGCATCCTGGGCCCGTGGCTGGGCCACGAAATAATCCAGCCCGACACCGAGTGCCCGGGCGATTCCCGCCAGAGATCCGAGTGTCGGTGTCGCGTGATCGCGCTCGACCTGACTGAGATACCCGACCGAGAGGTTCGAAGCGTCGCTCAGCTGTTGCAGGGTGAACCCCAGCTGCCGGCGCCGCGCACGGATCAGCGCGCCAACCTTTGTATCGACATCGGAAGCGGCGCGTGCTGTCGAACTGCTCAAAGATTTTTACTCCCATCAAAATTTTTTTGATGTAACCAGATTTTTTTGTATGCTCCAAGAACTTTTTTAGACAGCTTTGAAAAAAGCGCCTTACGAGCGCTTTCTGAAAGCTGTTTAAAAACAACAACCTGAAGACTCTAATTCAGAAATTGAGTCACATGAGTGTGGAGAACGGACTTGAAGAATCCGGTTGAACAGGGAACGGCGACAAGCCGCTACCGGCATGTCTTTTGAGCCTTCCGAGAGCGTAACCGACGCACGAGAGGGCCTGTTGACGAGACAACTGCTGGGCAGTGCGGCGGCGCTGTTGCGCTTCTGTCTTGTAACGGCCGGAACGTTCCTTGGCCTGCTTGCAATCACGTTTTTCATCGGCCGCGTGGTGCCGATCGATCCGGTTCTGGCAGTAGTCGGCGACAGGGCATCGAACGAAGTCTATGAAGCTGCCCGTCAGGCGATGGGACTGGACAGGCCACTGGTCATCCAGTTTTTCTCCTACGTGGGCGACGTCTTCACCGGCAATCTCGGCATGTCGATTTCCACCGGTCGGCCGGTCGCTGAAGACCTGGGGCGGTTCTTCCCCGCCACCCTGGAAATGGCCACGATCGGCATCCTGATCGGTGTGCTGCTCGGCGTACCCATGGGCGTATTGGCCGCCACCCGCCAGGGAACCTGGATCGACCAGTTGATCCGCGTCCTCGGCCTTCTCGGCTATTCCGTCCCCGCTTTCTGGCTTGGGCTGGTTGGTCTTGCGGTCTTCTACGCCGGCCTCGGCTGGGTTGCCGGTCCGGGCCGTATCGACATCTTCTACGACGGCATCGTTGATCCCGTAACCGGGCTTTACCTGATCGACAGTGTTGTCGCAGGCGAATGGGACATCTTCTGGAACGCGCTCGATCACCTCATGCTGCCGGCTTCGATCCTCGGTTTCTTCAGTCTTGCCTACATTGCCCGCATGACCCGGTCGTTCATGCTGGATCAGCTTGGCCACGAGTATGTGACGACCGCGCGGGTGAAAGGTGTGCCCGAGCGACGCGTCATCTGGCGCCACGCGTTCTACCCGATCCGCATCCAGTTAATCACCGTGATCGGCCTGTCCTATGCCGCTCTTCTGGAAGGCTCCGTGATGATCGAGACCGTGTTCTCCTGGCCCGGTATCGGCAACTACCTGACCAGTGCCCTTCTCAATGCCGACATGAACGCCGTGCTGGGCGCGACGCTCGTCATCGGCGCCGTCTTCATCCTCATCAACAAGATTTCCGACGTGCTCTACCGCATTCTCGATCCGAGGGCCCGCAAATGATCGACTGGCTTCTCGACGATAGCCCCGCCTCGCGCCTGCAGGCCAATCTTGGCCGCGCCTGGCGTGTCTTTGCAGCGCTCCTGCGCAATCCGCTTGCCGTGGTAGGCGGCTTCATCATCCTGGTCCTGATCGTGATGGCGATCTTCGCTCCGCTGATCGCCCCTTATTCTCCCATCGGCCAGGATCTCGCAAATCGCCTGATGCCGCCGTCCGCGGCCCACTGGATGGGAACCGACGAGCTTGGCCGGGACATCTACTCCCGCGTTGTCTACGGTGCGCGCATCACGCTGATGATCGTTACCATGGTGGCCGTCATCGCCGCTCCAATCGGCCTCATCGTCGGCGCGGTCTCCGGATATTTTGGCGGCTGGACCGATAGGGTGCTGATGGGCGTGACGGATATCTTCCTGTCCATGCCGAAACTGATCCTCGCGCTTGCCTTTGTGGCGGCCCTCGGACCCGGCATCGAGAATGCCATCATCGCTATTGCGATCACCGCCTGGCCCGCCTATGCGCGTATCGCCCGTGCGGAAACGATTACCTTCCGCGATGCAGAGTTCATCGCGGCGGTGCGTCTGCAGGGTGCGTCTTCCGCCCGCGTTATCCTCCGTCACGTTCTGCCGCTTTGCGCTTCTTCCACGATCATTCGCGTGACACTGGATATGGCCGGCATCATCCTGACGGCCGCCGGTCTCGGCTTTCTCGGTCTCGGCGCCCAGCCGCCTCTGCCGGAATGGGGGGCGATGATCTCGCGCGGACGGAATTTCATTCTCGATCAGTGGTGGGTCGCCACCATGCCGGGCTTTGCCATCATCCTGGTGAGCCTCGGTTTCTGTTTCCTCGGTGACGGCCTGCGCGACGTGCTCGATCCCAAGCAGGGAGACAAGCAATGAGCGCCCCGCTTCTCGAGGTTGACGGCCTCACCGTCACCTTCCCGACGGCCCGTGGCCCGGTGGATGTCGTCAAGGGCATTTCGTTCACGCTTGGGCGGGAACGGCTCGGAATTGTCGGCGAATCCGGTTCCGGCAAATCCATGACCGGCCGGTCGATCCTGCGCCTGATCCGGAAACCCGGCAAGGTCACCGCCCGGCGCATGGCCTTTGACGGCATGGACCTCCTCAGCCGAAGTGAACGCCAGATGCGCGATCTGCGCGGCGCCCGCATTTCCATGGTCATGCAGGACCCCAAATTCTCGCTCAACCCGGTGATGACCGTAGGCGAGCAGATTGCCGAAGCCCTCGTCACCCACAAGAAGCTGCCACGCCGGGAACTGAAGGAACGGGTGCTCGCCATGCTGGAAGCTGTGCGCATCAACGATCCGGCACGGGTTGCGGGTCTTTATCCGCACGAGGTTTCCGGCGGCATGGGCCAGCGCATCATGATCGCCATGATGCTGATCCCGGAACCTGATCTCCTGATCGCAGATGAACCAACCTCCGCGCTTGATGTTTCCGTGCAGGCACAGGTCCTGGACATTATCGACGATCTGGTCACCGGCAAGGGCATGGGTCTGATCCTGATCAGTCATGACCTCAACCTGGTGTCCCGCTATTGCGACCGCATCCTGGTGATGAATAGCGGCGAGATCGTCGAGCAGTGCAAGGCGAGCGATCTGCACAACGCGCAGCATCCCTACACCCGTGGCCTGATTGCCGCGATGCCGCGCATGAATGAAGACCGTGATGAGCTGCCCGTTCTCGACCGCAGTACCTGGACCACGGGAGCCGGAACATGACCGACGCCGCCATCCATCTTGAAAACCTCACCATCAGCTATGGTGACACGGCTGTCGTTCACGACGTCACCTTCGATGTTGCTGAAGGGGAAAGTTTTGCGCTGGTCGGGGAATCCGGCTCTGGCAAATCGACAATCCTGAAGGCAATCTCCGGACTGGCGCCGGACTGGAACGGCACCATAGCCGTTGAAGGAAAACCTCGCGGACATTCACCGGACAGGACCTTTGCGGAAACCTGCCAGATGGTGTTCCAGGACCCTTACGGCTCGCTTCATCCACGCAAGACCATCGATACCTGCCTTGCAGAGCCGCTCGCCATTCATGGTATTGGCGGTCGGGACGGCCGCGTGAAAGACATGCTTGCCGCCGTCGGTCTGGACCAGCGATTCCGCTTCCGCTTTCCGCATCAGCTTTCCGGTGGTCAGCGCCAGAGGGTCGCGATCGCTCGCGCGTTGATGCTGGAACCACGCGTTCTACTACTGGACGAGCCAACGTCCGCACTGGACGTTTCGGTACAGGCGGAAATCCTGAACCTTCTGAAAAAGCTGCGACGGGAACAGGGGCTGACCTATCTGATGGTCACGCATAACCTTCCGGTTGTCTCGTTCCTGTGCAACCGCCTGGCCGTCATGCGCTATGGCCGCGTGGTGGAAATTGCCGGTGTCGACGCTCTCAAGTCGGGTCAGCTCTCAGATCCTTATTCCCGCGAACTCTATGCCGCCAGTGGCGGCATCTTGCACCCTGCCTAACGTCAACCAGAATTGCTCGAGATTTCGATACATGACCGATTTCACCGGCCCTTTGGCCACGTTTGACCATGCCCTTTCCACCGCGACCACACCGGATGCGCCTTTTGATGCCCTTCTGAAGCTGACGCAGGAAACCATTGGCGTGAAGCTGTTCACCTTCATGACAGCCGACATGAAAACCGAGCTGGCGCAGCGCTCCTACACTTCGCATCCGGAAGACTACCCGGTCTCCGGTACCAAACCGATCACTTTTGACCGCTGGTTTGAAACCGTACACAAGGACCGGAAAAGCTTTGTCGCAAACACGCTTGCCGATATTGCGACCGTCTTTCCCGATTACGAGCTGATAGGCCGGCTTGGCTGCGGCTCCGTCATCAACCTGCCCGTTGTTCTCGGCGATACGCTGGTCGGAACCGTCAACATGCTTCACGAAGAGCATCACTACACGCCGGAACGCATCGCTCAGGCGCAGGCCTGGCTTTCGGTTCCGGCCAAGGCCGCCTATCTGGCAAGCCGCTCACTGTCGACCGCCCTCTAGGACCAAATAGCACACGCAGTCTCTCATAACCCCGCCGTTCTGGCGGGGTTTGTTTTTGCCTGACCTGTCAGTCCTCCCTCACGGTATCGACAGAAGGAGCTACATCGATCGTTTCCGTGGCAAGATCCACAAGCCAGGCAATGCGTGTCTGGTATCTGACGACCACCTTGTAATCCTCTCCCAGAACTTCACGGGCAGCCTCTCTGAACGGATGTTCCTTCATCGCGGCCGGCAGAAAATCGTCGAGTGAGCCGATCTTGTACTGCGCGTCCGATGGCAGGTCGAGAAGTACCCAGATTTCCGCAATCTTGGTGCGGGCGTGAACGTCGACCCTTATGATCTCGACAGGCGTGTTCCCCGCCCACTCCTTGGTGCGCTGTGCCAGAACGGCCTCTGTCCCGGTTTCGATGTAGCGCAGGTAGGTTGCCGCCAGAAGCTGGACCAGAACGACCGACAGGAAGGCAAGCGTGACCGTCATGCCGAGCGTGAACTTGACGCCCCGATGCGCTTTGCGGAAGAGCCGCTCCCGTGGGCCCAGGATGATGTAGACCAGGCTTGCAGAGAAGATGATCGCCCCGAAATTGGTGGCAAAGAGCAATGTGGCCTCATAGGCCGCCTCCTGTTCTCCGAAGTACAACAGGATCCCTGCTGCCGCGAGCGGCGGAACCAGGGACACGCCGATGGCTGCTCCAGGCAAAAGGCTGATTTCCGATTTCCTGATCTGCACATAGGCACCGGCAATGCCCGCGGCGAGCGCAACGACCATGTCTTCCGCCCCGGGATTGCTCCGGCTGAGGACTTCATCCGGCAGCAGCAGCGTTGAAGGCGCATCCGCTATCCAGACAATCAGCCACGAGATCACGATACTGCAGCCGGCGGCGATCCAGACAGTCAGCATCAGGACGAGCGCCCTGCCAACCCATCCCATCACGATCGATGAGGCGATGCCCAGGATGGGGGTCATAAGCGGGGCCACCAGCATGGCCGCAATCACGACAGCGCCCGAGTTTCGCAGCAGGCCCATCGTCGCGATGATCACGGCAAGTGACAGCAGCAAAGCGAACTTGCGCCAATAGGCAGCCTTGTCGGCGCCCTCGAACCTCAGAATTTCCTTGGTGGTGGAGAACTGACTGATGGACATGATACAGCTGCTCCGGACGTTATATCGTCCGAGTATGCTTCACGTCGCGGCGTTCGTCATCTCAATTGCAACGGCTTGGCTCACAATCGTCGATAGGCACGACACCAAATTCCAGGGAAACATTTCTTCCGCCAGAAATGACGCAATCCAGTCAAAAGCTTACCGTCAGGCCGCAGCCTTTTTCGCGCGCTCGATCTTGCCGATGAACTCGGAAAGCCAGGCAATTTCCTTCAGGTAGACTTCCATGGAGAGCGAGGCAAGTTCCATGAGGAGGGCTTGCGGATTGGGGTTGTCCAAGCCCGTCTCCCGCAAGAAGGTCTGGTACTCGTCACTGAAAGCCTTTGGCACACGCATTTCGGCCTCACGCACTCACGGTTCTGCTGGTCTGTGCAAGCAGGCCTCCCAGCCCGCGTTTGGGAATTGTTAAGATTTCCAAACCTCTGCCGATATCGTCAGAAATGTCATTTCCTCACAATCCCCAAGAGCTGAAGGCCTGGCTTGGGATAACTCGCCCAAACACGTCAAAAATGGCCCATAGCTCCCGCTTTTCGCTTGCACTTGGCCAGCCAAATCTTCGACCCTGCCAAGAATCACAATTCTACCCCATCCAACCCGACCTCAAGAGCCCTTCATGAGCCCGTCCACAGACCTTTCCTTCGCGCCTTTGTCCGATGCCTTTGCACAAGACCCCTACCCGTTCTACGCCGCACTGCGTGAACGCAAGGGTCTGACTTACTTCGAGGATTTCGATATCTGGCTGGCAGCGAAGTTCGATGACGTTTCGGAAATCGTGCAGAACGGCAAGATGGTGCGATCCATGGACCACATCGCGAGCGCGGAAGAAATCGCGGACATGAAACGTGCCCAGAACTGGCACGACATGCCGCATCATTCCCGGTTCGTTCAGTTCTCTCTGCTGGACAGCGACGGGGACATTCACGACCGGCTGCGCAAGCAGGTGTTCAGACTGTTCACGCCGGTGATGGTCGGCAAGCTGCGCGATAACATACAGGCCTATGTCGACCGCCTTTTCGACAGTCTGTCAGACCGCTCCGAAATCGACTTTATCGAAGATCTGGCTGCCCATGTTCCAGGTCACATCATCGGCCGCGTTCTCGGCGTTCCCGATGAGGACTGCCCGCAGCTGCGCATCTGGTCGGAAAACATTGTTCAGTACTTCGATATCGACCGGACAGACGAGCGCAAGGAACTGGCTGAACGCAACACGACCGAATTCTATCAATATCTGCAAACGCTGAAGGCAGCGCGCGAACGCGCACCACAGGAGGACCTTCTGTCGCTCATGATCGAGGCTGAACGGGCCGGCCAGATGAACGAGGACGAATTCATCTCGACCGCCATGCTGATCCTGATGGCCGGTCACGGTTCAACCATCGACGTTCTCGGCAGTGGCATGCATGCGCTGCTGAAGTTTCCGAATGAGCTGCAGCGTCTGCATGAAGATCCGTCGCAGATGAAAACGGCCGTGCAGGAAATGTTCCGCTATGAATCTCCCTTGCCGTTCTTCCACCGCTATTCCACTGAGGACATGACGGTTTGCGGCGACACGTATCCGCGCGGGACGAAGTTCGGCGTCCTCTATGGAGCAGCCAACCGCGACCCGGGCCAATTTCCCGACGCTGACCGCTTCGATGTAGGCCGAACGCCGAATTGGCACATTGCCTTTGGCCGGGGCGCACATTTCTGCCTCGGCAATCATCTTGCACGTCTGGACATGGACATCATCTTTTCAACACTGCTGAAAAGGTTCAGCACGATTGAGATGGTTGACGACAACGTCACCTACAAGCGTGGCCTGTCCGTAAGAGGCCCGGAAGCACTCAGACTTGCCTGGCAACCTGCCTAGTTGCAGCTATTGCACTTGCTCCCAGCATGCGTGCCGCTAATTATTGCCCTTCTTGCCACGAAAGCCATTGGATACCTCATGCACCTCAAACAAGTTGTTCTTTGCCTGACCGGGCTGTGTGCCGTCTTGCCTGCACAAGCAGGCACTGTCGAGCTTGGGCCCCGCCCCGCCTACCTTGTGTCCCAGATGGCTGACGGCCAACTGAAGGACACCTTGGAAGCATGTATCGGCAAGCCGGCAAAACGCACTCTGTTTTCCATCAGCCATCGTGGTGCCCCCTTGCAGTTTCCAGAGCACACGGAGGAAGGCTACCGGGCCGCGGCACTCATGGGAGCGGGCATCCTGGAATGCGACGTCACCTTTACCAAGGACAAGGAGCTGGTGTGCCGGCATTCCCAGAACGATCTGCACACGACCACGAATATTCTGACGACCGATCTCGCCGGTAAATGTACCACTGGCTTCACTCCGGCTTCAGGTGAGACGCCGGCTGCGGCCGAATGCCGGACGAGTGATCTGACCCTGGCGGAATTCTCGTCTTTGCAGGGCAAGATGGACAGCGCAGACAAAACGGCGACAACGCCTGAAGCTTACCAGAATGGAACCGCTCCCTGGCGCACGGACCTCTACGCGGGCACGGGAACGCTGCTGACACACGATGCCTCGATCCGCCTCTTCAAAGACCTCGGCGTGAAATTCACTCCGGAGTTGAAGGCCCCTGAAGTCGAGATGCCATTTGATGGCTTTACCCAGGCCGACTACGCCCAGAAACTGATTGACGAATATAAGGCGGCAGGCATTCCGGCAGAAGACGTCTATCCGCAATCCTTCAACCTTGATGACGTGCTCTACTGGATCGAAAACGAACCGGACTTCGGCAAGCAGGCAGTCTTCCTTGAAAGCCGCCGCGATGTCGATCCCATGGATCCGGAAACATTCTCCCCTTCCATGACCGAACTGAAGGCTATGGGCGTCAACTACCTCGCGCCGCCGCTGTTTGTCCTTCTTGCTGAGGAAGACGGCAAGATCGTTCCGTCGGCTTATGCGATTGCAGCAAAGGAAGCCGGTATCGAGCTGATTGCCTGGACGCTTGAAAGGTCGGGACCGCTGTCGTCCGGCGGCGGCTGGTACTATCAGACCGTCAACGATGCCATCGACGGCGACGGCAAGCTTTATGAGGTTGTGGATGTTCTGGCGCGCCAGGTTGGCGTCAAGGGCATCTTTTCGGACTGGCCGGCAACCACGAGCTTTTATGCCTCCTGCCTCGGACTGGAGTGACGTGCAGGAGCCGGTTTTGGCAACCAAGGTGAGAGGCGATAAGGCCTTTTTCACCAAAATTGCCTAACCTCCCGCATTGTTCCGCAAATCAGGTGTGGTCTTACCGTTGAAAACGCATCCGCTTCCAAGCGTCGATTCCCAGATCCTCTACAAGCGCTATCAGCCGCTTGACGGAGAAGCGATCATGGCTGTCATTGTAGCTGTCGCGGAAAAGGCGGGCGTTCCGCGCAGCGCCTGCCAGCTGTTGAACACGTCCGACGAGGTCAACAAGCGTTTTCTGTGCGGTAAGTTCCATGTTCTTGTCACACAGACAGGCCTCTTCGAACACACGCCGCTGATAGATGCTGCGCTTGAAACGGTCTATGCTAGGACCGCTTTTCCGGAAGCGGCCGACCTTTTGAACGAGATCGCGGCCTGCACGCAGATTTCGGTCAGAAAAAGCCTCATCCCCACGGATTCGCTGCCAGAGAACCTGAAGACACTTTCCGGAGTGGAAAGTCTGGCCTTCTGCGAGGCTGAGGAAACCTTGCAAGCCATGGAGATCGCAAGGTTGATCACGGCGATCATCGTGGAAAGATCACGGCCGGACGCCGTCTTTTGGGCTCCAAGCTGCTTCCTGCTGAAGCCGGATGCCTTCTCGGCGCTGGCTCGCGCCTCAAACCACGACGACCTGTACCTCTTGCCCAATCCTTACGGACAACAGGATCCCGCAACCGGCGAGCAATTGATCGGCATGATGGGGATCGGCTCCCAGTGGCTAACCGGGTACAGGGTGGAAGTGCTGCCCTGCAGGTTGCCGCCAGAGTACCTTGCCGAGATCCTCGTCGCGTTTTCAAAGTTCACGAACAAGAGTAGTCGCCTGATCGATGATGGAGACGTTTTTGGCCGTGAGGAAAACGAAAAGATCCAGGTGATCTACCATGAGGAAGACGATGACGGGTTGGGTACGATTGAACTCAAGGTCGTCCACAATCCCAAATTCGGCATCCTCCGTGAAGATGTGCCGACAAAATACGTTCGCTACGATGAAGACCTGAATGAAACCGGGAGTTATTCGGACGGGAGCGAGGACACAGAGCTGGACCCGCACGACCCCGTGGACGCGGCCATCCTGGAACGTTTACAGGAACTGAAGGGAGAGTCTCCCTCTCATGCGCCTCCAGAAGTTCGGAGCGAAGAGGCTTTCGAGCAGGAGATGTCGGCACTGGACCGGCCAGATCAGTCAGCTATACCAGCTTACCCTGAAACTGCTTCCGCCGTTTCACCATCAACTGCATCGCACGTTCATCGGACGATCGCCACCGCAGCCCGACAGCTGGATGACACCCGCATTGCTGGAAAGACTTCTCCCTCATCAAAAAGGATGTCGGTTGCCGAACTGCGAGACTTCGTCAAGCAGGCTCAGGTTTCGAACGAAACTTCGGAAAAGGCCGGCAAAAAACCTGGCTTCCTGGCGAAACTTTTCAAACGCAAGGCAGACCAGTAAGGCCTGGTATGAAGGTCAGCGTGCCTGATCCAGCGTTCGCTTGCATTCCAGCAACTCAAAGAGGGTTGCCTGCAGGCGGCGGATATCCTCCTTCGTCACGGACGAATGGGATCCCGCACCCTGAGCCGGTTTCTCGCCGCGCAGGCGACCAAGAATACTGAAATGCCCATGCCCCTGGGCTGGTGCCGGTTCCGGTGCATTGTCCGCCAGAACGCCGCTTGGCAACGGGCCGTTATGGCTTTCATGCTGGCCATTCTGGGAAATCATCGCAGGGACAGGCGCAGGTTCCGCCTGTACCGGCTCTGCAGAGGCAACGGCCTGCAGGGCCGACATGTCTTCATGCCGGATCTGCATGACGAAGCGTGGCCCCTGTTCTTTCAGGATCCGCTGTACACCCTTGATCGTGTAGCCTTCACCGTAGAGCAGATGACGAATGCCCTTCAGAAGCTCGACATCGTCCGGCCGGTAGTACCGGCGGCCTCCCCCACGCTTCAGCGGCTTGATCTGCGAGAAGCGTGTTTCCCAGAACCGCAGCACGTGCTGCGGCAGGTCAAGATCTTCTGCGACTTCGCTGATAGTACGAAAGGCGTCGGGGCTTTTTTCCTGCGAGCTCATCCGGTCTTATAATTTTCTGGCTATTTGCTGGCCTGTCCTGTCAGCGCATCATTGATCCGCTGTTTCAATACGTTAGACGGTTTGAACACCATCACCCGGCGCGGTGAAATAGGTACTTCCTCGCCGGTCTTCGGATTGCGGCCGATGCGCTCCCCCTTGGAGCGGACCACGAAAGACCCGAAGCTTGATAATTTTACTGATTCTCCGGTCACAAGACAGTCGGAAATTTCAGAAAGTACGCGTTCGACCAATTCAGAAGACTCGGTCCGGGACAGACCAACTTTCTGATAAACGGCCTCACACAGATCAGCGCGGGTAATAGTCCGATTGCCCATAACCCCTCCTCAACGACGCCATCATCTGGCTGATTTTGCACAAGAACTCCGATGCAAGGCCATACGGTACGGCCTTGCGGCGAGCCGGTCAACCGGAACTCTTGGTGGAAATCAGATTTGTCGTAGGAAGTTAGACAGGACTTACCAGCGCAGCAGAACGGAGCCCCAGGTGAATCCGCCCCCCATTGCTTCCAGCATCACGAGATCGTTCTTTTTGACACGTCCGTCCCTGACGGCCGTATCCAGCGCAAGCGGAATGGAGGCGGCAGAGGTGTTGCCGTGATGCTGGACCGTGGTCACGACCTTCTCGGGAGCGATACCGAGTTTCTTGGCGCTGGCATCGATGATGCGCTTGTTGGCCTGATGCGGAATGAACCAGTCGAGATCTTCCGATGTGGTCCCCGTTGCCTTGTAGGCATCTTCAATCACGTCGGTGATCATGCCGACCGCATGTTTGTAGACTTCACGGCCTTCCATCCGGAGATGCCCAACGGTACCAGTGGAGGACGGTCCACCGTCGACGAAGAGCTTTTCCTTGTGTCGGCCGTCGGAGCGAAGGTGCGATGTGAGGACACCCCGGTCAGCCGTCGTGCCTTCGCCTTCCGCTGCTTCCACCACGACAGCGCCAGCGCCGTCGCCGAAGAGAACGCAGGTCGTCCGGTCGGTCCAGTCCAGAATTCGTGAGAACGTCTCTGCACCGATAACAAGGCAGCGCTTCGCCAAGCCTGCCCGAATATAGGCATCGGCCGTCGTCAGGGCATAGACAAAGCCCGAGCAAACGGCGTGCACATCGAATGCGGCACCGTGATAGATGCCCAGGTTGGCCTGGACGGTGACAGCCGTTGCCGGAAAGGTGTTGTCCGGTGTGGCGGTTGCCAGAATGATTGTGTCGATCTCCTGAGCATCCCGGCCGGCGCTTTGCAGCGCCCGCTTGGCAGCTTCCAGAGCAAGATCCGAGGTCATCTGGCCTTCGGCAGCAACATGGCGCTGCTGGATGCCGGTGCGCTGAACGATCCATTCGTCAGACGTGTCGACCATCTTGGAGAGATCGTCGTTGGTCAGGATTTTTTCCGGCAGGAAACTTCCGCAGCCGGTTACGGTCGAACGGATTACGCTCACAAATCACCTTCCGATGTCGGCGCGGCTTCAGCGAAGCGGCCACGATGATAATGCACAAGATCCTGGGCGATCTTGTGTGTCAGTTCGTTTTTGACCATGTCGTAGGCAAGGTCGATCGCCGAGGCATAGCCCTCGGCATCCGTCCCGCCGTGACTCTTGATCACAATGCCATTCAGTCCCAGGAACACGCCGCCGTTGACCTTGCGCGGATCCATTTTCTCGCGCAGCAGATCAAAGGCGCCTTTGGCGAAGAGATAGCCGATTTTGGACATAAAGGTCCGATTCATGGCCGAACGCAAGTAACTGCCGATCTGCTTGGCTGTGCCTTCCGCGGTTTTGAGCGCGATGTTACCGGCAAAGCCTTCGGTCACGACGACATCGACCGTGCCTTTGCCAAGGTCGTCACCCTCGACGAAACCGGCGTAATGCAGCGAGCGCAGCGGCGTTTCGCGCAGAAGCCGGCCGGCGGTGCGAACCTCTTCCAGTCCCTTGACCTCTTCCACGCCGATATTCAGCAGGCCGATGCTCGGCTTCTGGACACCGAACAGGGCCCGCGCCATGGCGCCACCGAGAATGGCGAAATCGATAAGCTGCTGTGCGTCGGCGCCAATCGTTGCGCCGACATCAAGCACCACGGACTCGCCGCGCATGGTCGGCCAGATGGCCGCGATCGCCGGACGTTCGATATTGGCCATTGTCCGCAGGCAGAACTTGGACATGGCCATGAGTGCGCCCGTGTTGCCGGCAGAGACCGCAACGGATGCATCGCCTGTCTTTACCGCCTCGATGGACCGCCACATGGACGAGCGCCAGCGGCCCTGACGCAGGGCCTGGCTGGGTTTGGTGTCCATCGCAATGGAGACGTCGCAATGATGGAACGTCGAAGCGTCGCGAACCCTTGGATACTTTTCCAGGAGCGGCAGCACGACCTTTTCATTGCCGAACAGCAGGAAACGGATGTCAGGATGGCGGACAAGCGCAATTTCCGCCCCGGGAATGACGACGTCAGCCCCATGATCGCCGCCCATGGCATCCAGAGAAATCGGAATAGTTTTCGCCATCTAGAAGGTCTTTTGACGTTTCGCTACCAAGAACAGCACCGAGTGGTGCTTCCAGACAAAGTCCTGCAGGTCCGGCAAGGGCCTAGAACGGGCGCGAACATAACGGTTTTGGCAAGACTGACAACCGTTTTCCTGATCGCGGAGAGTTCTGACGTTGAAAACCTGCATGAAGACCCAGCCCAAATCGTTCCGGCACCTGTGAATACAATGGATATCAGTTATCCGGCTGTTCCTTGAGTGCCTTCAAGGCGGCGAAGGGGGACGGTTTGGCCTCGGGCTCTTCGTCGACGCTGTCGTCGTCGCCATCGCCACCCTCGAACTCCACTCCCGGCTTGCGGGGGAACGGGTCGAGCGTAAGCGCAAGTTCCTCGCAGATCACAGCACCAAGGTCTAGAACACCATCCAGAATGACATCGGGCGGGTCGAGCGTTTCCAGGTCGATTTCAATCTCGCCGTCCTCATTGAGATCGCTGACCTTGCGCGGCCGGCTGGACTGGGGCTCGAAGGTGCGATCGACATCGATCTTCAGCTGGCTTTCGAATGGTTCCAGTGAAACCACACAGGTCTGTTCCAGCGTTGCCGTCAGCGGACCGACCACGCGCAGTCCCGCCTTGCGATACGGTTTCAGAAGGAAATCCGCCTTGAGGTCGCGAATGCCATCGAGCTCATAGGTCTTGGCTATGGCCTTGAGCGCGGCTTCGTCCGGACTGACAGTGACGCGTTCGTCCTTGTCGACAACGCGGGCGGCGTTGACCTTGTACGAATAGGGGAAAGTTTCTTTTGTCATTTTTGTTTTTACCTTGGCACCTTTGTCGCGGCCTCTTGCTCCGCCGGCTTGGCTCTCAGACCGGCAATGCCTTGAATTTTTCAGGATCGGACCAGACGATGCTCCCGTTCATCAGTGCTTCCACCGTCTGCCCCTCGAGGCTTTCGGCAGCTTCCAGCATATAGTACGCCAAACGCTTCTGTGCGACCGGCTCCGGTGCATCCGGATAGATGTTGCGGCCGAGCGCCTCTGCCAGCTCATCAACGTTTTTTGATTCAATCGCCGGAATATAGGCATCGGCACGACCGTAAAAGGCTTCGCCCATGACTTTCACCTTCTTGGGCACGCGCGTGTCGCTGACACCCATTTCACGCAGCGATGCATCCATGTCCAGAAAGAACAGGTCAAAGACGTTCTGCGTAAACTCCGAGACCGACTTCCCCTCCCCGCGCATCCGGCGGAAATACAGCACTGCATGAGCCACGATCATGTCAAAACGGCCGTCGATACTATCGGGCACGTGAAAGTCGGTGTAAAAGACTGGCTGCCGTGCTTGAGCCACGATTTCACAATAGACCTTGTGCTCGGCATCGCGGGTCCGACGGCGGAACAGGCCAAACAACATGGCATCTCCTTTTAAGTCAGGTGTTGCCTTGTGCCCTATCCCACGATAGTGACTTTGCCAAGCAACGAAATTCAAGAGCAGCCAGACCGGTCTGGCGAAACGGGAATTCTTAGATGAACTTCAAGGCAAGCGCCCTGATCCTTCCGCTTCTGGTCACCTTACCGCTCGGCGGCTGTTTTACCTCCACCTATACGCATGGGCACGTGATCACCAGCGACATGCTGAACCAGGTTCAGGTCGGCTCCAGCCGCGAGCAGGTTGAGCTGGTCCTGGGAACCCCGTCGACAACGTCCAGCCTCAACGGCGATGCCTACTATTACATCTCGCAGAAAACCGCCACGACCGCCTTCATGGCTCCGGATATCGTCGAGCAGCGCGTCGTCGCGGTTTACTTCGACAAGGACGGCTACGTCCAGGACCTCGGCAACTACTCGCTTGAAGACGGCAAGATCGTCGACATTGTCACCCGCAAGACCCGTACGGGCGGCGCCGACTATGGCTTCCTGACGCAGATCCTGCGCGGTGCGACCAACCCGAGCCTTGGTCTCTGAGGCAAAAGCCACAACCCAATGCAAAAAGCCCCGGCCATCGGTCGGGGCTTTCTTTTTCCGGGGCGTCAGTGCGCCAGGATCGCCAACAGCAGCAAGGCCACGATGTTGGTGATCTTGATCATCGGGTTCACAGCCGGACCGGCGGTATCCTTGTAGGGATCCCCAACCGTATCGCCTGTCACCGAGGCCTTGTGCGCCTCGCTTCCCTTCTGGTGGGTCACACCGTCCTTGTCGGTGAAGCCGTCCTCGAAGGACTTCTTGGCGTTATCCCAGGCACCGCCACCGGCGGTCATGGAAATGGCCACGAAGAGCCCCGTCACGATCACACCCAGCAGCATCGCTCCAAGCGCCGCGAAGGCGTCGGCCGGTGTTGCCACGGCCTTGACCAGGAAGAACACCACGATGGGCGACAGCACCGGCAGCAGCGAGGGGATGATCATCTCCCGGATCGCCGCCTTTGTGAGCATGTCCACCGCACGACCGTAATCCGGCCGTTCCGTGCCCTGCATGATGCCCGGCTTTTCCTTGAACTGGCGGCGGACTTCCTCCACCACCGCTCCGGCTGCCCTGCCGACGGCGGTCATTGATATGCCGCCGAAGAGATAGGGCAACAGACCGCCGAACAGGAGACCTGCAACCACATAGGGATTGGACAATGTGAACAGGGTGCCGACGTCGATGCCATAGAAGATCGACCCTTCCGCAGCATTGCTGGAGAAGAACTTCAGGTCTTCCGTATAGGCGGCAAAGAGCACCAGCGCACCTAGCCCTGCGGACCCGATGGCGTAACCCTTGGTGACCGCCTTGGTGGTGTTCCCCACCGCATCGAGGGCGTCCGTCGTGGAACGCACTTCCGCCGGAAGATCCGCCATTTCGGCAATCCCCCCGGCGTTATCGGTCACCGGGCCAAAGGCGTCGAGCGCTACCACCATGCCTGCAAGCGCCAGCATGGTCGTTACCGCAATCGCAATCCCGAAGAGGCCCGCGAAAGCGTAGGTGACCAGAATGCCCGCGATGATGATCAGCGCCGGCAGGGCCGTTGCCTCCAGTGACACGGCCAGACCCTGGATCACGTTGGTGCCATGACCGGTCACCGACGCCTGGGCGATGGATCTCACCGGACGATACTCCGTGCCGGTGTAATATTCGGTCACCCAGATGATCAGCCCGGTCACCACGAGACCTACGAGACCACAGACGAACAGATCGAACCCGGTAAAGGTCGTGCCGCCCGATGTCGTGAACTCGGTGCCGGCACCGATCCAGCCGAAGATGATGATCGCGAGGGCTACCGCGGACAGAACCGCCGTGGCAATGAAGCCCTTGTAGAGTGCCCCCATGATCGAGTTGTTGCTGCCGAGCTTGACGAAGAACGTGCCGATGATGGACGTCACCACGCAGCTAGCTCCGATCAGCAACGGCAGGTGCATCAGGTCGATCGCCTGGCTGCTTGTGAAGAAGATCGATGACAGCACCATCGTGGCGACGACCGTCACCGCGTAGGTTTCAAACAAGTCGGCCGCCATGCCCGCACAGTCGCCGACATTGTCGCCGACGTTGTCGGCGATAGTCGCCGGGTTGCGTGGATCATCCTCCGGAATCCCGGCTTCAACCTTGCCGACCAGGTCACCGCCAACGTCAGCACCCTTGGTGAAGATACCGCCGCCGAGACGGGCGAAGATCGATATGAGGGAGGCACCGAAGCCGAGCGCGACCAGCGCGTCGATCACGGTACGATCCGTCGGGTCATACCCCATCATTCCGGTGAGGATGGCGAAATAGACTGCCACGCCAAGCAGCGCGAGCCCGGCAACCAAAAGGCCGGTGACGGCACCGGCCTTGAACGCGATTTCCAGCCCTGCCCCGAGGCTTTGGCTGGCCGCCTGGGCGGTGCGCACATTGGCCCGGACGGAAACCATCATGCCGATGTAACCGGCAGCTCCCGAGAGGACGGCGCCGATGGCAAATCCGATTGCCGCGGTGCCGGAAAGCAATAGCCAGGCGAGCACGAAAACAACGGCCCCCACAATGGCAATAGTCGTATATTGACGATTGAGATAAGCGCTAGCCCCTTCCTGGATCGCCTCGGCGATCTCCTGCATGCGCGCGTTCCCTGCATCCGCTGCCATAACGGACTGGATGGCCCACGCCCCATAGGCAATGGACAAGAGGCCACAAATGATGACGACAAGCTCGATCATACTTCCTCCCAAAGCTGCGGCGGACTGATTTTCTTGTCGTTTTTTGCCGCCTGACGGCCCTTCACATCAATTCCTCGACGTGAGGGAGGGTAACGATAGCAGCAAAGCGGCGCGCCTCGTCAAGCTCTCACATTGTTTAATTCAAAACTTCCGTTACGGTATTGTTTGATGCAGCGCAGTAATTATGCTGCGCTGACGAAATGGAATTTCGAAGGTACTTTAAGCGGTTGTATCCGCTCTTCTTTCCGCAACTGCAAGCCAGATAAGCAAGCCGATGCAGAGCACCACAAACGGAAACACCAGAATGGTGACCGTGTTCCAGCCGTAGACATTCAGCAAAGCGCCGGACGAGAACGAAGCGGCGGCAACAAAGCCGAATACCAGGAAATCGTTGACCGCCTGCACCAGGTTCCGCTCTTCGGGCCGGTAGGTATCCGTCAGCATGGCGGTGGCTCCGATGAAGCCGAAGTTCCAGCCAAGGCCGAGCAGGATTAGGGCGATCCAGAAGTTGGCAAGGTCGACCCCCATCAGCGCGACCACCGAACATCCAGCCAGTAGCAGCAGGCCAATCGAGACGATCCGTTCCTTGCCGAAGCGACCAATGAGATTACCCGTGAAGAAACTCGGACCGAACATGGCAAGCACATGCCACTGAATGCCAAGCGTGGCGTCATTCTGCGACAGGCCGCAGCCGATCATGGCCAGCGGCGTTGCCGTCATCACCATGCTCATGAGCGCATAGGAGCAGATACCGCAGGCTGCCGCGACGATGAAACGGCGTTGTGTCATGATCTGGCGCAGCGGACGTCCACCCGCCTGGGTGTGGGTATGCCGCTGCGGCTTTGGAATTCGGAGAAAAGCCACGAGGAAAAAGGCAATCAGTGACAAGCCCGCCTGCGCCAGATAGGTACCGGCGAACAGGATCGGCGAGAACAGGTCCTTGGTGGCGATAACCGTTTGCGGACCAACCACCCCTGCCAGAACACCACCGGCAAGCACCCATGAAATCGCCTTCGGCTTGAAGGCGTCACTTGCCGTGTCTGCTGCCGCAAAGCGGTATTGCTGCACGAATGCGCCTGCAAAACCGCTGATGCAGCACCCGAGAGCAAACATCAGAAACTCGTCCTGGAAAACCGCGAATGCCGCCAGCAGCCCGGCGATGGCCCCAAGCAAAGCTGCCCCCATGAAACCGGTCCTGCGGCCGTAGCGGCGCATGATCATGCCGGCGGGAATGGTCCCGAAAGCTGTTCCCAGGACCATCGCCGACACGGGCAAGGTCGCCAGGGACTTGTCCGTATCCAGCATCGAATACCCGACCAGCGGCGCCGTTGCGATCACGATCGACGCCGAAGCCCCACCAATAGCCTGAGCCAGAGCCAATAGCAGCGCGTTTCGTTTTGCCAGACTGTCGTCGACAAAGCTATCGGGGGTCGTCACGGTCATTTGGATACTTTCAGGAAGGCAGAAGTTTGCATGGCACATAACACGCCAACAGCCGACCGCGAAAGACCAGAAGTTTCATTTGCAACCGGAGACCAGCCGAGAGCTGTAACGTGCGACACGTCGCGGCCAAGCGGCACGAAAGCGCAACACCGTCGGAGGCAGGCATTCGGGCGAAGGATCCGGCCTGGCAAAATT
Source organism: Labrenzia sp. THAF191a (assembly GCF_009363335.1). Classification (GTDB taxonomy): domain Bacteria; phylum Pseudomonadota; class Alphaproteobacteria; order Rhizobiales; family Stappiaceae; genus Roseibium; species Roseibium algicola. The sequence continues at coordinate 5,239,864 of NZ_CP045333.1, forward strand.
CCAGCGCCTGTCCTTTGCGACAGCTAGAAGTGACTGAAGCCCACAAAGCGATCGTAGTCGACAGGTTGCCCGGCTTCCTCAAGCCGAATTCGGCCCTCACCCGCCCGGGCATGACCGATTTGCGTGACGGGACAGCCGGCCAGATGAGCAACCCGGCAGAAGGTGCCTGAAAGGTCTTCCGGCACCGCCAGCAGGATTTCGTAATCGTCGCCACCGTTCAGGCAACGGGCAAAGTCCTCTGGTGACTTGATCTTGAGATGGGCGAGCGCCTGTGAAAGCGGCACCTGATCCAGGTCGATCGTGAGGTCCAACGCCGAAGCGCTGGCCATATGCGCGCAGTCGGCGAACAGGCCATCTGACACGTCCATGGCAGCCGAAGCATAATCGGTCACCGCCCCGGCAAGCCTCGTGCGCGGCCTCGGCAGCAGGTAACGGTCGAGAATATGGGCTTCTTCGCTCTCAGTCAGATCATGATCGCGGCAGTAGTCGGGATTGAGGCGCGCCTGAAGACCGGCAGCGGCGTCGCCAATGGTTCCGGTAACGAACAGAAGATCGCCCGGCCGTGCCCCGGACCGCCGAACTGCGTTGCCGGTTTCAACCTCGCCTATTGCCGTGATCGACACTTGCAGACCATTGCCGGAACGGACCGTGTCACCGCCAAGCAAATGGAAATCATAGGCCGCCTGGTCAGCCGCCAGGCCGTTGCAGAACCGCTCAAGCCAGTCGACTGTCCAGTCGGACGGCAAGGACAGCCCCATCAGATAGCCGCGCGGACTTGCGCCCTTCGCCGCAAGGTCCGAGAGGTTGACCCTCAGTGCCTTGGCGGCAATCGCTTCCGGTGCATCTTCAGCAAAGAAATGAATATCGGCCGCCAGCACGTCCTTGGTCAGAACGAGGTCATGGCCTTCCCGCGGTGTCAGCACCGCAGCATCGTCGGTCAGACCGAGACTGCCCGGGTCTTTTGCCAAAGGGGCAAAGAAACGCCGGATCAGCTCGAATTCGCCTGGCCGGTCAGCGCCCATGATCAGGAGGCGCCGTCCGTTTTCTTTTCCTCGAGTTCGCCGCTGCGCAATTCATGCGCAAGACGGTCGAGCACGCCGTTGACAAGGCCGGGCTCATCATCATCGAAGAAGGCCTTGGTAACGTCGATATACTCGGAAATGATCACCTTGGCCGGAACATCCTTGCGGCGCAGCAGCTCGTAGGAGCCCGAGCGGAGGATGGCCCGCAGCAGGCTGTCGATACGCTTCAGAGGCCAGTCTTCGGCCAACGCATTGTGAATGTAGGGATCCAGAAACTTCTGGTCCTCCACAACGCCGGCAAGGATCTGCTTGAACCATTGTTCGTCGGCTTCGCGATACTGCGCACCGTCGATTTCCTTGCCGAGGCGAAAGGCAGTGAATTCGCTGACGACACTGGTCAGCGGCGCACCGCCTACGTCCATCTGATAAAGAGCCTGAACAGCGGCAAGGCGAGCCACGCCGCGTTTGTTTGCAGGGCGCACAGTTTTTCCAGCCGGTTTTTCCGGGTCGGCCTTTCCGGTCATTCTTCTTATACTCCAAGCCGCTCGCGCAGGGCGATCATGTCGAGGGCAGCACGGGCAGCCGCGCCGCCTTTGTCCTTGTCGTCCACCTTCGCGCGGGCCCATGCCTGCTCACCGTTTTCAACGGTCAGGATACCATTTCCGACAGCCAGATCCGCATCGACGATCAAATCCATGATCACCCGGTTCGATTCATTGGCAACAATATCGTAGTGGGTTGTCTCGCCGCGAATGACGACACCCAGCAGAACGAAGCCGTCGTAAAGCTCGCCGTCGTTTTCCATTGCCGTCAGAGCCATGGACAGGGCAGCCGGAATTTCCAGGACGCCCGGAACCGCGATCCGGTCATAGCTTGCGCCGGCAGCCTCAATGGTCTTGATCGCGCCTTCTGCGAGAGCATCGGCCAGATCCTCGTAGAAACGGGCTTCGATGATCAGAAGTTTCGGTGCAGCGCTCATGGGTTTTCGTTCCTATGTAAGGCCGCGACAGGAACCACGTCTGCCCCGGTTTGTCCAGTCTCATTCGTAAAGGACCACGATATCCCGGTGACGAGTTCGTCCCGTGGTTAAGGCGGTAAATGATATTAGCTCTTTTCGAAGGTGTTGGGACCGTCCCCTACCCGGTCTTGGAGAATTCCGCAAGACGGGCGGCGTAGCGGGCCATCATATCCACTTCCAGGTTGATCTTGTCACCGACCTGCCGATCGGACCAGGTCGTGACTTCGAGCGTATGCGGGATCAGGAAGACGGAGAAGAGCAAGCCGTCGACCTCGTTCACCGTGAGGGACGTACCGTCGAGTGCGACCGAGCCTTTCTTGGCGATGAAGGGGGCGGCTTCTTCTGGTGCCTCGAACTGGAAATAGACCGAATCTGGATGGTCTTCACGCTTTGTCACCGTTGTAAGTCCATCGACATGGCCAAGAACCAGGTGCCCGCCCAGCTCCGCACCCATCGTCAGCGAGCGTTCCAGATTGAGTTTCTGCCCCACTTTCCAGGATGCGACGTTGGTCAGCGCCAGGGTTTCGGCTGCCGATTCCACTTCGAACCAGTTGCCATTGGATCCGTTGTCCTTGGCTGTCACCGTGTGGCAGACACCGGAACAGGAAATCGAAGCCCCGATGTCGAAGCCATTCGTATCGTAGGCGGTGCGGATCCGCGTCCGCATTCCGGCAGGGATCTTGTCGATAGCGAGGATCTCGCCGAGGTCGGTCACAATTCCGGTGAACATGTCAGGCTCCGCGCCGTCTGAGATAAACAAAACTGTCCGGACCGAAACGGCCCGCATCGACCCGCTCGAATTTGGGGTCTTTGAGAACATCTGCAAGGTCAAGACCGTGCAGAGCAGGTATGCCACCTTCGCCGATTACGATATCCCCGGTAACGACACAAAGATCATCCACCAGATCCGCCGCCAGGAAAGACGACGCCAGACGGGAACCACCTTCAACCATCACCCGCGTTATGCCGCGTGTTGCCAGCGCACTCAGGATGACAGAGGGCTTGATGCCGGTTTCTTCAGCGGGCACCCGGATGACGTTGACACCAGCAGCCGCCAGGTCCGCCAGCTTGTCAGCATCCGCCGCATTGCCACACACAAGCCAGACAGGCACGTCGACGCAGGTTTGCACCAGTTTGGAAGTCAATGGCAGCCGGGCGCAGCGGTCGATGATGACCCGCACAGGAGAGCGATCCGCGAGGCCCGGAAGTCTGCAGGTCAGTTGCGGGTCATCGGCAAGCGCCGTGCCTGAACCGACCAGGATTGCATCGCATTCGGCGCGAAATCCATGGACCTTGCGCATCGACAGGGCACCGGAGATCTTGACCTGACCTTCGCCTGCCCGACCGATAAATCCATCCCTGGAAACAGCTAGCTTCAGGAACACCACCGGACGCTGCTTCAGTTGCCGGTAGGTGAACCCCCGGTAAAGCGCATGCATGGCCTTTTCGCGCACCCCCACTTCCACCTCGATGCCCGCATCGCGCAGCATGGCGACACCACGGCCAGCGACACGTGGGTTCGGGTCCAGCATGCCGACGACCACGCGTTTCACGCCCGCCTCGATCAGAGCCTTGGCGCAAGGCGGGGTCCGGCCGTAGTGGGAACATGGCTCCAGCGTGACGTAACAGGTCGCCCCTTTCGCCCTGTCCCCTGCCTGGTTCAAGGCGTTGACTTCCGCATGCGCCATGCCTGGACGTGACGTGACGCCTCTGCCCACGAGAACAGCGGCACCTGCGTCGAAACGGACGATGAGCGCAGCCACAGATGGATTGGGCCACACACGGCCGAGACCACGACGGGCAAGGCGTTCGGCGGCCGCCATGAAACGGGCATCAAGATTGGAAAGTTCGGACATCAAGAACCGGGTACTGCAGGTCAGGAGTTTTTGAGCGGCTGTCCGTCCGGATCGCTCAGCTCATCCAGAAGGGCTTCGAAATCCTTCGCCTCTCGGAAATTCTTGTAAACGGAGGCAAAGCGGACATAGGCAACGTCATCGATGCCCTTGAGGCCTTCCATGACGTGGTTGCCGATGGTTTCCGCGGTGATTTCGGTTTCGCCCGAACTTTCGAGCTGGCGAACGATGCCGGAGACCATGCGTTCGATCTTGTCAGGATCCACGGGACGCTTGCGCACCGCGATCTGCACGGACCGCATCAGTTTTTCCCTGTCGAAGGGAACGCGGCGACCGGAGCGTTTGAGCACCAGGAGTTCGCGCAGCTGCACGCGCTCGAAGGTGGTGAACCGGCCGCCGCAGGTATTGCAGATCCTGCGGCGGCGGATGGCTGTATTGTCCTCGGTCGGGCGGGAATCCTTGACCTGGGTTTCCTCACCCCCGCAAAACGGACATCTCATGTCTTAAAGCTCCTGAGCGAGCCCGCGATTAGCCCCCGTAGATCGGGAACCGGGCCGTCAGTGCTTCTACCTTGGCTTTGACCGCCGCTTCAACTGCCGCGTTGCCCTCTTCACTGTTTGCGGCCTTCAAACCGTCCAACACTTCCGTGATCAGCAGACCGACTTCGCGGAATTCCGCAACACCGAAGCCGCGGGTGGTTGCTGCCGGGGTGCCGAGACGAACGCCAGACGTGACAAACGGCTTTTCCGGGTCGAACGGGATACCGTTCTTGTTGCAGGTGATGTTGGCGCGGCCGAGAGATTTTTCAGCCACCTTGCCGGTGGCGTTCTTCGGACGCAGATCCACCAGCATCAGGTGGTTGTCGGTGCCGCCAGATACGATATCCAGACCCTGCTCCTTCAGGACTTCAGCCAGAACCTTGGCGTTTTCCTGAACGGCGCGGGCATAAGCCTTGAACTCCGGCTGCAGTGCTTCCTTAAAGGCAACTGCCTTGGCAGCAATCACATGCATCAGCGGGCCACCCTGAAGACCCGGGAAGACGGCCGAATTGATCTTCTTGGCGATCGCTTCGTCGTTGCTCAGGATCATGCCGCCGCGCGGGCCGCGCAGGGACTTGTGGGTGGTGGTGGTGACGACGTGGGCGTGCGGCACCGGCGACGGGTGGACCCCACCTGCAACCAGACCGGCAATATGCGCCATGTCGACCATGAGATAGGCACCAATGCTGTCGGCGATTTCGCGGAAGCGCTTCCAGTCCCAAATGCGGGAATAGGCGGTGCCGCCGGCCAGGATCAGCTTGGGCTTGTGTTCGTTGGCAAGGCGCTCGACCTCATCCATGTCGAGCAGATGGTCGTCCTCACGCACGCCATAGGAGACGACGTTGAACCACTTGCCTGACATATTGACCGGGGAGCCGTGGGTCAGGTGACCACCGGAGTTGAGATCCAGGCCCATGAAGGTGTCGCCAGGCTGCAGAAGAGCCAGGAACACCGCCTGGTTCATCTGGCTGCCGGAGTTCGGCTGAACGTTGGCAAACTGGCAGCCGAACAATTCCTTCGCGCGCTCGATTGCCAGCGTTTCGGCAATGTCGGCGAACTCACAACCGCCATAGTAGCGCTTGCCCGGATAACCTTCGGCATATTTGTTGGTGAAGATCGAGCCCTGCGCTTCCAGCACTGCGCGGGAAACGATGTTTTCCGAAGCAATCAGCTCGATTTCATGCTGCTGACGGCCGAGTTCCTTGCCGATCGTGTCGAAGATATCCGGATCGGCTTCAGCAAGGCTGCGGGTGAAGAAACCGGACTGCAGGGACTGATCGGAGCTTTCCATCAAAGACATAGCGCCATCCTTGTGTTCTTTTGATAGATCAGGAGCATCGGCGGCCAATGTCCGGAAGGACGCTTTCGACCGTCATGCCTGTGTGAGGCGAGGAATTAACACACCCCCCGACCAGAACCAAGGGGCATACCGACGCGTCCAGTTTGGAAAACGACACAGCTGCCAAATCTTGAACGAAACAAGTTTTCGCAACCTCAGCCCAAATCTAAACTGAGAACCCAACAAGTTACACTTGCAACAGATCCGATCTTCATCGCCGGTCATTTGACCAGCATCAAAACAATACCCGGGCACAATTCAAATCTGCTCTCGCAAATCGATCTGGTGCGCCGTTCTTCTCAAAACGATTTAAATTGATAGTTGTTTTATCGAAACCTGTTGCGGAAGCAGAGACTTAAGACAAACCATCAATAAAGGGTCGGGTCAGGCCTGTTCTGCGCAGTCAAGGCTTCCTGTTCAAGGCGGCGGCGAAGTTTTCGAACGGCAATCCGCTTCAGATCTTCCTGAGCCGCTGAAGCCGGCCCGAAGACCGACACTTCAAAACCGGTCGCCGCGTCAATGGCTGTGACCTTGACCTGCTGACCGATCGGCCGAAACTCAAGATAAATTTCACCAGGCCGCTCTTCGCGACTCATTGCCGTTCTCCTGATCCAGCACCCCGTTGTCGAACAAGCATGCGAATGGAGCTAGAATCCATGAAACGCCGGCCCGATCAAGGCCGACGTTTCTGGACAGGAAACAATTGTTTGACGCTTGGCGACTGCTACAGGCGTGCTTGCTCACCCGTTCCGTAGAGGTCGTCGCGGTCGTAGATATCATCGCGGAAATGCACCACACCGTCGGCGTTTGCCCAGGCGGTGATGTAGGTGAGATAAAGCGGAATCTGCGATTTCAGTTTCACGTCTTCACGATCGCCGGTGCGGATGACACCATCGACACGTCCCCGATCCCAGTCAGGAGTTGTCGACTGCAATAGCCAGGTCACCAGCTCTCGCACATTCTGAACGCGCACGCAGCCCGAAGAATGGAACCGGTTGGCTTCGCCAAACAGGGTCTTGGACGGCGTATCGTGCAGATAGACCTGGTGTTTGTTGTGGAAGTTGATGCGCACCGACCCGAGCGAGTTTTCCGAGCCCGGATCCTGGGTGAAGCGATACTGGGTCGCCTCATCCGTGTTCCAGTCGATCTGTTGCCAGTTCAGCTCGTTGTTGCTCCAGTCGAAGATGCGGATATTGTTCTTCGCAAGGTACTGCGGATCCTCTTTCATCTTCGGGATCAGGTCCTTGCGGATGATCGACTTCGGCACCGTCCAGTACGGATTGAAGTTCAACTCGTAGATCTTGCTGTTGAGGATCGGCGTCTGGCGGTCGATCTTGCCCACAACGGCCGTGTGGCGCGAACGGACCATGCCGTTTTCGACCGCCTCGATCTCTGCTGCCGGAATGTTGACCATCACGTAGCGGTCGCCCAGGAAACCGGACATGGACCGCATACGGATCATGTTGGTTTCGAGTTGGCGCAGACGTACGTCAGCCGAAATGTTCAGCGCAGTCACGGTGCCGTCGCCCATCACGCCGTCCGGAATAAGACCGTGACGAAGCTGAAAACGACGCAGCCCTGCATCCACGTAAGAATCGAAGGTGTCGGAGAGGCCGGCCTGCTGTTCAAGATCGCCGGAAACGATCAAGCGGCGGCGAAGTTCCACGACGCGCGGATCCTTGGCACCGATGCGAAGCGCCTTGCCACCAGCAGACACTGTTCCCCAGCCACCGGCCTGGACAATGCGCTGATAACGATCGATCGCTGCCGCGATATAGTCGGCCGTCTGCGGCGACAACGTCGGAGCAGAGGATTTCACTTCCGTGATGTGGTCCGTCGCGATGTCAAAGTTATCCGCCCATTCAACCTGCTGGTTCTGTGCGAATGTCATCGGGGCCGTCTGTGCCTGCGCACCAGTTGCGATCATGACTGGAGTTACCACGCCCAGCATCATCATGCTCTTGAGCGTTTTTCCAGCAGTCCACTTCCAGTGACGCTTTATCCCGAACGGTCCGGATAAAAGGTTCATCGCCGACCCCATGTTGCAGCGCCATTCGGCGCAAATGTTCTTCAAGTACGCGGGGTTGAGACCAACAAAACAGGCCACCCCGGCGGTTCCTGCTCCCAGTCCTAACGGAAGGGAGTTAACAAATCGCTTGATTTTTTAACCATCTCGGATTCAGGAGCACTGCACAAAGCCATTCCAATGTGACCACAAGATGTCAACTTTGCCTCAGCAGTTGAAACTGCCTGCACCATAGCTTTGATTCTCTGCCGTTCGAGAATTCCGGCTGTGCAAATTTGCGTGAGGTCGGCAACTTGAGGCTGAAAAACAGAAAGCACCGCCCAATGGGCGGTGCCTTGTCATCTGAATGTTCCGCGAATGTCTTACAGGCGGTAAAGGATCTGGTCGGTCCAGAACCGCTCCAGACGGCGCAGGGACTTGTTCAGAGCCACAAAGTCCTGCGGACCGATTTCGCCGACCTGTTCCACGGACAGCATGTGACGCTCATAAAGATCGTTCACGATCTTGGCCACTTCCCGACCCTTTTCCGTCAGGCTGACGCGGACAGACCGACGGTCCATGCGCGAACGCTGATGGTGGATGTAACCGGTCTCGACCAGCTTCTTCAGGTTGTAGGAGACATTCGACCCCAGGTAGTAACCGCGTGTCCGCAGTTCACCGGCAGTCAGTTCGCTGTCGCCGATGTTGAACAGCAGCAGTGCCTGCACGCTGTTTACGTCGGACCGGCCCATGCGGTCGAATTCGTCCTTGATGACGTCGAGCAGACGCCGATGCAGTCGCTCAACGAGCGTAAGAGCCTCTAGGTAAAGCGGCTTGATCTCAAGCTCTTCCCCTTCACTCTGTGCAACAGCGTCGACTGCCCTACTTGCGGTGATCATGTGATTGCGCCTCTTTTAGTACCTGTCGTTGGACGGATATTTTTCCCGCCTTGTTTCGCAATCTAACCGAGCGATTCTAAAATCCGCTTAAGAGACACGCTGAATCATCCGTTAACTTCCAAGGGGCGTTTTAGACTTCCCTTTAACAAGTTGTTTACGATGTTCCGCGGAGGAACTTCACAATCCCTGAGAAATCCTGGGCTTCGCCACCTGTATTACAGAACAGCGAATAGAGCGCCGCTGCTTCCGCGCCCAACGGCGTTGCCGCGCCGGCCGAATTTGCTGCTTCCTGAGCAAGTTTCAGATCCTTGAGCATCATCGCGGCTGCAAACCCAGGTTGATAATCCCGGTTCGCCGGAGACGACGGCAGCGGACCTGGCACCGGGCAGTAGGATGTCAGGGACCAGCACTGACCGGACGCGGTCGAGGAGATGTCAAACAACTTCTGCTTGTCCAGACCCAGCTTCTCGGCGAGCACGAATGCCTCCGACACGGCAATCATGGAAATGCCGAGGATCATGTTGTTGCAGATCTTCGCCGCCTGACCGGTTCCGGCGTCGCCTGCATGCACGATGGTCTTGCCCATGATGTCGAGATAGGTTTTCGCCGCTTCGAATGCCTCGGCGGATCCACCGACCATGAAAGTCAGCGTTCCACCCGCTGCGCCCGCAACACCGCCGGAGACCGGTGCGTCGACCATTTTCATGCCTCTGGCCTCTGCCGCCGCGCTGACCGCACGGGCGCTGTCGACGTCGATGGTCGAGGAATCGATCATGAGAGTGCCGGGCTTGGCGTTGTCGAGAATGCCGCCCTCGCCTTCATAGATCTGGCGGACATGCTTTCCGGCGGGCAGCATGGTGACGATCACGTCGGCAGCAGCAGCCAGGTCAGCGACACTACCTGCCCTTTCACCACCCTCCGCTTCGTGTGCCGCCATGGCCGCTTCGGACAGATCAAAGCCGAGTACCTTGTGCCCTGCCTTGACGAGATTGATCGCCATCGGTCCGCCCATGTTGCCAAGACCGATAAATCCGATAGTGCTCATGATGGTTTCCTCCCAAAGAGATTTCATGTTGATTTTGAATCTGTTGGCTGGCCGTCTTGAACTGCCGTTCCAGGCACTTCAAAAACTGATTCAACCGCCGTCAGCCGGCATTGGCCTTGTTTTCCCTGTCCATCAGGAAGGCCAGTCCGGCATAGATTGCGATTGTCAGCAGGTAGAAGGCGATTTCATATGGCCGGCGGCCGTAGAGATCGGAAAAGGCTGTGTGCATGACGATCTGGCAGAAGCAGCGGAAAATCCACATCACCGTGCCCCAGGACACGGTCAGCCAGAGGCCGGTCGCGGCCACCAGATCCAGGACGGCAAAAAAGACGATGGCTCCCTGCAGCGCCACGGGCATATCCCAGAACCACAATCCACGCCATTCGACGATGCCGATAATGCGGGCCCAGTAGATGACGCCGCCGCCGATGAGAATGATCGCAATGCCGCGCAGATACCAGATCAGCAGCGTGCTCCAGGGTGGGCGGGAATCGATCAGGTCCTGAAAGCTGGTAATCATGTGCTGTCCGGGTCAGGTTGAGCTCAGCTGAGCGGCAGATCTCCGTCAGCAGGTTCCTCGAAATACGACGCCAGCTCGGCGCTGTCCACTTGGCCAAACTGGGCAGGCGACCATTTTGGCGTCTGATCCTTGTCGACCAGCACAGCACGAATGCCTTCGTAGAACTCCGTCCCCTGCAGAATGCGCGAGACGATGCGATATTCAAGCTTCATGCATTCATTGAAGGAAAGCTTGCGGCCTCGCTTCATTTGCTCGAAAGCAATCAGAACGCTTGTCGGTGATTTTTGCCGGATCGCGGCAGCGGCCTTCCCGGCAAATTCACTCTGTGAAGCATCCAGACGCGACAGAATGTCTTCCACCGATGCAGCCGAAAAGATCTCGTCGATAACGTCGAGACTTTCGCAGACGGGCCCCTTCTCCGGCGTCGTCAGATACGGCGCAAGCACTGCGCCGATATCGTCTGCTGTTTCAAGGTCCTGTTCCAGGTCAGCAAGGCTTTCTTCCGAAACGGCGTGGGTCAGGACGCCGGTAGCCAGAGCATCGCCCTGTTTCAGCCTGCCGGAGCTAAGTGCACAGTAGACGCCGCTGTTCCTGGGCATGCGCGGCAGGAAGAATGTCCCGCCGACATCCGGGAAAAAGCCAATTCCGGTTTCAGGCATCGCAAACAAAGTCTTTTCCGTGCCGATGCGATAGCTGCCATGAACCGACACCCCGACACCGCCTCCCATGACAATCCCGTTGACGAGAGCGATGTAAGGCTTCGGATAGGCCTTGATCTGTGCGTTGAGCATGTACTCGTCACGGAAGAAGGCGCTCAGGCCATCGGTCTGCCCGCTCATTCGGGCATCATAGATGCTGCGAATGTCGCCACCTGCGCAGAACGCCTTGTCGCCAGCACCCGTAACGACGATGTGTGCGATTTCCGGATCTTCCGCCCAGCGCGACAATTGCTCGGCCATTGCCAGGACCATGGCGTGGTTGATCGCATTCAGTGCCTTCGGCCGGTTCAGGATGACAAACCCGGCCTTGCCGCGCTTCTGGAAAAGAATCTCGTCGCTCACTGGCGCCTCGCAAAAAGAAGAGTCGTTTCAACGGAATGGGACGGAAAACTCGATCAGTCCTTCAGCAGCTGCCGCGCAATGATCAGCCGCATGATCTCGTTGGTGCCTTCCAGGATCTGATGCACCCGCACGTCGCGGAAATAACGCTCGATAGGATAGTCGCGCAGATAGCCGTAGCCGCCATGAAGCTGCAGTGCTTCGTTGACCACCTTGAAGCCGGTGTCGGTGGCAAGCCGCTTGGCCATGGCCGCAAGCTTGGTGGCGTCATGCGATTTCGCATCCACCGCCGAAGCGGCCTTGTGCAAGAGCAGACGGGCTGCTTCCAATTCGGTTGCCATATCCGCCAGGCGGAACTGAAGTGCCTGGAAGTCGGCAATCGGTCGACCAAACTGCTTGCGTTCCTGCACATAGGCCAGGGCGTGATCGAGACAGGCCTGTGCAGCCCCCATCGAGCAGGCGCCGATGTTGAGCCGGCCGCCATCGAGCGCCGCCATCGCAATCTTGAAGCCCTGCCCTTCCGATCCGATCAGATTTGACTTCGGCACCCGGCAATCCTGAAAATTGACCTGGGCCGTCGGCTGGCTCTTCCAGCCGAGCTTCACCTCGTTGGCACCGAAGCTAAGACCGGGTGTCCCTTTTTCGACCAGAAGACAGGAAACGCCGGACGGGCCCTCACCACCTGTGCGGACCATTACCGCATACAGATCACTAACGCCGCCACCGGAGATGAATGCCTTGGAGCCGTTGAGGATATAATGGTCGCCATCATCCTTGGCGCTGGTACGCAGGCTCGCTGCATCCGAACCCGAGCCCGGTTCGGTGAGACAGTAGCTTGTGAGCAGGTCCATGGTGCAGAGCCTGGGCAGATACTTCTGGCGCAGGTCCTCCGAGCCATATGTATCGATGATCCAGGCGACCATGTTGTGAATGGATATATAGGCCGCCGTCGACGTACAGCCCCTGGACAGTTCCTCGAAGATCAGCGTTGCATCCAGCCGGGTGAGCGCGGAACCGCCGACATCTTCCTTCACATAGATGCCACCGAACCCAAGCTCGGCTGCCTTGCGCAGGGTGGGAATCGGAAAGTGGCTTTCCTCGTCCCATTCCTTGGCAAATGGCGCCAGTTCATCCCGCGAGAAACTTGCCGCCATGTCCTGAAAGGCGCGCTGATCTTCGTTCAGTGAAAAGTCCACGGGTTATCCTCCCTCAAGCGGTGGCGGCGCGCTTCCTCCTCCGGAAAGGTCTGCGCCCTGTCTTCGCGGCAGCACTAAAGCACATTTGACGCGAACGTCAAACAATCTCTTTTTCTTTATTAAATTCAGTTATTTTACAGAATGTTGGATTGCGTCAATCTGCGTGATAGATTGGCGGCTCACTTCGATCAGAATACGCTTTCCAACATCTCCTAGCGAACAGTCAGGGCCGATGCCGTCAAAATCTCCCCTCCCGCCGATCACCTCCGACCATATGGACACACTTCTGGCCGGCACCCGCATGCGCCGCAACCGCCAGAGCGACTGGTCACGCCGTCTGGTGCGCGAGAACAGCCTTACGGTCGATGACCTGATCTGGCCGATTTTCCTGGTGGACGGCGAGAATATCCGTCAGTCCGTTCCGTCCATGCCGGATGTTGTGCGCCTGTCCGTGGATGAAGCCGTCCGCGACGCCGAGAAGGCAGCGAAGTTGAACATTCCGGCACTGGCACTGTTTCCCTACACCGATCCTGGTCTTCGTGATGAAACAGGTTCCGAGGCTCTCAATCCTGAAAACCTGACCTGTCGCGCCTTGCGCGCAATCAAGGCGGAAGGCCTGAACCTGGGACTGATGACGGACGTCGCCCTTGATCCATACACCAGCCACGGTCATGACGGGTTGATGGAAGGCGAGACGATCCTGAACGACGAGACAGTGGATCAGCTCTGCCGGCAGGCCCTGGTGCAGGCGGAAGCCGGATCAGACGTGATCGCCCCGTCCGACATGATGGACGGACGTATCGGCGCCATTCGACAGGCTCTCGATTCTCAAGGTCATCGCGGAACGCAGATCATGGCCTATTCGGCGAAATACGCCTCCGCCTTCTATGGTCCGTTCCGGGACGCCGTCGGCTCGTCGGGGACCCTGGTTGGCGATAAGCGCACATACCAGATGGATCCGGCCAATACGAACGAAGCCCTTCGGGAAGCCGAACTGGACATTGCCGAAGGCGCCGACATGGTGATGGTCAAGCCAGGCATGCCCTACCTCGACATTGTCCGGCGGATAAAGGACGAGTTCCAGGTTCCGACCTACGCGTATCAGGTGTCAGGCGAATACGCGATGATCAAGGCCGCGGCCGCAAACGGCTGGCTGGACGGAGACAAGGCGATGCTGGAAAGTCTGCTCGCCTTCAAGCGCGCCGGCGCCGACGGCATCCTGACCTATTTCGCACCGAAGGTGGCCGAAATGCTGGCAGCCGGGAAATGACCTCCACCGGGGCAACCACCGCTGACAGCGTCACATTCGACAAGGTTCAGGAAGCGGCTGCGCTTTTGAAGGGCGCCGTAATCGAGACCCCGTGCCTGCCCGCTCCGCGGCTTTCGCAGCTCACAGGGGCGGATGTCTTTGTAAAATACGAAAACATGCAGGTCACCGGCGCCTTCAAGGAACGTGGTGCGCTGGTGAAGCTCTCCAGCCTGACGGCGGATGAAAAGAAGCGCGGCGTGATTGCTGTTTCGGCCGGCAACCACGCCCAGGGTGTTGCCTACCACGCCGGACGGCTTGGCATACCGGCAACCATCGTCATGCCGGTTCTGACGCCATTCGTGAAGATCTCCGCGACCCGCAACCACGGTGCAGAGGTGGTCCTGGCGGGAAACACGCTGGCCGAGGCGAAGGAAGAAGCCGACAGGCTGGCCGAACAGAACAATCTCGTCTGGGTTCACCCATACGACGATGCCCATGTCATTCACGGCCAGGGCACGATCGGCATCGAGATGCTGGCGCAGCAGCCGGATCTCGATGTTCTCGTCGTGCCGATCGGCGGTGGCGGCCTCATCGCCGGCATCGCCACGGCGGCAAAAGCTCTCAAACCTTCCGTCGAAGTGATTGGCGTTGAGACGACGCTTTACCCCGGCATGTGGGGCGCCTTCTATGGCAAGGACGTGCGCTGCGAAGGGGCGACCATCGCAGAAGGTATCGCTGTGCGCGACATCGGCGTCCTGACGACCGAAGTCGTCAAAAGGGCCGTCGATGATATCCTGCTTGTTTCGGAAAGCAGCATCGAGCGGGCGATCAACGCCTATCTGACCTTGCAACGGACCATTGCGGAAGGCGCAGGCGCTGCCGGTCTCGCGGCCTTGCTGACCGAACCCGAGCGATTTGCCGGCAAGAGGGTTGGCCTGGTTCTTTGCGGCGGCAATATCGATCCGAGACTGCTGTCCAAGATCGTGGTTCGCGAACTTGCACGCGATGGCAAACTGGTCTCGATCCGGATCGACACGCCGGACCGCCCCGGCGTTCTGGGTGAAATCGCAACCGTGATCGGTGACATGCAGGGCAACGTGGTCGACGTTGAACACCATCGCCTGTTCCTCAATGTTCCCGCGAAAGGAGCAACGCTGGACGTCACCTTCGAGGCCTTTGACCGTCCACATGGCGAGCGTATCGTCGCCGCTCTGCGCGAACGCGCCTTCGTGGTGCGCTACCTGGAAATCGGCGAGCGGATGGACTGAAGGGCTGCCACCTCAGTCCTTCATTACACGGCTATTGATGCGGACACTCCACACACCGACCTCATCCTGAGGAGGACCGGAGGACCGTCTCGAAGGATGGACTCCTTGCTCCGGCGTATGCCGCCCATCCTTCGAGACAGAGCTCCGCGCTTCCTCAGGATGAGGGGGTGGCGTGGATTACCCGCGGAACGGTTCGGCTTCACCCGGCAAATGATTTGCGAAACCCGCTCCAAATCACCACATGTTGATCATCGAACCCAAGGGAGCCGAACCATGTCAGCTGAAACCACCTCCGAATATGCCCGTCAGGACGTTTTCGATCCTGTGAGCAATCCGGAGCTGTTTTCCGGCGTGCGCAGCCGGCGCATCTTTGCCTTCTTCATCGATCTGATCGTGATCACGTTGTTAACCTTCGGTGCCGGCATCGTGGTGTTCTTCCTGGGTGTCTTTACGCTGGGACTCGGCTTCCTGCTTTACGGCATCCTGCCGACGGCGGTTGCGCTGCTCTATGTCGCCTTCACCCTTGGTGGCTCGCAGGCGTCAACCCTGGGCATGCGTGCGATGGGACTGGAAATGCGCCTCTGGTATGGCGCAAAGCCCTACCCGCTTCTGGCAGCCGTCCATGTCATCCTGTTCTGGTTTTCGGTCTCTTTGCTGACGCCGCTCGTTTTGCTGGTGTCACTGTTTTCCGACCGTAAACGCCTGCTGCACGACCTCGTACTGGGAACGGTGGTGATCAACTCGGCCTCCCATCAAGGCTATGTGCGCGGCCAGGTGTAAGGTCAGTTCAAGAGAGCCAGCGACAGGTTCAATACTCCGGCAAAGCAGGTCCAGAGCGCGTAGGGTATGAACAGCTGCGCCGACAAACGATCCGTTTGCCAGCTTCCACCGATAAAGTTCAGGATCAGGTAGAGCATCACCGCGATCACGGCAAAAGCCGTCCACATGAAGTGGAGCGTGAAGAAGAGTGGCGACCAGATCCAGTTGAGAACCATCTGCCCGTACCAGATTTTCATCACGCGGCTATCAGGTGCCCGAAGGAATGTCCGCCAGCCGGCAATCGCTATCAGAATGTAAAGAATGGTCCAGGCAGGCGCGAAGACCCAGTTGGGCGGATTGAACGGCGGCTTCTGCAAGGCCTCGTACCAGGCGCCTGGTGTGTTCAAAACGCCGATCGTGATGCCGACACCCAAGACAACCGCCAGAAACAAGACCAGCGAGAGCAGGTCTTTCGGGAACGAAGGCGAAATTGGGTTATCTGATTTCATGACTTCTTCAACGCGGATCGCCAGTCCGGGTTCCCATTAATCGGATCAAATCGCGGTAACGGCGGATGAACTTTGACAGTGTCATTGCCTCAAAGGAATATATCAACGGCAATATTATCTTAAGGCTCTTCCATTGCCGGGACCGCCTGCTTTAAAGTGCAGGTTCGTGAAATTGGCCAAGGTGGCTTTGGGCAGGTGAATGGACTCAGTTGATATTGCAATGGCGCTGACCTTCGTGGTGATCGCGTCCACTGTCGTCCTGTACGCCGTCGAGCGGTACGCGATTGAAACAATAGCCCTCGGGTCCGTTTCCGCCTTCATTGTCATCTTTTCGGTTTTTCCGGTCGAGCGACCGGACGGTTCGCTTATCACCACCGGCGACTTCCTGTCCGGCTTCTCAAATCCGGCGCTGATAACGGTCATCTGCCTCCTGATCATCGGCCAGGGACTGTTCCAGACGGACGCGCTGGAAGCACCGGCAAAGGCGATCGTCAAAATGACGCGCGGACGGTCGCTGCGGGCTGCAATCCCTGTTCTCCTGACTGTCGCGGCGCTCAGCGCATTCTTGAACAACACCCCTGTTGTGGTGATGTTTCTGCCGATCCTGACTGCTGTTGCCGCAACGGTCGGCCAGTCGCCGGCCCGTGTGCTGATGCCCCTGTCTTTCCTCGCGATCCTTGGCGGCATGACGACGTTGATCGGCTCGTCGACCAACCTGCTGGTAGCAAATTTCGCGGCGCAAAGTTCCGATCTCAAACTGACCTTTTTCAGTTTCACCCCAATCGGACTGATCATCGCCGGTGTCGGCTCGATCTATGTGCTGTTCATCATGCCGAAGCTGCTTCCGGTGCGCAAAACCATGGCGGAAGAGTTCCAGAGCTCCTCCGGCAAGCAGTTTATCGCCCAGATCGAAATCACCTATGGTCATCCGCTGGTGGGCGTGGAATCCGTATCCGGCATGTTCCCGCAATTGAAGGACATGACGGTAAGACTGGTTCAACGAGGCCAGAAGCCAATTCTACCCCCGTTTGAAAACGTGGTGCTCTCTCCCGGCGATACCGTGATCGTGGCGGCCACGCGTGCAGCCCTTGCCAATGCTCTGGCTCGCCGGCAGCCGCTGATGGAAGCAGATTCAGATACCAGCAACTCCGGCCGCGAGACCCAGGCACCTGCCGGTACGATCAGCCTGGCGGAAGTGGTGGTGGCCCCCGCGTCCCGCCTGATGGGACGCACCTTGCCCCAGTCGGGCTTTTACACCGACACCGGCTGTCTGGTGATGGGTATCCAGCGCCGCAGCCGCATGCCGCGCATGGCGATGAACGACATTCGCCTGGAAGCGGGTGACGTGCTTCTCGTGGCCGGCAGTGAAGAGGCGATCGCGCGCCTGCGCGGCAATCGCGACGTGCTGCTGCTGGACTGGTCGATGGCGGAAGTGCCGCGCAAACGCTACGCGCCACGGGCACTTGTCATCTTCGCTCTTGTTGTCGCGCTGGCTGCCAGCGGTCTTGTTCCCATTGTCACCACCGCCGTGGCCGGGACCTTCGCCATGATTGTGTCGGGTTGTCTCAACATCCGCCAGGCCATGCGCGCCATCGACAGCCGCATTTTCATGCTGGTGGGCGCCTCGCTTGCGGCTGCCGTTGCACTGGAGGGTACCGGCGGCGCGAATGCGATTGCCACCGGACTGGTTCATTTGCTCGCCGGGGCATCGCCGACCGTGATGCTGTCGGCCTTGTTCTTCATCGTGATGATCCTGACAAACTTCCTGTCGAACAACGCGGCGGCTGTCCTGTTCACACCGATTGCGATCAATCTGGCAAACCAGATCGGTGCGAGCCCGGAAGCCTTCGTCGTCTGCCTGATCATTGCGGCCAACTCGTCGTTTGCGACGCCGATCGGCTATCAGACCAACCTGATCGTGATGGGTCCGGGTCACTACAAGTTCAACGACTTTGTGCGGGCTGGCACACCGCTTGCGCTCATTTTATGGTTGACCTTCTCTCTGGTCGCGCCATGGTATTACGGACTATAGGACCGGGAATAGAGAACAAATCTAAAGGTTTCGCGGGACAAAACGGTGACACGGCACCCCACAGATCATCCGCAGTTCTACCTTACGGCGCCAGCGCCCTGCCCTTATCTTGAGGGAAAACAAGAGCGCAAGGTCTTTACCCATCTTGTCGGCCATGGCGCTCCCGCCCTCAACGAGGTACTGACGCAGGGCGGTTTCCGGCGCAGTCAGAATATCGCCTACCGCCCGGCCTGCGAACGGTGCCAGGCCTGCATCTCGGTTCGCGTCCGCGTCGATGATTTCAAGTGGAGCAAGTCGTTCAAGCGAGTCTGGAAATCCGGCACGGACATCGTCGGCGCCCGTCTGCCGCCCAGCCCGTCTGCCGAACAATACGATCTCTTCCGCGATTATCTTCAAGCCCGACACGAGAACGGCGGCATGACGGAGATGAGTGTCCTCGACTACGCAATGATGGTCGAAGACACACATGTCGAAACGATTGTCCTGGAGTATCGCCAACGCGGTCCGAACAGCTTCATCACCGGAGCCGGCGAAGGCCCGTTGTTGGGTGTTGCCCTTTCCGATCAGCTCTCGGACGGGTTGTCGATGGTCTATTCCTTCTACGACCCCGACTACACCAGGACCCCGCTCGGCACCTACATGATCCTGGATCACATAGAACGGGCCCGGAAGATGAACCTGCCCTACGTTTATCTTGGCTATTGGGTCAACGGCTCCCAGAAGATGGCCTACAAGGCCCGCTTCAAACCGCAGGAACATCTTGGCCCCAACGGCTGGCTCGTTGTCGACGCTGAGGCGTATCAAACGGAACCGCATTCAGAGGAATGACCGTGTGGAAGGCGGCGCACGCCTGCCCCTGCCCTCTCCTCTACATTGCGGCAGCTCCCACCCCAACACCTCATCCTGAGGAAGCGCGTCAGCGCTGTCTCGAAGGATGGGCGACACACTCTTGAGCAAGTGGCCCATCCTTCGAGACGGACCTGACGGTCCTCCTCAGGATGAGGTTGGAAGGGGGGGCTGCGCTCGGGAAAGGGCTGATAATTTTATCGACATCACCGAACTGCGACGAGAGCGTTACACCGTCGTGTTCCTAAGGAATAAACGAGCGGATCTGCCTGAAGACCGAGTGGAACATTTCCTCGGTGAGGCGGCCTGTGTTGGTGTTGTAGCGAGAGCAGTGATAACTGTCGAAAAGCGTCAGTCCCGTTCCGGGAAGCTCGTGCCGTGCGCCGTGGGCAAAGGCGAAAGATGCCCGACGCTGATCCAGGGCCGACAGAAAAGTCTCATGCGCGATCCGGCCGAGAGCAAGCACAGCCTTGATCGACGGATTGGCGTCCAGCGTCGACAAAAGATACGGGCGGCAGGTCTTGATTTCCGCGCCGGTTGGCTTGTTCTGCAGCGGCAGGCAGCGCACCGCGTTGGTGATCATCGCATCCTTCAACTGCAGACCGTCGTCCGGCCGGGCCTTATAGGTCCCTTCGGCAAAACCGAATTCGATCATGGTCTGGTAGAGGAGATCTCCCGCATAGTCCCCTGTAAAGGGGCGGCCCGTACAGTTCGCCCCTTTCATGCCCGGCGCCAGGCCGATGATCAGAAGACGCGGCGCGTCGGCTCCGAATGACGGAACCGGCGCGTTGTGCCAGTCGGGATAGGCAACTTTCAGCTCTTCACGCAGGGCAACAAGGCGGGGACAGGCCGGACAATCTGATGGGGGATCGACTGGCCCATGGTCTGCGATATAGTCGGACATTGCCCGATCAAGCCTCAGTAGTCGTCGTCCTCGTCGTCTTCATCGACTTGAGCGGGGGTCTGCGGACGGGCAGGACGTTCGGACGGATCACGGCCGATCTTGTTGGCAAGGCTGGCCAGATCGATGAAGTGGTCGGCCTGGCGACGCAGGTCGTCAGCGATCATCGGCGGCTGGGTCTTCAAGGTCGAAACCACGCTCACCTTGCGGCCCTTGCGCTGCAGCGCCTCGACCAGAGAGCGGAAATCGCCGTCGCCTGAGAACAGCACCACGTGATCAACGGACTCGACCAGTTCCATGGCATCAACGGCAAGTTCAATGTCCATGTTGCCTTTCACCTTGCGGCGGCCGGCACTGTCGACAAATTCCTTCACCGGTTTGGTGATGACCTTGTAGCCGTTATAGTCAAGCCAATCGATCAGCGGACGGATGGAGGAATACTCCTGATCTTCGATCAGCGCGGTGTAATAGTACGCCCGCAGGAGATACGCCTGTCCCTGGAACTCTTTCAGCAAACGTTTGTAGTCGATGTCAAAACCAATTGCCTTGGCCGTTGAGTACAAGTTCGCTCCATCAATGAACAAAGCAACTTTTTCTCGAGCGTCAAACATCTTATTTGAAACCTTTCCGAGTCATACACGTCGCTCTTGCAATTTGGCGTAGAAGGAACCGGCTTCCCGCGACCAATTCCAGGCGCACTCTATAAGGCGACGTATATTTTGCTGTAAGTTTACCGCGTATTCCGTGGCGTCACACAGCTTATCGTTTTGTTTTGTCAACGGCCTTCTGATTCTGAAAAGGGCCGTTACTAGTGGCCTACACCATTATATTGGAGTGCCGCAATGCAAAAGCGAGTAGCCTGCACCAAATCAGACAAAAAAACAGCGGATTCTTTGCCTATGCGTTCCGGGATCTGACCTCCTCCTCTCAAATTTGACAAGGGGTTGCTTTTTGGAAACGTGAACACTATACGCTGGTTCTTCAAGTTCCTTAAGCCTATGGAGACGTCGAATGGCGCGCGTGACCGTCGAGGACTGCATCGACAAGGTCGAAAACCGGTTTGAGCTGGTGCTGCTTGCTGCGCATCGCGCTCGCATGATCTCGAGCGGCTCGCCGCTGACCATTGACCGTGACAACGACAAGAACCCCGTTGTTGCGCTTCGCGAGATTGCCGAGCAGACCGTCAGCCCGGAAGACATGAAAGAGGACCTGATCCACTCGCTGCAGAAATATGTGGAAGTGGATGAGCCCGAGGCCGAAGCCGTGCCGATGGTTCCGTCCTCGAACCAGCATCAGATGACGCAGGTCAACAACGTTGACGACAGCGCGGTCGAATTCGACCGCATGTCCGAAGAAGACCTTCTGCGCGGCCTCGAAGGCCTCGTTCCGCCGGAGCGGACCGACGACGTCTGATTTGAGTTCACAAGTTCGTCTGAAGCGCGACGGGGTTTCCCCGGCGCTTCGGGCGACTTTTGTCTGTCCCGCTGATGTCTCAGCCGTTTGCCAGGGTCGGTTGCGGCCATGATGCGTCAATACGAACTCGTTGAACGAGTTACGCGCTACAATCCGGACGCCGACGAAGCCTTGCTCAACAAGGCTTACGTCTATGCCATGCAAAAGCATGGTACCCAGACGCGTGCGTCTGGCGACCCCTATTTCTCCCATCCGCTTGAAGTTGCCGCGATCCTCACGGACCTGCGCCTGGACGACGCCACCATCGCCGTTGCCTTGCTGCATGACACGATCGAGGACACCGACGCGACCCGGGCCGAGATCGACTCCCTGTTCGGCGAGGAAATCGGCAAGCTGGTTGAAGGCCTGACAAAGATCAAGCGCCTGGACCTGGTTTCCCAGAAGGCCAAGCAGGCAGAAAACTTCCGCAAGCTTCTGCTTGCGATTGCCGATGACGTCCGCGTGCTTCTGGTCAAGCTGGCTGACCGTCTGCACAACATGCGCACGCTCCACCACATGCCGGAGCACAAGCGTGGACGGATCGCGGAAGAAACGATGGAAATCTATGCGCCGCTCGCCGGACGCATGGGCATGCACGACATGCGCGAAGAGCTGGAAGACATTGCCTTCCATACGCTCAACCCCGAAGCTTATGAAACCATCACCGATCGTCTGGTCGATCTGCGCGAACGCAACCGCGATCTGATCCTGGACATCGAGACAACGCTGACCGAACGCCTTAGCGAACGGGGAATGGCCGCCCTCGTGAAGGGCCGTGAAAAACGTCCCTACTCCATCTTTCGCAAGATGCAGCGAAAGGCTATCGGCTTCGAGCAGCTGTCCGATATATACGGGTTCCGCGTCACCGTCGGCACCGTGGAAGCCTGCTACCGCGTTCTGGGTGTCATTCACACGACCTGGCCGACCGTTCCCGGCCGGTTCAAGGACTATATCTCCACGCCCAAACAGAACGACTACAAGTCGATCCACACCACGATTGTGGGACCATCCCGCCAGCGTGTGGAACTGCAGATCCGGACCATTTCCATGGATCGGGTGGCCGAATACGGTATTGCCGCACACGCGCTTTACAAGGACGGCGAATTCGGCGGACGCAATATCGCCCGGCATACGGAAGACTGCCGTGCCTTCGAATGGCTCCGCCGCACGACCGAACTGCTGGCTCAGGGCGACACGCCGGAAGAATTCCTGGAAAACACCAAGCTGGAACTTTTCCATGACCAGGTCTTCTGCTTCAGCCCAAAAGGCCGTTTGATCGCCCTGCCCCGCGGTGCAACGCCGATCGATTTCGCCTATGCGGTTCATACCGGTATCGGCAACACATGTGTCGGCTGCAAGATCAACGGCAAGATCATGCCGCTGGTGACCGAGCTGCATAACGGCGACGAGGTCGAAATCATCCGTTCGCCCGCGCAGACCCCGCCACCGGCCTGGGAAGCGATTGCCGTTACCGGCAAGGCCCGCGCCGCGATCCGCCGCGCCACCAGAGAATCCGTGCGCAAGCAATATGGAGCCCTTGGCGAACATATTCTGAAGCGCGCATTCGCCAGAGCTGAAAAAGCCTATTCGGAAGACCTGCTGGAAGCGATCCTCGATCTCCTGCACCAGGCCAGCGTCGCCGACTTGCTGGCTGCCGTCGGACGGGGGGATCTATCCGCCCAACTGGTTCTGAAATCGGCTCACCCGGACTATCAGGACGAGCGCGTTGCCATTTCCGGCCCGCCCCTGGAAGAAGGCTGGTTCGGCCTGAAACAGGGTCATGGCCTGAAGTTCCGCATTCCGCCCGGCGAACTGGATGCAGACAAGGCAACCGCCAGCGAGAGTGGCGAGCCAGAAGAAGGCCCGGCGCTTCCCATTCGTGGTCTGTCCGGCGACATCCCGGTTACTTTTGCTCCCGATGGCGGTGCTGTTCCCGGCGACCGTATCGTCGGCATCTTGACCCCGTCCGAAGGACTGACCATCTATCCAATACAATCGCCGTCCCTGAAGGAATTCGACGACCAGACAGAGCGCTGGGTCGACGTTCGCTGGGACATCGACGTCAACAATCCGGAACGGTTCCCAGCACGTCTGGACATTTCGGCTGCAAACGAACCTGGTTCCCTGGCGACCATCGCGCAGGTGATCGGCGAAAACAGCGGCAACATCGACAACGTCAAGATGATGCAGCGAGCCTCGGACTTTCATCAGATGATCATCGATCTTGAAGTCTGGGACCTGAAGCACCTGAACAGGATCATAAATCAGCTGCGAACCAAGCCTAATGTTTCCAGCGTCAGCCGTGTGAATGGCTAGATTACAAACGGTAGCAGGCACATAAGGACAAGGCGGCTTGCCGGTGAGTGACACATCCGCTTGGCCATTGAAGGCCCGCCGCCGCCAAAGAATTTGAGGGGATCTGATAATGACACGCGATGAAGTTCTGGCCGTATTCCGCGAGGCCGGCGCCTTTCTGGAAGGTCACTTCATTCTGACCTCCGGTCTGCGCAGCCCGGTATTTCTGCAGAAGGCCCGCGTGTTCATGTACCCGGACAAGACGGAAAAGCTCTGCAAGGCACTCGCCGACAAGATCCGCGCCTCCGGCCTTGGCCAGATCGACTACATCGTATCGCCGGCGCTCGGTGGCCTTATTCCGGGCTACGAAACCGCCCGCCATCTTGGCGTTCCCGCCATGTGGGTGGAGCGTGAGGACGGGGAGTTTCGGCTGCGCCGCTTCGAAATGCCGCAAGGCGCCCGTGTCATTGTTGTAGAGGATATCGTCACGACCGGCCTATCGAGTCGGGAAACGGTAACCTCGTTGAAAGCTCTTGGTGCTGAAGTCCTCGGTGTTGCCTGCCTGATCGACCGCTCCGGCGGCGAGGCTGACGCCTCGGTTCCGGTGATTGCTCTGGCAGAATACAAGGTTCCGGCCTATGAACCTGACAACCTGCCGCCGGAACTTGCCGCCTTGCCAGCTGTCAAACCTGGCAGCCGCGGACTGAGCTGAACGATAAAAGACGGGAACGAACCTTAGACCATGCTGTTTCGCCGGAGAAATAGGCCAACACGGATTGAGCGACTGCGCGTTGCCGTCTGGCCCCGGAACAGCTGGGCGCGTTCGACCCGCTATTTCGGCAAGCGCGTCTTGCGCCTCACGGCGACACCCCACGCGATTGCCCTTGGCTTTGCCGCGGGTGCCTTCGCTTCATGCACGCCTCTTGTCGGCTTCCATTTCCTGACCGCTTTCGCACTTGCCTACCTGGTGCGCGGCAACATGATAGCAGCAGCGCTTGGAACGTCCGTCGGCAATCCACTGACGTTCCCGTTCATTTGGGCCTTCACCTTCAAAATCGGACAGTGGATCATCCACGGGCGCGCTCCAAAGGCGGACCCGCATCAGGTTCACCAGCAGTTTCAGCAAGGCCTTTTCGAAAAATCTCTCGACGCGCTCTGGCCAATGCTCAAACCGATGTTCATCGGTGCGGTTCCTCTTGGATTGGTCGTTGGAACGGTCTCCTATGTGGTCGTTTACAAGAGCGTCGAGGTATACCAGCGCCGCCGCAGAAACAAGCTGGCCGACAAGGGCGCCGGCAAACATGGCCGTTTGTTCCCCCCACCGGGCAACACAGTCGAAGAAGACGGCAGCGCTTGATTTTCGTGAACGACCGATCCAACTAAGATCGGAACCAAGAACCCATCCCGCCGCAATCTGGAAAGCAAGGCCATGATCCTTGGAATTGGCAGCGATCTGATCGATATCCGCCGGATCGAGAAAACACTCGAAAGATTCGGCGAGCGCTTTACCAACCGGGTCTTCACCGAAATCGAGCGGACAAAATCCGACAGGCGCGCCGAGCGAGCCGCATCCTATGCAAAACGATTTGCGGCCAAGGAAGCCTGCTCGAAGGCACTTGGAAGCGGCATTCGCATGGGGGTCGCCTGGCGGGAAATGGGCGTCGTCAACCTTCCTTCCGGCAAACCCACCATTGCCCTGACCGGTGGCGCTGCCGAACGATTGCAGGCAATGGCGCCTGCCGGTTTCAGGACCACCATTGATCTGACCATTACGGATGATTATCCGCTAGCACAGGCGTTTGTCGTCATTTCGGCGTGGCCGACCGACTGGCCCGAACCGCCAAGGGCGGATTCCCCCTGAAAGCCCAGCCTCAAGGGCCTTCCTCTCATTGCGTTGACAGGCGCTAGCGGATAAGAGTCCGGCTGTACGCGGCGATGCAGACCATAACGCCGGACAAATTTGATCAAGGGACAAAATGAGCGTGACGGAAAACAAGAAGGATAAGGACAGCGGCCTCGCCGAAACCATCAAGGTTGTTGTCCAGGCGCTGTTGCTTGCCCTGATCGTGCGAACATTCCTGTTCCAGCCGTTTAACATTCCATCCGGCTCGATGAAGGATACCTTGCTGATCGGGGACTATCTGTTCGTCTCCAAATTCAGCTATGGATATTCCCGCTATTCCTTCCCTTTCGGCCTCGGCCCGTTCAGCGGCCGCATCTGGTCTTCCGAACCGGAACGCGGTGACGTCGCTGTTTTCAAGCTGCCGACCGACACGTCCGTTGACTACATCAAGCGCGTGATCGGACTGCCTGGCGATACCATTCAGGTGATCGACGGCGTGGTGCATATCAATGGCGAACCGGTCAAACGCGAAAAGATCGATGATTTCATCGAACAGTCTCCATCCGGTATCGTACGCCGGGTTCCGCGCTATCGGGAAACCCTGCCGAACGGCGTTTCTTATGAAACCCTGGACCTGACGACACGCGGAGAGGTGGACAACACCCGCGAGTACAAGGTGCCCGAAGGCCATTACTTCATGATGGGCGACAACCGCGATAACTCCGTCGACAGCCGTTATCTGAACAGGGTCGGCTACGTTCCGTTCGAAAACTTCATGGGCCGTGCCGAAATCCTGTTCTTCTCCGTCAAGGACGGAACTCCTGCCTGGCATATCTGGTCCTGGCCGTGGAGCGTTCGCTGGGAACGGATTGGCCGGACACTCTAACCGGGGCTTTGGCGGAACGCCGCCGAAGCAGGCTGCATGAAAAGACAACTGCATCAACCAGGTCCGATTTCGGCCCTGAAAATGGCACTGCAATACGAGTTTCAGGACCTGGAACTCCTGCGGGTCGCGCTGACCCATGCCAGTGCCCTTGCACCGTCTGAAACAGTGTCGGGCAGTTATCAGCGTCTGGAGTTCCTTGGCGACCGGGTTCTCGGCCTCGTGATAGCTTCCATGCTGCACAAGCATTTTCCCAAGGCTGACGAAGGTGAGTTGGCGCGGCGCTTCAACCACATGGTCAAGCGCGAGACCTGCGCGGAAATCGCCCAGGAACTTGGTGTCGGCGATGCGATGCGCATCGGGCTTGCAGAAGCACAGACCGGGGGCCGGAAGAAAACCGCCCTGCTCGCCGATATTTGCGAGTCGGTCATTGCCGCGATTTACCTGGACGGCGGGTTTGAGGCAGCCGAAAGCTTCATTACGCGCCTTTGGGAGCCGCGTATGCTATCCTGGTCGGGTCCACTGCGCGACGCCAAGACAACGCTGCAGGAATGGGCACAATCGAAGAGCCTGCCGACACCGCGATATGATGTAACAGGCCGGGACGGACCGGACCACGCACCGAATTTCACCGTGTCGGTGACCGTTCAGGGGCTGCCGCCAGGCGAAGGCAAGGGTGGTTCCAAACGGATTGCGGAACAGAATGCGGCAGAGGCCGTATTGCGCCGGGAAGGCGTCTGGAAGGAATAAGACAGCTTGAACGAAAACACGACCAACGATGGTCCGATGGACGAAGATGACGACAACGGCTTTCAGGCCCCCACCGGCCGTTTCGACATGCCGCTGCCCGAGCCGCTGCCGGAGATGCCTGCTGATACCAGGGCGGGTTTCATTGCCCTGATAGGCGCGCCTAACGCCGGCAAATCGACGCTGATCAATCAGCTTGTCGGTACCAAGGTCTCCATCGTTACCCACAAGGTGCAGACAACACGCACGATTGTGCGCGGCGTGGCCATGCACGGCGCGGCACAGCTTGTGTTCATCGACACGCCGGGCATCTTCAAACCCAAGCGCCGGCTCGATCGCGCCATGGTCGACACAGCCTGGGGCGGTGCGCGCGATGCCGACCTGATCGCGCTTCTGGTCGATGCCCGCAAAGGCCTGACCGAGGAAGTGGAAAACATCCTCAAGCGCCTGTCCAGCCAGCAGGCACCGAAGGTTCTGATCCTCAACAAGACCGATGTCGCCAAGCGTGAAAAACTTCTGCAGCTGGCGCAGAAGATCAACGAATTCGTGCCTTTTGAAGAAACCTTCATGGTATCGGCTCTGACCGGCGACGGCACCGAAACCATCCTGGACTATTTCGCGTCCAAGGTTCCGGACGGCCCCTGGCTCTTTCCGGAGGACCAGCCGTCTGACCTGCCCCTGCGCATTCTTGCGGCCGAAATCACCCGCGAAAAGCTGTTCGAGCGCCTGCATGAGGAACTGCCCTATATCTCCACCGTGGAGACGGAACAGTGGCAGACCCGCAAGGACGGGTCGGCCCGGATCGAACAGACCATCTACGTGGAGCGGGACAGCCAGAAGTCCATCGTGCTCGGCAAACGCGGACAGACGATCAAGGCGATTTCACAGGCAGCGCGCGAAGAGCTCTCGGAAATCATCGAAGCTCCCGTCCACCTTTTCCTGTTCGTGAAGGTTCGGGAGAACTGGGCCGACGATCCGGAGCGTTACCGGGAAATGGGACTGGAATTTCCGAAATAATTTGCGCGGATCGCCGAATCCGCCAAACTCCCGGCCTGACATGAAACGGGAAACGGCCCTTGGAATGGAGCGGACGCGGCGTGGTGCTGACCACCCGCAAACACGGCGAAAACGATGTCATTCTGGAGGCCATGACGCTGGATCATGGCCGCCACCTCGGTCTTGTCCGTGGTGGCCGCTCGCGGCGGCACCGGCCTGTCCTGCAGCCCGGCAATGAGCTCACCCTTACCTGGAAGGCGCGCCTTTCCGACCATCTCGGTCAGTATCACATAGAGCCGGAAACCCTGCGGGCGGGTGACCTCATGACCAGTAGCCTCGGTCTGGCCGCGCTCCAGCATCTGGCTTTTTTGCTCCGTCTCCTGCCCGAGCGCCACGCCTACCCGAGACTGTTCAATGCGCTAACGGTGGTTCTGGATCATCTGGAGGCTTCGGACGCGGCAGCCGCGCTTCTGGTCCGTTTCGAGCTTGAGGTATTGCGCGACCTCGGCATCGGTCTCGATCTTTCGTCCTGCGCCGCCACAGGCAGCAACGAAGACCTGGCTTACGTGTCGCCGAAATCCGCCCGTGCGGTCTGCCGGGAAGCCGGCACGCCCTATCATGACCGCCTGCTGCCCCTGCCCGGCTTTCTTCTTGAGGGGCAACGGCAGGCCGGCAGTGAGCTGACCTGGGCTGATGTCACCCAGGGGTTCGACCTGACAAGCTTTTTTCTGAACAGGTACCTGCAGGAACATGGCACCAGGGACGGAGGCACGCGCGCCCAGGTGCTGACCGCCCTTGAAAAGCGTTACCGAACCGAATTTCCCTGGAATTTCTGACCGTTCAAGGTCACATGCTAGTTTGACTCCGGCTGCTGCCGCTGCCACAGCGAACTGCCCTCGCCTTTCGGAAGAAGGATCATCTCAACGACACCGGAGACCCCACTCAGCGGTACATACCCGATGTAATCCGTGTAACGCCTGTCGACCGAATTGTCCCGATTGTCGCCCATTACGAACAGATGACCGTCGGGCACGACATATTCTCTTGTCGTGTCCATTTGTCCTTGCGGATCGAGATCCAGAACTTCGTAACTTCTGCCGTTCGGCAAAGTTTCCCTGAAACGCGGAGCAGAGCTCTCTGAGCCGTCTCGATCCTCGTAGCGATAGTCTGCAAGGGCCTGACGTGGAACAGGCACATCATTGATCAGCACCACGCCGTCCTGAAGCCGTATGCGCTCGCCAGGCAAGCCGATGACCCTTTTCATATAATCGTTCGCTCTTTTGGCGGCGATAGTGAAAACGATTACGTCTCCGCGGACTGGCTCATAGTGCTCGCCCATTGAGGGGAAGATTTTTGTCGCAAGAACAACTTCATCGACCTCCAGGGTCGGACGCATGTTGCTTGAAGGATTGGAATAGGTTTTCAGGCGCAGCAGGTAAAAATCGTTCCAGGACACCGCGACCACGACCAGAACCAGCGCTAGCAAACCGACCAAGAGCCAGCGAAAAGATTTGCGTTTGGAAGCCATGCCCCCCCAGCAAAGGAACCACACGATTGGCAGTGCGGCTGAATTAACCTTTCGACGGTCTAAGGGACGGTGCTGATTCCTACAATCCTTTCCTGCAACCAAAGGTATTTAGACGACGCGCCTTCATCCTGCCTGGGCAGCCTCCAAAGCAACCGGAGGGTCGTCCGATTGCATAGTGCCGCTGGAAAGGGTCATGCCCTTGGCAAACAGGCGTCCAAGATCCGCTTCGGAAAGCGGCCTGGAAAACAGGTAGCCCTGCACTTCGCTTGTGCCGAGACTTTTTAGAACGGACAGTTCCTCTTCCGTTTCAACGCCTTCGACAACGCAGGCAATGCCCATGTCGCGGCTGAGGGCCAACAGCGACTTGACGATGCCATATCCGGCTGTATCCGGCCGAATACCGTGGACGAAACTGCGATCGACCTTGATGCAGTCGAGGGGCAACTTGTGAACATGGGAAAGGCTCGAATAACCGGTGCCGAAATCGTCGAGTGACAGACGGATCCCGGTTTCCTTCAAGGCCAGGATCGCCCGGCTCGCTTCCTTGAAATCCCACATCACGGAAGTTTCCGTCACTTCGCAATGCAGTCGCCCTGGCGCAAATCCGAAGCTCTCCAACAGGTCGAGTATCTCCTGCACGAAACCACGGGACGACAGGTTGCTTGCCGACAGGTTGAAAGACAGCTTCAGATCGGCTGGCCAGTGACGAGCGGCTTCAAGCGCCTTGCGCAACAAGACCAGCGTCAGCCTGTTGATCACTCCGCAACGTTCGGCAATGGGGATGAACTCACCTGGCGGCACATTGCCCAGCAACGGACTGTGCCAACGGGCAAGACATTCCACACCCGTAATCCGATTGTGTGCCACATCCACGATCGGTTGAAAGGCAACCGACAATTCGGCTTCAATGTCCGCCGACTGCAGCGCCTGGGTAACTCTGGCGTGGGACAGCATCTGTTCGCTGTGGCGCGGTCCGAAGACGGCAACCGGCTCGTTCCGATTGAGTTTTGCTTCCTGGAGAACGTAGACGGCGTGTTCCAGCAGGTCCGTCGGTGACAGAACGCTTTCATCCAGATGAGCTATACCGGCGGCATAGTTCAGCTTCATGCTGGCTTCCGGCAGTTGGCAACTCTCTGAAAACAGTTCGTCAAAGAAACTGCTGACGTCCGAAAAGGCTACTTCGTCCCCAACGGCTAATAGTGCGAATTCTTCACCGGCAATCCGGGCCACGAACATTTGCGGTGCAAGTTTGGATTTCAGCCGCCGCACGACCTCAAGAAGGATCTGATCTCCGGTGTTGAGCCCATAGATGTTGTTGATGGCCCTGAGGCCTCCCAGATCGAATACACATAACGACAGCGGTTCTCCCGACTGGCGAGCCGACCTGAAGCTTTGGTCCAGTTCCAGAAGAAAGCAACGCCGGTTCGGCAGACCGGTCATGTGATCGTGGTTCGCGATGTAGTAGTTCAGATCACTCAGTTTCTGGGTTTCATCCTGCTTGTGTTCCAGTTCCTCGGAATGACGTTTCAGATCCCTGCCTGTGCGGATCAGTTTGATGAAGCCACGATAGTGGTTGTTCAGGATGAAGAAGGCCCCCATGGAAGCCGCTATTCCATAGAGCGCGAAATAGGTGAAGACATGCTCACCTGCGATGGCAAAGTATATAAAATACAAGGTGTTGGCGCAGAAGGCGTTGATGAGGGCAACCGCGCGAAAATGGATCAGGCAGAAAAGCAGCACCAGATTGGCGACGGCAATCGTGAAGACCACCTGAACCTGCAGGTATGGCCCGCCATAGGGAAAAAGCGACAGAACCCAGATCGAGAAAATCGCAGGCGAAACCACCGCCAGGACCTTGGCCTGCTTCTGCCAGGCAAGAATTTCGGCGTGGCTCGGCGTTTCTTTCTGACGCCTGCGAACCGTCACGATCCGCTGCACGGCGAAGGCGGACACGAGTAGCGGCACCACAAGCGTCAGAGCGATCGGAGCAACCGACCAGTGCGTCACCGATAAACCCCAGCCGCCAGCCAGGCTCATCATGTAGAGAAACGGTGTCTGGCGCTGGATGAACTGATATTGCGCAAGGGCAACGTCCGGATCGCCACTATCACCAGCAACCCACGTTTTGAAAGCCGTCAAGGCCGACGTCAACCAGTTTGAACCCATTCAGGCATGTTCCAAAGTTTAACCGGGCATCGGTAAAATCCGCAGCCTTTCTTGGATTAATACCGCTCTCTCCTTGACATGACATTAAGGAAGATTCGCAGTTTTCGATATTTTACTTCGAGTTTTTCTTTGAATGGACTTCTTGCTCGCACGCCTTCCGTACTCTCCTGCCCTCGCCTGCGGTGGATAGAAATTCACCCACAGACGTGTGAAATCCGTTGAAAATCCGCTGTTCCCGGCCATTCGAGGCAGTTAGCGAATTGCACCTCGTGCCTGAAACAGCTAGCAAGCAAGTATGGGAAAAGAGACGACACCGCCGCCAAGCGGCATTGAGAGCATCAATCTCAAGAATGCGCTGGAAGAGCGCTATCTGGCCTATGCACTGTCGACCATCATGCACCGGGCCTTGCCGGATGTGCGCGACGGTTTGAAACCGGTGCACAGGCGCCTGCTTTACGCAATGCGCCTTTTGAAACTGGACCCTGGGTCCGGCTTCAAGAAATGTGCCCGTGTTGTTGGTGACGTGATCGGTAAATACCACCCGCACGGCGACCAGGCAGTTTACGATGCCCTCGTTCGTCTCGCCCAGGACTTCGCGCAGCGCTATCCGCTGATCGACGGACAGGGCAACTTCGGCAACGTTGACGGCGATAACGCGGCAGCCATGCGTTACACCGAAGCACGAATGACCGACACGGCCAAACGGCTGCTGGACGGCCTGGACGAGAACGCCGTTGATTTCCGCGAGACCTATGACGGTGAGGACAAGGAGCCGATCGTTCTGCCGGGCGGCTTTCCGAACCTTCTCGGCAACGGTTCGTCGGGCATTGCCGTTGGCATGGCGACCTCCATTCCGCCGCACAATGCGTTCGAGCTCTGTGAGGCGTGCCAGCACCTGATCAAGAACCCGAATGCGGAAACCGGCGAGCTGCTGGAGTACATCAAGGGCCCGGATTTCCCGACCGGCGGCCTTCTGGTGTCGGACCAGGGGTCCATTCGCGAGGCCTATGAAACCGGACGCGGCAGTTTCCGCGTTCGCGCACGTTGGGAAGTGGAAGATCTCGGCCGCGGGCAATGGGCGATCGTCGTCACCGAGATCCCCTACCAGGTGCAGAAATCACGCCTGATCGAAAAGATCGCCGAACTGCTGACGGCGCGCAAGCTGCCGCTTCTGGACGATATCCGCGATGAATCTGCCGAAGATATCCGCATCGTCCTGGTACCGCGTTCGCGCAATGTCGACGCAAACATCCTCATGGAATCCCTGTTCAAGCTGACGGACCTGGAAAATCGGTTCTCCTTGAACATGAATGTCCTTTCCATGGGCAAGGTGCCGATGGTCATGGGCCTGAAACAGGTCCTGCGCGAATGGCTTGATCACCGCAAGGAAGTGCTGATCCGCCGTTCCGAATACCGTCTCGGCCAGATCAACCATCGTCTGGAAGTTCTGGAAGGCTATCTCGTCGCCTATCTGAACCTGGACGAGGTCATTCGCATCATCCGCGAAGAGGACGAACCCAAAGCCGAACTGATGCAGACTTTCGAGCTGTCGGACGTTCAGGCGGAAGCCATCCTCAACATGCGCCTGCGCTCCTTGCGCAAGCTTGAAGAAATGGAAATCCGCAAGGAACACGACAAGCTGTCGGCCGAGAAGGACGACCTGACCAAGCTGCTCGGTTCCGATGCGCGTCAGTGGACCAAGATCTCCAAGGAAATTGCGGAAATCTCCAAGGTCTATGGCCCTGAAACCGAAATCGGCAAGCGGCGGACCGACAAGTCCGAAGCTCCGGAAACGGACCTGATCGACATCCAGCAGGCAATGATCGAAAAGGAACCGATCACCGTGATCATTTCCGAAAAAGGCTGGATCCGGGCGATGAAAGGTCACCAGACGGACCTTTCCGGTGTTGCGTTCAAGCAAGGCGACAAACTGAAACTGTCACTCCACGCCGAGACGACGGACAAGATCCTGCTGTTTTCCACCGGAGGCAAGTTCTTCACGCTTGGTGCCGACCGCCTGCCTGGTGGACGAGGCCATGGCGAGCCGATACGTCTGATGGTGGAAATGGACGAAGCACAGGACGTGGTGAATGCCTTCGTTCACAAGCCTGGCCGAAACCTGCTCCTGGCAACCACCGAAGCGCGTGGTTTTGTCGTTAGCGAGGACGACGTCGTTGCCAACACGCGCAAGGGCAAGCAGGTTCTCAACCTCAGCGCTCCGGCGGAAGCCTCGATCTGTGTCGAGGCATCGGGTGACCAGGTGGCCATCATCGGTGAAAACCGGAAGCTGCTGGTATTCCCGATGGCACAGATCCCGCAAATGGGTCGCGGCCGCGGCGTGCGCCTGCAGCGCTACCGGGACGGCAACATCTCGGACATTCGGGTCTTCAAGGGCGAAGACGGCCTGACCTGGACCGACAGTTCCGGCCGCAGTTTTACCCGGACAATGGAAGAGCTTGCGGACTGGCGCGGCGAACGCGGTCAGGCCGGTCGCCTGCCGCCCACGGGCTTCCCGCGGTCGAACAAGTTCGGGCCAAGCAAGCTTTAAGGCAAAGCCCCGGTCGTTTTCCGATCGGGCTAAGCCATGCTGGCGGCGCAAAGCTGCCGCCAGTGACCGGGTGTCATCCCGAATGTTCGCTTGAAGTGACGTGTCAGATGACTTTGATCCGCAAAGCCGCTGGCAAAGGCCGCGTCGGCAAGTGACGCTCCCTGATGCAACTCCGTCTTGGCCTTCTCAAGACGCCGCATGACGAGATACCGGTGCGGGCTCGTTCCAAAGACCTTTCGAAACTGCCGCGACAGGGAAAACCTGTCCATCTGCGCCAGGTCCTCCAGTTCCTCCATGGCTACACGGTCTGCACAGCCTTCCCTCAAGTACTCGGCGCAGGCCTTGAGGGACGGCCAGTTCAATGAGGAGACACCTGCCATGCGGTCATCGGCATGACGAGCCAGGCAAGCTGCCAGATCCGCAATCAGGCAGTCACGCCGGAAAGGACCCATTTCGTGATCGATATCGGTCAGGGCGTCCGCCAGATCTTTCCTGAAGCCTGCATCGGAGATGACGGGTGAGCCGATAAACGGCAGGCGCGCGTTGCCCGAGACAGCCAGGGTTTCACAAATCAGCTCCGGTGGAATGTAGATCATGCGGTAGCGGAGCCCGCGTTCAGTCCCAGCACCACCATCATGCAGTTCGTCCGGATGAATGACGATCACCTGCCCCGGCAGCGAAGCACGTTTCTCACCGCGATAACTGAAGGTCTGTACGCCACTCATGGTCAAACCGATGGCGTAGGTGTCGTGCCGGTGAGGTGTAAAGCCATTGCCGTGAAACCGGGCATCAATGCGCTCGATCCCCTCTTCCGGTGGCCCTACCTGGATCCTGTCCGCTTTCACTTCGCACAAACGTTCAAGACCACTCGGCTTCGGCTCCGCTAGGTCCTTGCTTTCGCCTTCAAGATGAAATCCCCGCGTGGAGTTGAAAGTCATGTTCGAAACCAAGTTCGTCGTTGTTGTCCGAGAAGATCTCGCTGTCTGGCAGAAGCTGAATGTGACTGCTTTCCTGTCAACCGGCGTTGCCGCTGCAAAGCCCGGCATAATCGGCGAACCCTATAGCGATGCGGCGACCAATGTCTATCACCCGATGAGTGTTCAGCCGATCATCGTCCTGAGTGCCGACGCAGAAACACTCGGCAAGATCCACAAGCGGACGCTGGACCGTTCGGTTCCGGCAAGTCTTTACATCGAGGAAATGTTCACCACGGGCCATGACAGTGCGAACCGGGAGGTCTTTTCGCGGTTTGGCCCGGACGACGCGAAAGTGGTCGGCATTGCCTTTCATGCGGACAAGAAGGTCGCAGACAAAATTTCCAAGGGCGCGAAGATGCATGCCTGAACACCTTCTAACTTTGCCGGCCTCGAAAATTCCCTCCCTCCCGCCTTCTTCAAAAGTCGGATCAATCTTCACTCGACTGCGCATGTCTTTTCCGGGCACTGTGGGGCAAAGAAAACCCGGGAGGACTCATGATAGGGGCGTTCACGTTCAACACCAGTCAGCGCATCGTCTTCGAAAATGGAGCAGCTGCAAACCTGGCAAGCCACGCGGCTTCCTTTCTGGGGCCGCGCCCCTTTCTGGTAACGGATCCCGGCATTGTTTCCCTCGGCCTGCAGGCGTCCTGCGAGGCATCCCTGGTCGGAGCGGGGCATGAAATCGCCCGGTTCAGCGACGTCGTCGCCGATCCGCCACGGTCCCTGGTCGATGCCGCCGTGGACGCGGCCCGCTCGCACGGCGCAACGTCGATCATCGGGTACGGTGGAGGTTCCTCCCTGGATGTCGCAAAGCTTGTTGCGCTGCTGCTGGGCAGCAACGAGGATCTGGACGAAGCCTGGGGCATAGGAAACGCCAAGGGGCCACGACTGCCCCTGATCCTCGTTCCGACCACAGCAGGAACCGGCTCCGAGGTCACTCCGATCTCGATCATTACAGTGGGGGATGAGGAAAAGCGCGGCGTCGTTTCTCCTTTCCTTCTTCCCGACCTTGCGATCCTCGACCCGCTGCTGACGCTTGGCCTGCCAGGCCCGGTCACTGCGGCGACAGGGATAGATGCCATGGTCCACGCGATCGAGGGATACGCCTCGAAATCCGTGAACAACAACCCCGTCTCCCGAACGCTTGCCGTTGAAGCCTTGAAGCTGCTTGGCGCCAACATTGAAAAGGCCGTATTCACACCGGACGACAGGGACGCACGTGGCGCAATGTTGCTCGGCTCCATGCTTGCCGGCATGGCCTTTGCCAATTCACCGGTGGCCGCGGTTCATGCGCTTGCCTATCCCATCGGCGGCACGTTTCATGTCCCTCACGGGCTATCCAACGCGCTGGTTCTGCCCCATGTCCTGAAGTTCAATAACACCGTTGCTTCAGAAACTTATGCCGAGATTGCGCCAATTGTTTTCCCTGCACTTGCCGAGGTAAGCGACGCCAGGGCGCGCTCTGATCTGTTCGCAGATAACCTGGCAGACCTGGCAGTAAAACTGGGCCTTCAAACACGCCTGCGCGATGTCGGCATCAGCGAGACCGATCTGCCCAAAATGGCGAGCGACGCCATGAAGCAAACCCGCCTGCTGGTCAACAACCCGCGGGAACTTGGCGAAACGGACGCGCTTGAAATCTACAGGGCGGCGCTATGAACTTCACAGCTCCTCCACAAGCGGCCAGACCGGAACCTCTAAACAGGTCCGAATTCAAAGCTTTTCAACATATCCCCACAAGGTGGATGGATGTGGACATCTACGGGCACGTCAACAACGTTCAGTATTTGAGCTTTTTCGATACGGCTGTTAACAGCTGGTACGTTGATAAGAAACTGCTCGACCCGCTAAAGAGCCCCGAGATCTTTCTGGTGGTGGAAACCGGCTGCCATTACTTCGCCGAACTAACCTTTCCCGCCATCATATCCGCAGGACTGAAGGTTGAAAAACTTGGCTCAACTTCTGTAATTTTCAGGGTTGGATTGTTTGCCGGCGAAAGCGAGACGACAGCAGCTCACGGCCGCTTTGTCCATGTCCACGTGGCCCGTGAAACTCGCAGACCGTGCCCTATTCCCGACTGGAAACGGGAAATCCTGGAAGGTTTGACGGCTTAGATACCGGACAAGTCTGTCGAGACGGTTACACTGCGAATGCTCACAGGCAATCCACGGGAAAAGTCCGGGATGGGCGTTTCCACTACCCACAGGCACTGCACAGCTCTTCCACACGTTATGCGCAAGCTTTCAACAGGTTACGCACAGTCATGGAATTGTCACGCAGCGCCGCTGTGGATAGCAGTAATCAGCTGAAGTTCTTCATCAAGCGGGACTTTTCGCGCTGCCAATCGCGTTTCTTCTCAGTCTCGCGCTTGTCATGCAGCTTTTTACCCCGGGCAAGGGCCAATTCCAGCTTCGCCCGGCCCTGCTCATTGAAATAGAGCTTGAGCGGGACAATCGTCTTGCCGTCCTTCTGGACGGCACCAGCCAACTTGCCGATCTCGCGCTTGTGCAACAGCAATTTTCGCGGACGGCGCGGTTCGTGATTGAACCGATTGGCCTGCAGGTATTCCGGAATATAGACGTTGTAGATCCAGATCTCGCCCTTATGTTCGGCGGCGTAGGATTCTGCAATATTCGCCTTGCCGTTGCGCAGGGATTTGACCTCCGTGCCTTTCAGCTCGATGCCTGCTTCCAGCGTATCTTCGATTTCGAAATTGAACCGGGCTTTCCGGTTGTCGGAAATGATTGTCCGCCCCGGATCGCCCCCTTTTCTCGGAGCCATTTTTTTCCTTCCGGCGCCAGCGCCTTGAAGTTCGGTTCGTCTCGAAAAGGCAAACAATCGAGACGAACGTCAGTTCCCGGCAGCCAGTGCCATTCCTTTTCCGGTCAGTTGATCAGCCCTGCGTGTGCCATTGCAGCGCGGATCTCGGCTTGTGCTGCTTCCGTCACCGGCAGAAGAGGCAGCCGCAGCTCTTCGTCCACCTTGCCAAGCAGGGAAAGCGCATATTTTGCGCCGCCCGGGCTCGGTTCCAGGAACATGGCCCGGTGTAGCGGCGCAAGGCGGTCCTGGTATTCCAGCGCCTTCTTGTAGTCACCGGCAAGCGTGGCAGCCTGGAATTCGGCACACAGGCGCGGTGCAACGTTTGCGGTCACCGAAATGCAACCGACACCACCATGAGCATTGAAGGCAAGTGCGGAGATATCTTCACCGGAAAGCTGGACGAAATCCGGTCCACACAGATGGCGCTGACGGCTGGCCTTTGCCATGTCAGCCGTTGCATCCTTGACGCCCTTGATGTTCTCGCAGGTTTCAAACAGCTCTGCCATCGTTTCCGGCAGCATGTCGACAATCGACCGGCCTGGAATGTTGTAGATGAAGATCGGGATGCCGACGGCATCGTTGACGGCCTTGAAATGGGCCTTCATGCCAGCCTGGTTCGGCTTGTTGTAGTAA
Source organism: Labrenzia sp. THAF191a (assembly GCF_009363335.1). Taxonomy (GTDB): domain Bacteria; phylum Pseudomonadota; class Alphaproteobacteria; order Rhizobiales; family Stappiaceae; genus Roseibium; species Roseibium algicola. The sequence goes on from NZ_CP045333.1 coordinate 5,278,810, forward strand.
GGCGTCACGACCAGCAGGGCATTGGCGCCTGCCTTTTCGGCGTGTTGTGCGAAGTCGATTGCTTCGATCGTATTGTTGGAACCTGCGCCCGCCATGACAGGAACGCGGCCCGCGGCCGCTTCTACACACAGTTCGACAACCCGCTTGTGTTCATCATGGGTCAGCGTCGGGCTTTCGCCGGTCGTGCCCACGGGCACGAGACCGGAGGAGCCTTCAGCGATCTGCCAGTCCACGAACTCCTGAAACCGTTTCTCATCGAGCGCTCCGTCCTTAAACGGGGTAATCAGCGCTGGAATTGAACCTTTAAACATCTCGGTTTCCTCTTGGATGACTGTCGTGGTTCCGACGGGCGGAAGGGCATCTGTTTCAGATGGAGGCGCAACATACTCATCTGCCGAACAAGGAGCAATGGTTCCAATGCTATAGAACTGCTGCTTTTCGACTTTTCTTGCCTTAACTGCGCTCTTCCAGAGACACCTGGTCTCATCTTTTCAATGCCTGATACGAAGTCTTCCTATTGGCACCCGCCCGCAATCCACTCTATCTTTGAAAAAAACAACTTTTGGATGGAAACGTTACGGGAGACACCCATGACTTCTGCGCCGCAAGAAGCGCTTGTCAGCTCCAGCACCGCCCCGATGCCCCCAGTTGTAGACTTTACCTGGAAAAGTCCGGATGGCCTTACTTTGTCAGGCTGCGAGTGGCCGTCTGCCAAACCGGCACCAGAAGGGACAGCGTCGCCAATTCCCGTTCTCTGCCTGCCGGGACTTTCCAGAAATACGCGAGATTTCAATGAGATCGCGCGTTTCCTTCAAACGTACGGCCACAGGGTCATCGCCCTCGACTACAGGGGACGGGGCAAGAGCGACTGGGATCCCGATTGGCGCAACTACGCCTTGACCGTTGAAGACAAGGACATCGATGCTGCCATTGCGGAACTTGGACTGGACCGTTTTGCCGTTCTTGGAACCTCACGTGGTGGCTTGCATGCCCTGGCAATGGGCTTGCGTTATCCCGCATCCCGTATGGCAGCCGTGATCTTCAATGACATCGGTCCGCATATCGAGATGCGCGCGATCCACCGGATTGCCGCAACACTCGGCCACCATATGAAATGCGCCTCCCATGAAGACGTCGCAGCCAACCTGGAACACACGCTCGGATATCAATTCCCTGCCTTCGGGAAGGCCGACTGGCTCAAACTGGCCGGTCAGCTTGCGAGCGAGCAGGACGGACATGTGATGATGGACTACGACCCTGCCCTCGCCCATCAATTGGCAAGTCTCGATGATGCCACGCCCACACCCGACCTCTGGCCTCTTTACGAAAAGCTGACCGACAGACCGGTTCTGGTGCTTCGCGGCGAACATTCGGATCTGCTGAGCCCGGAAACATGTCGGCGTATGACGGACAACCACCCGAATGCCACAGCAAAAACCATTCCCGGCCAAGGGCATGCCCCTGTTCTGTGGGATGGCGAGACGCACAAGACGATTTCGGATTTTCTGAAAAGCGTTTGAACCTGGTGGCCACCTGGCCTTGTTCCGCTTAGCTCTTCTGAGCTTCTGAGCTTCTGAGCTTCTGAGCTTCTGAGCTTCTGAGCTGTAGCCGACACTATATGCGTCGCATTTTACAGATCTTTTTGCCCGACAAGACAAAAGAAAACCCGGCGTTTCCGCCGGGTTTCCCATCAAACCTCGATTGAGGATTGATTAGAAGGTGCGCTGCATACGAACACCGAAGAGGAGTTCGTCAACGTCAGACGCAGAGCTCGGGTCGGTGTTGGCGTAACCAACGTCAGCACCCATTACGAAGCCAGAGACCGGCTCCCACTGTACGGAACCGTCGATTGCCCAACGGGTCAGGTCGGTTGCACCAGCCGGCTGATCGATGTCCATGTAGGAACCGTCAAGTGCCAGACCGATCGTGGAAGTTGCCTGGATGTAAGCACCAGCCGACAGGGAGTAGCCGGTGGAGGTGCCGCTGGTCGGGCCGTAATCGGAGACTGCTACGCCGCCAACGGTGCTGCCTGCGCCGATGTAGGACAGAGCGCCGTCTGCGTAGAAGCCCTGGAAGAAGATGTTGGAGCCCGGGGAAGCCATCGGGATGTTGACAGCAACACCACCGCCGATTGCCCAACCGAAGGAGTCGTCAGCACCGTTGTTGGTTGCGCCGGTCTGGTGTGCGTTTGCACGATCCGGGTAAACCTGGTGCAGAGCACCGGACAGCTGTGCAGAACCCCAACCCTGGGAAACGCCGAGAGCAGCGACCAGGTCCGGTGCACGAGTGCCGCCGTAGGTGCCAACTTCACGATGCGAACGATCTTCCAGAGCGATCGTAGCGGAGAAGCCGTTGCCGAAAGCTGCGGTGTAAGCGATCTGGTTGACCGTCTGGTCGGACCAGTTACGGGTAACAACACCCATGAAGGTCTGACCGGTGAAGATGTCGAAGTTCGAGGTCAGAAGACCTGCGGTCAGGCCGCCCCACTGGATGTAGGCGTTGTCGAGCGTCGAGGAACCAGCACCGTTGGTGACGGTGGAGTACATGGAGACGTATGCACGCAGGGTACCGAATTCGGTTGCAGTGCGAGCGTCCAGGTACAGGTAGCCACGAGACAGCCAGGAGTAGCCGTCAGAATCACGGTTGCCCCAAGCGCCGTTGTCCAGCGTGTTGTTGACGATTACCTGGGTACGAACACGGCCGCCAACGCGGAGGCAGGTTTCGGTGCCCGGGATGTAGTAGAAGCGTGCGCCGTAAGCGTCACAGACGCGAACGTAATCAACCGGCTCCGGAGCAACCGGAAGATCGGCTGCCTGTGCGGTGGTGGCAGCAGCAGCAGCTGCAGCGCCGAGCATCAAGCTCTTGAGTTTCATATCTGACCTCCAATCAGTCATTTCAATTGGCACCAAAGAAAAGCGCCATTGTCCCCGCGAATTGTTTCTGAGTTTGCCACCGACCGGAGGTTGGACGTCCGAGGCAGACAAATCAGTGCGGCCCGAAGCCGCTCGCAAAGATGACCATACGCATCCAATTTCCCGGTTCAACACAGAATACGGTTTGCACCTACCGCAGCGGCTGTTTTCAAAAACCGGTGTTGCGCGAATGTCACAAAATCAGATCGGAAATTTAGAAACTGTTAGGAATCTCGGCAAAAATCGCCGATTTGACCGGCACTTGACCGGGAGGCTACAGGCCTCGCCCCATGCGGATTCTCGGGGAATCAAAATGGGGACGGCCCGGCAGATTGAAGCCTGCCGGGCCGCGTGACTGACTGGAGTTCAGAGGATCACAGCCAGAAATCTAATCAGATGATTAGAAAGTGCGCTGCATACGAACACCGAAGAGGAGTTCGTCAACGTCAGATGCGTTGTCCGGGTCGGTGTTGGCGTAACCAACGTCAGCACCCATTACGAAGCCAGAGACCGGCTCCCACTGTACGGAACCGTCGATTGCCCAACGGGACAGATCGGTTGCGCCGTTCGGCTGATCGATGTCCATGTAGGAACCGTCGAGAGCAAGACCGATCGTGGAAGTTGCCTGGATGTAAGCACCAGCCGACAGGGAGTAGCCGGTGGAGGTGCCGCTGGTCGGGCCGTAATCGGAGACTGCTACGCCGCCAACGGTGCTGCCTGCGCCGATGTAGGACAGAGCGCCGTCTGCGTAGAAGCCCTGGAAGAAGATGTTGGAGCCCGGGGAAGCCATCGGGATGTTGACAGCAACACCACCGCCGATTGCCCAACCGAAGGAGTCGTCAGCACCGTTGTTGGTTGCGCCGGTCTGGTGTGCGTTTGCACGATCCGGGTAAACCTGGTGCAGAGCACCGGACAGCTGTGCAGAACCCCAACCCTGGGAAACGCCGAGAGCAGCGACCAGGTCCGGTGCACGAGTGCCGCCGTAGGTGCCAACTTCACGATGCGAACGATCTTCCAGAGCGATCGTAGCGGAGAAGCCGTTGCCGAAAGCTGCGGTGTAAGCGATCTGGTTGACCGTCTGGTCGGACCAGTTACGGCTAACAACACCCATGAAGGTCTGACCGGTGAAGATGTCGAAGTTCGAGGTCAGAAGACCTGCGGTCAGGCCGCCCCACTGGATGTAGGCGTTGTCGAGCGTCGAGGAACCAGCACCGTTGGTGACGGTGGAGTACATGGAGACGTATGCACGCAGGGTACCGAATTCGGTTGCGGTGCGAGCGTCCAGGTACAGGTAGCCGCGAGACAGCCAGGAGTAGCCGTCAGAATCACGGTTGCCCCAAGCGCCGTTGTCCAGCGTGTTGTTGACGATTACCTGGGTACGAACACGGCCGCCAACGCGGAGGCAGGTTTCGGTGCCCGGGATGTAGTAGAAGCGTGCGCCGTAAGCGTCACAGACGCGAACGTAATCAACCGGCTCCGGAGCAACCGGAAGATCGGCTGCCTGTGCGGTGGTGGCAGCAGCAGCAGCTGCAGCGCCGAGCATCAAGCTCTTGAGTTTCATATCTGACCTCCAAAAGTCAATTTTCATTGGAACCGAACCTGATCCTCAAGGACCTGGCGGGCTCCATCCCCGCGATTTCGTACAAAAACAATTCAGTCGAAAAAGTCCGAACTATTTTTTCTGGCGATTACTCGCCGTCGCAGGGCTTAAGAACCAAACTCGAGTTGGCACAGCAAGTCCAAACTGCTGTCTGTCAGCACTGTCAGGCAGCTGTGTGTTTTTTCTGCAACATGCTGTTTTGCAACCAGTTTTTCATTACCCAAGGGAACCACCAAACAAAAACTCGCGTAAAATCCCGGGAAAATCACTATTTCGCGATGAGACACCCCAACCCCACGCCTTCAAAACGCAACACAGAAAAACAAAGAACTTCCGTCAAGAAATATAAGACTCAATCAAAAATTAGTTCATACTTTTTATTTCGAATATATATGCCTTTCTTATTTGAGATATTTTCTTAATTTATACTTTGTTAACACGTGAAAACAAGATCAATGGAGAATTTCGACCTCCTTCCCCTGAGGAAGATTCGACACCACTCAGACGAGTGGAGAAAATCCACTAAAACCTCACCAAGGTAGGTGTTTCTTGTCTTCCACATACTTTGTCGCGGGATTCGATGCTGAAAGATTCGCCCCACGGCGATGAAACCGCATGTTTTTCGGAAGATTCGCTCAATCCATGCGAACTCTCGCAAAACAAGCGGATGCGCAGGCAGGTCATGTCGATGCGCGTCTTTGATGAGACCGGACGGCGGGCCTTGACGCGATGCTGACAATAAAGGGGGGCGATTTGGCGCGCTGTTGTGCGATTAGCGCAAGAGAACCGTTATTCCAGCACTGTTGCCGTTGGCATCGAGCACCGTCACATCCGCGAAACCGGGCGTGTCCGGCTGCCAGACAAGTTGCCTTTCCCGCTGCCCTGTGTGGAGAGGGCGTCCGTTCACAAGGAAGGAGAACGGCCCGGCACCGCCCTTGAACTTGACGACCAGCGGCTGCGCCGACTGTTCCAGCGAACTGTCCCGTGCGAACCCGAGATCCAGCTCTGCTCCGTCCGGGGGATAGGATATCTGCAAGGTGTCACCCGTGCGAACCGTGCCGCGGTTTTGTGGCAAGCGGGCGAAGCGAAGCGGTTCGGGAACCTGTTGTCCGGCGATACTCATGGCTTCCGCCGGACCGTCCGGAAGCGGAACCCTGTCGGGTCCCAGGATCTGAAACGTCTCGAAGAGAATAGGTACGGCGACCGAAGCTCCCGTCGCCCCGGGCACTGGTGTGCCATCCGGGCGCCCCGACCAGATCGCCACCACATGACGACCGTCATAACCGACAGCCCAGGCGTCACGATAGCCGTAGGCTGTGCCGGTCTTGTAGGCGACGTGATGAGTTTCTGCACTTTGCGGCTGCGGCAATCCGGAAAGAATATCCCCCACCATCCAGGAGGCCTTTTCCGAAAGGACACGGGCTGAAGACACCGGCGAGGTACCCTCTTCGCAGTCTTTGCGGCAAACGGACAGGGCAACCGGCTCGCCACCTCGAGCCATTGCCGCGTAGGCCTGGGTCAGGTCCCGCAAGGACATGCCGAGACCGCCAAGGCTGATGGCAAGCCCCGGTGCGATGCCTTTCTCCATAACGGGATTGGCACCCGCGCGTTTCAGCCGGGCAATCAGCCGTGCCGGCCCGACTGCTTCCAGCAATTTCACGGCCGGTGTATTGAGCGACAACTGAAGGGCTTCGCGCAGGGTGACTGTGCCCTGGTAGGACTGGTCGAAGTTCGTCGGCTGGTAGCCACCAATGTTGGTCGCCCGGTCTTCAATGAAACTTTCCGGCAGACCGACACCTTCTTCAAAGGCAAGACCATAGATGAACGGCTTCAGCGTTGATCCGGGCGAACGTGTGGCGCGGGTCATGTCGACATGCCCCTGACGGCGCGTGTCCAGAAGGTTCGGCGCGCCAACACTTGCCAGAATTTCTCCGCTCTGGTGATCGGCGACCAGAATGGCCAGCGAAACTGGCGATGGCATCGTCTCGCTCTTCCGTCTCGCCAGGGATTCGATCGCACGCTGAAGCTCAAGGTCGATCGTCAGCCGGTGGACAGGCAAGAGAGGTGCATCGGCACGCGCCTGCCGGCTTTCGTGCGGCGCCAGGAATGGCATTGCATAACGTGTGGTCCGGACCGGTTCATTTGCAGCCGAAGCCGCATCCTCTTTACCAAGGACACCAGCCAGAGCTGCCCGGCGCAAGACACGGTTGCGGGCCTTGCGCGCCTGCTCTGGAAAACGGTCCGGCCGCCGCGCCTCCGGGCTTTGCGGCAATGCCACCAGCAGCGCAGTTTCCGCCGGCGTGAGACGCCCAGGTTCCTTGCCGAACCAGGTAAGGCTTGCCGCCCGAACCCCCTCCAGGTTGCCGCCAAACGGCGCCCTGAGAGCATAAAGCCGCAGGATATCTTCCTTCGAAAACTCCGCTTCCAGCTGAACGGCCCTGAGAAGCTGCTCGTATTTACGCTCAAGCGACTTCGTCGGCTGCTCTTCCAGCAAACGCGCAACCTGCATGGTCAGCGTCGAACCGCCGGAAACTATTCGGCCGCTCCTGAGACTTTGCAGGGCAGAGCGAGCAAGTGCCAGCGCGTCAAACCCGCCGTGTTCGTAAAACCGCTTGTCCTCGAAGGCCAGCAGCATCCGGAAGTAAAGCGGATCGATTTCCGCCAGTTCCACCGGCAAGCGCCACTTGTCGTCCTGGCTGGTGAAAGCCCGCAAAAGGCGGTCGTTCCGGTCCAGAACGACAACCGACAGAGGCAGGTCGCCGACACGGGGCGGTGCGGACAGCGACGCATAGTCGTGCCCGACCTTTGTAATCAGGCAAACAGACAGCGCGGCGGCACCAAGACCGGCGGCAGCGAACCACCGCCGGATCATGAGCCAATTCCGCCGCGCCAACGTTTTCATGGTACGGCCTTATCGTGTCGGGCCGAGAACAACCAACCTGCCGGTTGCCGTGATGGCGCGACGATCCGGACGGTACATATCCTCTACCGACGCCGACGGGTGCGAATAGTCGCCCGGGGTTGCAGCCCTTGCAAGATAGGCAAAGGTCAGTTCCTTGCTGCTCCAACGGGTCTGGTCCACGGCCACTTCGAACCGGTCCCTGTAGAACGCCGAATGTTCCGGCTGATCAACCGTATCGAGGAACGACAGGCCACCGATATCGCCGGAACGCACAAGCCGCGGATTGTCGATCACCAGGCCGGCAGGCAGGCGGTCAACGACCATCAACCGACCTGGATGATCCGTCAGGGCCCGTACTGTGACGACCACAGCAAGCCGGGTGTTGACCGGAACAGCAGCCGGATCGATCGGATTGCCATCAAGGTCGTAGACCGTGCGTTCAACCGCATAGTCCTTGCCACCTGCGGGCTCGGGAACCAGTGGCTGGCCGGCCACGGAGACAAGAAGCTCCGTTCCAGCGTCACCGTTGTTCTTCACCTCCACCGGGAAGTCGGCAACCTCGCGGCCGCCCAGCGACCAGGCCAACCGTCCGGGCGTTACTTCACCACGAACGGTGATCCGGGCGTCTTGCGCGGATTCGTTGAGCGCATTCGCTGCCAGGAGCATCCAGGCCATATCCTGTGTCGACCGGTATGGCTTGTTGGCCTGGGCCGTTTTCAGGAAGTCGATGGCTTCCGTCTTCAGACTGTCTTCCATGGACGCCGAAACGACATAGTCCGTCACGCCCGCGCTGTCGCGCAGGACGGAGCCGTAGTCGTCGCGATAGTACTTCGGAGCCTCCTTCGGCAGAGCGGCAAGAGCCGCCCGGAAACCGGTGGCCGCCCGGTCACGCTCGCCATAAAGGGCAAGCCCGGCGGCAACCTGTGCCTTGGCAAGCGGTGTTGCGAAGTTCTGCAGCTTGGCATCCAGGTAATAGCGAAGATCGCCCATGGAGGCGCGGCCGTTGCGGGCCAGCACGTAGAGCGCATAGGCGATGTCTTCGCCGCCATCCTGGAAGTCGGAGGAATAGGCCAACCTGTTTTCCAGATTGTCCAGTGCCGAAGTGAACGCAAGATCGGGCACCAGATATCCCTTTTCGCGTGCACGGGTCAGGAAGTCGGTGACATAGGCATCCAACCAGGTATCACCGCCGCCATAGCTGTTCCAGAGACCGAAATCGCCGGAAGAGGACTGGTTCGACAGGATCTTGGCAATGGCCTTGACCACCCGTTCCCGAATGGCGCTATCGCCGCCAAGCCCCGCGGCCTCGGCAACTTCGCTGAGATAAAGCAGCGGCAGGGCACGACTGGTCGTCTGCTCGGTGCAGCCATACGGATAGCGGTCAAGTGCCGCCAGCAGGCCGGCGACATCGATGCTTGCAGCACCACCGGCAGACAGGGTGATGTCAACCGTATCCGCCCGCAGGCCGTCGAAGGTGTCCGCATCCAGCGAGAGGCTGTCTCCGGATGCCAGCGACAAGCTGGACTGACGGACAACTTCAGGCTGGGTATCTTCAACCTCGAGGCTGAAACGCTTGACGAAAACTTCGCCCTGCGGCCCGGTCAGCGACGCCACGACTTCCGACTTCGTCAGCATGTCTTCTGCCGAAACAGAAAGCAGCACCAGGGCTTTCTTGCCGTTTTCCAGATCCAGCGTACGCGACTGATCCGTGCTGCCACCTTCCAGCCGAAGGCCGTCAGCGACCGAGACTTCGAGCGCATAAGAACCCGAAGGGCCATCGACGTTGTCGATTTCCAGCGAAATTCGCGACTGGTCTCCCGGTGCAAGGAAGGCGGGTGCGCTTGCCGTCATCACGACTGGTGAACGCACTTCCACTTCCTGGTCGGCATGACCGACGCCATCCCTTGTCCAGGCAACCGCCATCAGTTTGACGGCGCCGTTGAAGGCCGGGATATCGAAGGAGACGGTTGCTTCGCCATTATCGTCCACGGTTACAAGTCCCGAGAACAGGGCAAGCGGTTCTTCATCCGGCGGAGGTGCATCGAGCCGCATGCCTGCGGCATCTCCTCCGGAACGGACACGCCCGCGGGTTCCAGCCATCCGGTCGATCAACTGGCCGTAAAGATCACGGAAATCGGTGCCGAGACGACGCTGGCCGAAGTACCATTTCTCCGGATCCGGTGTCTTGAAGCCGGTCAGGTTCAAAATGCCAACGTCAACCGCGGCAATCGTCAAATACGCCTGGTCTCCCGCTTTCAGGTTCGCGAGTTTTACCGGAACGTCCAGTGTCGTCTCGGGCAGAATCCGGTCAGGTGCAGACAACTGCACGTCAAGCGCCCGGTCCCCCGGGTCGACCTGCAGCCAGGACAGACCGACTGCCCGTGACGGCATTCGCTTCTGGTCCAGGTCCATCGGTCGGTAGAGGCTGGCCGTGATGTAGGCCCCTGCCCCCCAATCGTCGCTGACAGGAATCTCGACCTCGGTTTCCTCGGCAGTCACTTCAACGGTCTTGCTGGCCAGCAATCCGCCGGAAACAACATTGACCACAGCAATACCGGCCATCTGCGGCTTGAGGCGCAGCTTGGCGGTGTCGCCGGGCCGGTAGCTGGTCTTGTCGAGGCCAACGTCCAGATAATCAGGCGTATCGGACGAGGCATCGGCAGAATACCAGCCGGCATTGAAGGTGACGCGCGTCGAGGTCTGCAGCGTTCCGCTGCCTTCAACGTCGAGACGGTACTCACCCCATTCGACCGGAAGGGAAAGCTGTGCCGGCTGTCCGGCGGTCACCTGCACGGTGCCGGTGGCAACACGGCGGGTGGTGGTGATCGGCTCATAGGACCAGTTGCCGTCATAGCGGTACCATTGATACCGGCGATCGACCTTGGACAGGGTCCAGCCGATGTCCGTTCCGTCGACTTCCTTGCCGTCTTCATCGATGACGATTACGGAGAAATCTGCCGGACCGCCTTCATCGACACCGCCGTCGAAGGCGGGTTTCACGCCAATGCGTGGTCCGTCGATGGCAACAGGCAGGTCCATATCCCGTTCAACGTAGCGGCCGCCCGCCTCCACCAGGCGTGCGATCAGCTCGCCTGTATAAAGCATGGTCGTCTCGGGAAGTTCGGGCATGAAGACGTCGAAGGTAAGCTTGCCATCATCATCGGTCTTCAGGCCCGACGACAGGGAGCCGCGCTGTGTATAGGCATCCGCATCGGCAATGCCGAACTGATAGCCCGGGTGGGCTTCAAGCGTGCGGATGGGCCGCACGATGACATCACCTTCCAGCGTCTGGCCGCTGGCCGGCGAGCCATAGAGATACTTGGCGTCCAGCGATACCGCTGTCGGCCCGGTACGGTTGAAGGTCTTTGCATCTGTTTCAAGTTCGAAATCGACTCGCTCGGGCTGATAATCTTCCACCAGGAAGGTCTGCTCGGTGAGCGCCCTGCCCTTCGGATCGGCGAAAACCTGCCAGGACCAGATACCCTGCTGAGCCGACGCCGCCAGCGTCACATCCTGAAGGTGGCCACCAAGCCCGCCGTCGTTCACGGTAAAGCGGGCGTGCTCCACACCGTCAGGCCGATTGAAGATGAAGGTGAGCGGAAAGTCTTCCTGAGCGGTTGCGCTTGCATTGCGCAGCAGAGCCTGTGCGTGAACGGTTTCGCCAGCCTTGTAGATACCACGATCGGTCCAGGCAAAAACGTCTAGCGGTCCCGGTGCTGCACGTCCTTCGACACCCCGGTCGGACAGATCGAACGCCGGTTTGCGCAGGTCGAGGAAGGAATAGTCGCCCTCGGACGTTTCAGCCACGAGGATACCGGGGGCCTGACCGCCTCTGCCGCGGGTAAGGCCGACGGCAAATTCCGCAAAGCCTTCCGCGTTACTGACAGCTTCACCGAGAATGTCGTTGTTGACGGCCAACAGGCGTACGGTCACGCCCTCCAGTGCCTCTGCACTTGTGAGAGACCGCATATTGGCAGCAATGCCGTTATCGCCTGAAAGGGCCGTCAGGCCCAGATCGGACACCAGGAACCATTGCGTTGCCAGCGTGCCCCAGCGGTTCTTCTGATCGAGCTTGGACCGTGCGGTCATGGCATAGACGCCCGGTTTCAGCTCGATGCCGGTTTCCGAAATCGGTATGGCGGTCGTGATGTCCTGGTTCAGGTCGTTGCCGGTCTCGACGATTCCGGACCAGACCTTCTGACCCAGTTCGTCCTCGATCTGGTCTGCCCGCCAACTGTCGAGCTGCCGCAGGAAGCGGTTGTCACGCAGAATGTCGGCGATGGAGCGGTTGCCGATGCGGTAGATCGAGGTCTCGACTTCGGAGGTGTTCACGGAAACGATCGGAATGGTGGGGTCGCCACCAGCAGGAAGAACGTAGGAACGGCTCAAAAAGCTGACGGAAGGAGACCGGTCCTTCACATAGACAGTCAGGTCGGCGGTCTTTTCCAGCTTCTCGCCATCGGCTGCCGGCAAGCCGCTGCGTGCGGTGATCTGATAGCGACCGCCATGCTTGAGACCATCCGCACAGATTTGGCTGCCTTCCGCCTCAATCGCGAAAGTACCCTCGCCGCTTACGCTGACATAAGGGCTCATGTCTTCGCCAAGCGGCAGTTTTTGCGAGAAGACCAGACAGATCCGTGGCGACGCGCTGTCGGAATCGACTTCGTGATCAACGATCCGGAAGCCGTGCTCGGCAACCAGATCCGCGTATTGCCGACGGACGCTGGAATTTTCCTCGACCGCCAACGATGCCCGCAAGGCCTTGATCGCGGTCTTGTATTCGCTGCTGCGGGTCATCGCGCGGCCCACAAGTTCAAGTGCCAAGGCGCGCTCAGGTGCGCTGACCGACCGCAGATAGGCATTGATCGAGGCTGATATCGCGTTCTTGCGCTTGGTTTCCCTGTCCTGCCAGTTGTCTGGATCCTGCAGCAGCAGGGCGGTGGTAAGCTGGGTCCAGGCATCAAATTCACCCGGTTCCAGCTTGATCAGCTGCAGGAAGTCGGCTTCTGCCAGTGCACCGTTACGCTCGCCGAGTGCGTCCTGACCGTTCCGTCGCAGCTGATCCGCAGTCTGCCCGTTCGGGCGCACCGAATTTGCAATGCTGAGGGAATAGGTCTGTGCGCTTTCCAGCTGGGATTTGGGAATAAAAACCAGCTCTGCCTTTCGGTCTGCGCTCTGGTCGGCGCGTGGCGCCTTGACTTCAACGACCCGTCCGGCGATCGCACCGGCAAAACTCTGCAGTTCGCCATAGTCGGTCTTCAGAAAACACCAGCCCGCAGAGGTGTTGAAGGTGAAGGCGCGGCACTGATTGTCGCTGAGGCAGACGGATTTGCACCCGTCCAGATCCACGTCTTTCACGGTGCGATAGTCACCACCGAAGAAATCCGCATCATCGATGGTGACAATACGCCGGTCCTGCGCGACTGCTGCGGTGGCCATGACACCGGCGAAACCGGCGCTTGCCACAAGAAGCAGCGTGCTTTTGGCAACCTTCTTGAAACGATGCTTGAAATTGAGGGAAAGCTTTTGGGAAACAAACGAAAAAACGAACATGGCCAATCCTCCGGGGCCTATAATTTCCCCTATCAAGTCACTGGATCGTGACAAGGACAAGGCAAAATAGTTTTTAGAGTGAACTCTCCTGACACAAGGGCGTGGTCGCACAAATCCAGACGAGACGGTCTGAGAGCTCAGCCGATCCTGCTGACCAGTTCCTCGATCAGCAGCGCAACTTCCTGGGCCGCCTTGCTGGATGGTGCGTCCTCGGTCACGGCGCGGCCTCTGCCCATTGCAGAGGCAAAGACGGTCCGGTTGCCCAGGCGGGCATTGAGCGCGTCATATCCCGAAGCGGCAATGGCGTCCGCCATCTCACCTGTCAGGGACGCGCGGGGCGGCACGCGGTTGAGCACCAGAAGTGCGGGTGTATCTTCACGCGCAGCCATCTCGATCGTCTGCGAGGTTGCCCAGAGATCGACCGGCGTCGGCTGGATCGGAACGATCACGAAGTCAGCGGCGTCGATTGCCGGCTTGGCATCACTGTCAGTCTTGGGCGGTGTATCGATGACAACGTAACCATGGGACTTTGCGAGCGAACGCGCCTCACGCCTTGCGCCCCAGCCTGACGCGGTGCGAAATTCAAGACCGGTATTGTCTTCGCCAAAGTTGTCTTCGCGTGCCTCGAACCAGGTCCCCAAAGAGCCTTGCGGATCCACGTCGAGGATTGCCACCGGTTCGCCGGACTTTTTGGCAAGCGCAACGGCAAGATGGGCCGCAAGGGTTGTCTTCCCCGACCCGCCTTTTTGCTGTGCAACCGTCAGAATCCGCCCGGACATGCCTAAACCTCCAGAATTTCGCCAATATATTGCGCTGATGTTTTTCGCAACGCAACAAATCTATGTCTTATCCAAATGAATTTACGTTGCGTTTCCGGAATTATGGCTATGATCACCAGTGGTATTTTTTAAAAACTGCCGTCAAGGGAGGCGCACCTGAAGGAACTGCAAGAGCGAAGCTGGGCCTTGCGATGGCGCAATCCGGCGTTCTGCAAACGCCTTTTGTATGACGCGCTGAAACGGCAGCCGGAACCGGACCCCGGCAACCGTCCCCTTCAGTTCAATCTTGCATGGCTGGAGCGTTGGTCCGGTCATTTCGATGCGGCGGCAAAGCTTGCCGACAAGGCCTTCTCGATGATGGATCCCAGGCAGGATCCGGAAGGCTGGTCCGAGCTTCTGGTCATCAAGTCGGTTTGCGTCTACAGCCTCGGTGAACTCAGCCAGGCCGATGCCATTCTGGGAGAAAGCCTGGAGATCCTCGGAGCGGCAACTCACGGACGCGCCGGTATCGAGCCGCTGACCGTGCTCGCCAACATGTGCGCCTATTATCATGACTACGAAAAGGCTCAGTCCAAGCTTCAGGAAGCTATGGACATCGCCGATCGGCTGGGCCTTGTTTACGAGCGTTCACACATCCTGCAAACCCTATCGCGCACCGAATTGCGGTGTGGCAGTCCCGAGGCAGCCGTCGAAGCGGCAAAGGCGTGCCTGGAAGATGCCCTGGAGCATCGCAACGCCGTGAACCTGCCTTACGCCTATGAAGTGCTGGGAGCGGCGCTGGTGGAAACCGGCGCATTGAAGGAGACGCGCACCTGCGCCGCCAAGGGCCTGGCAGCGGCACAGTTCAGCCAGGATCACCGGGTTGCCTGCCACCTTTACTACGTGCTCGGATTGAGCCTTTTCGAAGAGAAGCGCTATGACGAAGCGCGCGGCGAACTGGAAAACGGCCTGCTGAATGCTGCCGGTGCCGACTACCACCACTGGACGCGGAACTTCTACCTCAAGCTCTCCCAGACCCACGAAGCCCTGGAAGAGCACCGCAGTGCGCTCGACTATTTGAAGGCCTATGTGAAACTTCAAAAGAAGATGTTCACCGAGGAAACGGAACGCCAGAGCAACGATTTCCGGAACCGGCTGGAATTCCGGCTTGCACACAGCAAGGCTGATTACGAGAGGGAATTGCGTACCAGAACCGAAACCTTGAACACGGAACTGCAGGAGGCAAACACGAGCCTTCTTGAACTCAACGCCCAGATCGAATTCAACGCTCTGCACGACGCGCTGACAGGTGTCGGCAATCGGCGCATGATGTCGAAATTCTTCGAAACGACCCGGCTCAGCGTGGGCCACGGCGTCAAAGTTGCCGCCATTCTGATCGATCTGGACCGGTTCAAGACCGTCAACGATCACCATGGCCATTCAGTCGGTGATCAGGTCATCAAGGCAGTGGCGGAACGGTTGTCGGATCTGCTGCAACAAGATGAGACGATCATCCGGATGGGCGGCGACGAATTCCTGATCCTGTCAACACGGCGCACTGACGCGGACAGTCTATCTGCCCTGGCAGACAGGATCGTTTACGACATCAACCTGCCGATCCCGATCAAAGGGGCGGTGGACAGGACAGTCGGCGCAAGTGTCGGGGTCTCGGTTCAGGCGAACGGCCCGGACCTCGAATATGAGCTTCTCAGGACCGCGGACGAGGCCATGTACCAAGCCAAGAAAACGGGCCGGAACAGAAGCTGCCTTCATTCCAGTGTGCCGCTTTCCATTCCCCAGAACGCTTCCTGAGCGGCACCAGTCAAGCAGGGTTCACCCTATTTCAGCCGGTTGCCCGTGGGCTATTTCCCCCCCAGCACCGAGTAAACATTCCAGGACGGACGTCCTGTTACCGGGAGGCCGTGGCGTGCCTCGGCCTTGCGGATGCCTTCACGTGTGGCCGGGCCGACCTTCCCGTCAGGTTCACCGACGTTGAAGCCGTTGCGGTTGAGGAGTTTCTGCAGCTCCACACGCTGAGCACGGGAAAGACCGGGGTTGTCGGTCGGCCAGGGTGTCTTGAACGGGTCGCCGCCTGATACGAGTTCCGACAAAAGGGCGATCGCCAGACCATAGGACGTTGATGCGTTGTAGGAACGCAGGGCCCGGAAGTTGCGGGTCACCAGGAAGGAAGGCCCCCCCGCTCCTGCCGGCTGGATCAGCGCTGCATCCAGATTACCGGAAAGACCGCCGCCGTCGATTTTGGTGAAGCCTCGTTTGGCCCAGGTCGACAGGGACGAATAGTTCTTCAGACCCGACGGCCCACTGTAACTCTTCGGTGCCTTGACCTCGTATCCCCAGGGCCGGCTGTTGCTCCATCCGGCATTTTTCAGAAAGTTTGCCGTTGAAGCCAGGGCATCGGGGACGGAATTCACCAGATCCTTGCGGCCGTCGCCGTCAAAGTCGACCGCAAGACTGTTGTAGGTGCTCGGCATGAACTGGGTTTGCCCGAAAGCCCCTGCCCAGGAGCCGACGAAGTCTTTGGCCGGCACATCCCCTCGTGAAGCAATCTGCATGGTCTTGATCAGTTCGCCCTGGAAGTATTTCTGGCGCCGTTTGCCGGCGCAAACCAGATTGGCCAGAGCATGTGGGGTGTAGAAATCGCCGCGGAAGTTGCCGTAGTCACTCTCGATGCCCCAGACCGCCAGAACCACGTGCCGGTCGACACCGTACCGCTTTTCGATGGAGGTGAGTGTGCTGTTGTGTTTTTTCAGGTTTGCCTTGCCGTCCTGGATCCGCTGCGCGTCGACCAGAAAGGCCATGTAATCCCAGATTTCGGTCTTGTGCTCGGGCTGGGACGTCGAGAACCGGATGACCTTCTCGTCAAAGGTTGCACCTGACAGCATGCGCTCGGCGATGTCCGGTCGGACGCCTGCGGCAACAGCCTGTTTCTTCAGGGATGCAACACAGCTTTCGATCGCAAAGGCCGATCCTGTCATAGCCATCATGGACAGACCGGTTCCGAACGCAACATTCACAAGATGATTTCGCATGCCCTGGCGCACAGCCCCCTCCGCAGCTTCGAAGCAATTTCCGAACGCTGACACGCTAGCGCGACATAAATGCGGCAAAAAGGGGGTACCTGCAGTTATCAAGATAAACCCGGCGCCGTTACCGCGCCGGGTTTATCACTTTCAGGTCAGACGGACCTATTTGCCTTCAATCAGCTTCCGGCGCAGCCAGCCTGAGGTCTGATCCATCAGGATCACGACAATGATTGTCAGGATGATGATGTAGCTGGTGTTTTCCCAATCACGCGAGGTCTTCATGGTTTCGACCAGCAAGAGACCGATCCCCCCTGCCCCGAGAGCACCGATGACCGTGGCTGACCGGGTGTTCGATTCCAGGTAGTAGAGGACCTGGGACACGAAGACCGGCAGGATCTGCGGGATCACACCGTAGCGATACCGCTGGATCTGATTGGCGCCGGTCGCCCTCACGCCCTCGACCTGCTTGTTGTCGATGTTCTCCAGCGCTTCGGAAAACAGTTTGCCGAGCGAACCGGTATCGGTGAAGGCTATTGCCAGAGCTCCTGTCAGCGGCCCGAGACCGAAGGCGCGAATGAAGATCAGCGACCAGATCAGCATGTCGATGCCACGCAGGAAGTCGAAGAGGCGGCGTGTTCCGAACCGAAGCAGCTTCGACGGCGTGAAGTTGCGAGCTGCAAGAAACGCCAGCGGCAATCCGAAGAATGCGGCCGTGAGAGTGCCGAGAACGGCCATCATGATGGTTTCGAACAAGGCGGTAAGAACCTTGCCGTGCTGCCAGTCAGGGTTTTCCAGAAACTCGTTCACGATGAACCAGATGTTCGACGTTTCCGGATCCATTCGGTCCGAGCTCAACGCCAACGCATAAAGCTGGCTGAAGGACATGCCGTAAAGTGGTGAGCGGAACGGAAACCAGAAGTTCTCCCAACCGCCGAAATAGTTGTGAACCTCGATCTTCGTCTTGGTGACCTGAAGGCGCCGATCAAGGGTCGGGCGCACATCGAGCTTGCGCGGGTCGATCTTGATCCAGTCCGGTGCCGGCCCTGCCGGCAGAACCGTTTCGACACCATCGGCAGTCGCGGTGCCCTCCACCACGCCATAGCCCGGGATGGTGAACAGGGCTGTCCTGCCATCGATCTCGACCTTGTAGCCATCGCCAAGGTCAACCACACCATTTTCGCCGCTAAGCTGCACCCAGTCGGGCACCTTGGCGTTGTCGTAGGTAGCGGTGCGCTCGCCTTCGATCGCAACTTCGAACTCGTTGTCCCGGAAGCTCTTTGTGACGTGAACTTTGTAGGCGACGCTATCCGTTGCCAGGATCACCGCCCGTTCCGGCTGGGCACGAGAGAGCAGTTCCGGCACCCCGAAGGCGAACCACGTGTAAACGAGGTAGGTGAAGATCGCGAGCGGTACGACGACAGTGAGCCATGCGCGCCGGCGGACCTGGTTCCAGACCAGAGCCTGGGTGACGGGTGTTTCGAGCGTATCGACGGTCATGAGATTTCCCCTCAATGCGCCCGGCCGGACCCGACCAGCTTGCCGCGCAGATAGGACGACAGTTGGTCGATGGCCATGATGGTTATGAACAGAAGGACGAAGATAGCGGCGGTTTCATCGCCTGCACCCTTGCCCCAGCCGATCGTGCGGCGAAGTTCCTGGCCGATGCCGCCAGCGCCAACGAAGCCGAGAATGGCAGAAGCACGCACATTGATTTCAAGGCGCAGCAGGAAATAGCTGAGATAGTTCGGCGCCACCTGGGGCAGCACCGCAAACCGGATGCGTTGCAGCCAGCTGGCCCCACAGGCCGACAGGCCCTCGATGGGCTTGCGGTCGATGTTCTCGTTCACTTCGGAAAAGAGTTTGCCGAGCGCACCTGCGGTATGAAACGCAACAGCGATCATGGCTGGTACAGGGCTGGAGCCGAGTACGAAGATCAGGAACAGCGCAATGATCAGTTCGGGGAAGGCACGTGTGATGTCCATGATGCGGCGAACCACCGGGATCAACGGTCCCCAGCTGTCGACATTGCGTGTGGAGGCCATGGCCAGCACCACTGCCATCGCGCCGCCCAGAAGGGTCGCAACCGCGGCAATGTTCAAGGTTTCCAGCATGGCCGGAACGAACTGCAGCATCAGCGAGAAAAAGGCCGGGCCGGCTTCAAAGGCCTCAACGACGATCTCGCCCGGATAGTCGAAGAACTTGGAAAGACCCTGAAGAAATCCGCCGGAATTCATCGAATTGGATTTCGAATAACCGGAGACCAGAACCGCTACGACCAGCAGCAACCCTATCAATGAATAGAGCTGGCGGCGTTTGCGCATGGACAGGATTTCCTGCTCGAGTGCGGCAACAGCCATTGTTTGGGACCTTTACTTGATGCTCACTTCATCCGAAGCGGGGCGGCTTAGCTGGATCAACCCTTCGAAACCTGGCGATCCTGGCCCTGTGGAGCCACTTCTGGCGGAAAGTCGGTTCCGCTGGCCGATACTTGAGAAAACGCGGGCCGGAGACCGGCCCGCGCGGAGATCGGAAATTCCGATTACTCGCTCTTTGCCTTACGGGCAGCGACGATGGATTCGTAAGCCGCATGGGTGATCGGTTCGAAGCCGCGTGCTTCACCGGCCATCACGCCGTAGCCACATTCCTTGTCTTCCTTGACGAGGTTTGCCATCAGCTCGGTCATCTTTGCCTTGATGTCGTCCGGCAGCTTCTTGGACAGGACAACCGGGCCTTCCGGGATCACCGGCGAACGCCAGATTTCCTTGATCTCGGTCATATCGACCAGACCCGCATCGGTTGCCTTGCGCAGAGCGCCGGAATTGTAGCCGTCTTCCCATTCGCCAAGACCGTCAGCCCAGGTCACGCCGCCGGCGATGTCGCCGTTGAATACGGCAACGATGGTCTGCTCGTGACCACCGGTGAAGACAACGTCGGAGAAATACTCACCCGGTTTCATGGAGTAGCCGAGTTTCGGGATTTCGATGGACGGGATCAGGTAACCGGACGTGGAGTTCGGGTCACCGAAGCCGAAAGTCTTGCCCTTCATGTCTTCCAGGGAGTTGATCTCGCTGTCGACGCGGGCAAAACCGATGGAGTAGTAGCCGTAGCTGCCGTCGTTGTTGACCTTGACCAGAACCGGCTCAACGGCTTCCGGGTCGGTCAGGAAGACTTTTGCGTAGCCGGAAGCACCGAGCCAGGCCATGTCGAGGTTACCGCCGAGCAGGCCTTCGATAACGCCGTTGTAGTCTGCCGGAGCAAACAGCTTTGTCGGAACGCCGAGCAGTTCCTCGGTCTTTTCGCGCAGGCATTCGTTGGCACGCAGACGGTCGGAAGCATTTTCGCCGCCGAGCAGGCCGATACGGAATTCCGTGATTTCCGCTGCACCGGCAACAGAAGCGTTCAGAGCGATCATGCTGACGGCAGCAAGCGCAGCAACTTTAGCAACGAGTTTCATTTGGGACACTCCCCGAGAGTTCTCAATTTTGATGACGTTAAGCGGGTGCGCAGCCGGATCAGACCGCTGCTGCCGCCGGGGTCATCGCACCGGCGGATTCTCTGGAACCGGACTGGCCGGCATCGATGGCGGTGGATGTCGCCGCCTCGTTAAAGCTCTCATCGGCACCGTAGATTTCGCGTGCGACAGCCGTGGTCAGCGCTTCCGGCGCCCCGTCGAACACGAGGAAACCGTCGCGCATGCCTATCACCCGGTCGCAATAGGTCCGGGCGGTGTCGAGCGTGTGCAGGTTGCAGATGACGATCTTGTTGTCGCGCTCGTGAATTTCACGCAGCGCATCCATGACGATCTTGGCATTCATCGGATCGAGCGAGGCAATCGGCTCGTCCGCCAGGATCATGTGCGGGTCCTGCATAAGAGCGCGGGCAATCGCAACACGCTGCTGCTGACCACCGGACAACTCCTCGGCCCTCTTGGTGGCTTCCTGGGCAATGCCCAGTCTGTCGAGCGCACCAAGCGCGGAATTGACGTCTTCCTGGCTGAAGATGTTGAAGAGGCTCTTCAAGGTGCCGTGACCGTTGAGGCGCCCCAACATGACGTTGGTGACAACATCCAGGCGCGGCACCAGGTTGAACTGCTGGAACACCATGGCGCAGTCGCGCTGCCAGCGGCGCATCATGCCGCCTTTCAGGCTGAGAATGTCCCGGCCATCGAACAGGATCTGTCCGGCGCTGGCGGGGGTCAGCCGGTTGATCATGCGCAGCAAGGTTGACTTGCCGGCACCGGACCGACCGATGATCCCGACCATCTGCGGTTTTTCGATATTAAAACTTACTTTGTTGACCGCGGTCCGAGACCCGAAGGTCTTGGTGACTTCCTGAAATTGAATCACGCGCCAGCCCTGTCCGTTGTGTTCGTCGTGCTGCGCGACAAGAGCCACCGGACCATTACAGAAAAATGACATTCCTTTGTCGGGGAGCCCAAAATTTTATGACAAATCAATGACATCCCTGCCTGAAGCATTGGCAGAACAACCATCTCCGGCGGGAATTCCGCAGCGCTCTCAGCGCTTTCCGGGCCCCCTCGGCGTCACACATGCCTGGCTGAAATTCACTCGGAAATCAGTGCTCAAATACAAGGCTTCTACCCGCCAAATGCCGTTTTCACCGCTGTGGATGCATGCAAAAAAAGTGACGGGAGTCACGCCAGTGTCATCAAAGCGTCACGACCGGTGCCAGCAACACGGCTACAAACCGTTTCCGCACTCCTTCCAACGCTATATGGAGCATCCATGTCCGCCCCGACCCAGAAGCCTTCCCTGACCGAAGCCCCAAACATTCACCCGGAGGCCAGGGTGCTGAATTGTGATCTCGGCATCTGGACCGAGGTTGGCGCACGCACGGAAATGCGCGAAAGCAGCATGGGGGACTATTCCTATATCGTGCAGGAAGGCGATGTCGTCTGGTCGACTATCGGCAAGTTCTGTTCCATCGCCCGTCGCGTCCGCATCAATCCGGGAAACCACGCAACCTGGCGCGCCTCCCAGCACCACTTCACCTACCGCGCTGCTGCCTATGACCTTGGCGAAGACGACGCGGATTTCTTCCAGTGGCGCAAGGACGACTGGGTCACCATTGGCCATGATGTGTGGATCGGCCACAATGTCACGGTGCTTGCCGGCGTCTCGATCGGCACCGGAGCTATTGTTGCAGCCGGGGCAGTCGTCTCCAAGGATGTCGCCCCCTACACCGTAGTTGGCGGTGTGGCCGCCAGGGAAATCAAACGGCGTTTCACCGAACAGCAGGAACAGGCGCTGATCGATATCTCCTGGTGGGACTGGTCCCATGAAGAGCTGAAGCAACGGCTGCCCGATTTTCGCAAGTTGTCGATCGACGCGTTCATCGAGAAGTACCGCTGATCCCACAGGTGGCGCGGACACCTGCTCAGGTGAGCCGTGCCCTCTTTTCCCGCTGCACAAAATTCCCGGGACGCGTTACACTTGCACAATGCAAACAGAAACCGCCGTTCTTGAAACCAGTCTTGGTCCGTCGCTGCGGCGCTGGCGCGTACTGAACCGGGTCAAGCAGGAAGCCCTGGCACATGAACTCGGCGTCTCGCAGACGAGGATATCGCGCTGGGAGAGCGGCAAGTCGCAGCCGGATGACAGCGACAGGGCGAAGATCACCCGTCTGCTGAGGGCACGTCCGGAGAGCGCCGCCGACAAGGCCCTGCTTGATCTTGTCTCCCGGTCCGCGGTTCCCGTGCATCTGGTCTGCGACCTCACACACAGGCTGCTGGCCATGTCCGTTCCGCGTGCCTGCGAATGGCGCGCGCCGGTGAACGATTTTCTGAACCGGCCCCTGTGGCGTTTTGCGTCCGAAGGCATTCGGGCAACAGAGCACAGACTGACCGACTTTGGCTGGTTCGAGCCGGATGCTCCTGACATTGTCTACCGAACGGAACACGTTGATTTCCCGGAAATGACCATCCCGGAGAGCACCATCCGGATTTCGCGCCTGCCGCTGTCAGACGGACGGTTTGCGCGGCTGGTCCGTGAAGAACAGGATGCCGCATAAATTATGCGGTAACTCGCCTGGCGCGGTGGCCCGCAATAATCTGGCTACCATGACAAAGACGCCCCCTTCCCTCGATCTTCCTGAAATTTCCCACACCAGACTGACGGGCCTGCTGGACTTCCTTCAGGCTGCAGAGCAGCTGAAGGACACGCTTCGCTCGGGAACGACAACCGGCGGCAGGCCGGAGAGCACTGCCGAACATAGCTGGCGACTGGCCTTGATGGTTCTGTTGTTCGAACCAGAGCTGAAAGAAATCGACTTGCTCAAACTCCTGAAGCTGACGCTTGTGCATGACCTGGGCGAAGCCATCTCCGGAGATGTCCCCGCTCCGCTCCAGACGCTGGGCGACGACCGGCAGGAACGCGAGAGGCGGGACTTCCTGACCTTGTGCAAACCGCTGCCGGGTGACGTGGCTGGCGAGCTGCTCTCGCTCTGGGATGAGTATGCAGCGGCACGAACCGCTGAAGCCCGACTTGCCAAGGCGTTCGACAAGCTGGAGACCATGCTTCAGCACGTTCTGATGCCAAGGCAAGCACCTCCATTTTATGAGTTCAACCTGGGTTACGGCCGTGATCGCACCGATTGCAGTGCCCTCACGCGTCAGTTGCGGGACGAAGTCGACGAGATGACCCGCGCCATGATGACGGACGCCGGACGGGAAATCGCCTGATTGCACAATCGACTTTGCCGCTCAAGGGTGCCTGGTGCCTTGCCGGGCGGTCAGCAAAAAAGGTCATGCAGGTTCTTATTTTTCGTGTTTGGGTTTACCCTTCTGGTTGTGCCGTTCAGTCACTGCCGGAGGAACCAGCATGTACACCATTCTGCCCCGCAGCCAGGGTGCCGTTCTCGGTGTCGAGATTTCCGGAAAAATCGATATTGATCAGGAAAAGAACCTGATCGCCAAGGCCGAGGAGATGATTGAAGATCAGGGCAAGATCAGCGTTCTGGTCGTTCTTGGCGATCATGTCGGCGTTTCCTTCGAGGCTGCCAAGACGGACATCCGGTGGGTGCTTGCCAACATGCAGCATCTCAACAAGATCGCCATCGTTACGGACAGCAAGTTGCTTGCCGCCCTCGTTGCGATCGACGCCACGTTTGCACGGATGGTCGGCATTCAGGAAAAACACTTCGACCGGGATGAAATCGATATCGCCTGGCACTGGATCGAAACGCCAGTATGAGCTTATGCCGTTAGCAATTTCCGCCTCTGAGGCTGCTGCCCAGTCTCATCTGGCAATTCAGTTCTGGCAGGTCAGTCCTGGCAGGTCAGTCCGGAACCTCAGGCGTCGGCGAGTTGTTCATCACTCAGGAAGGCAACCTGGTTCACCTTGCCGTCCCTGACCTCGATCATCTGGCCCTGAGGCACTTCCATCCAGCATCCGCGGGCTTCATCCAGCGGTTCGGACACCACCATCACTCCGTCGTCATACACCCGGTAATAGAGCGTCGGCGCCAGGTTGTCCGACGCATAGCGGGCGGCATAGAGCGTTTCACCATCCGACCAGCCGGCAGCAAAACGCATGTGAGGCGTCGTTCCGGCGTATTTGGACAGGGCTTCTGCTTCGAACACAGCTCTCGCCATGGCCGCGCGCGGGTGCAGATTGAGTCCATAGGCGAGCGCGACCAGAAACAGGCTTTCGCTGTCGGTGCCGCCAATGCGGTCGCGGTAAAGGTCGTCCGGGATCATGTTGTCGAGGCGACGCTTCACCTTGTCGTAGCCGCCGACCTGACCGTTATGCATGAAGGTCCAGCGCTGGAACGTGAAAGGATGGCAGTTGTCCCGCGTGGTCGCCGTTCCGGTTGAGGCGCGCACATGTGCCAGGAAGTGGCGAGACCGGATGTGCTTGGAGATCTGCAACAGGTTTGGATCCGACCAGGCGGGCCGGACGTCCTTGTAGACACAAGGGGTGTCCCGGTCGCCGTACCAGGCAACGCCGAACCCGTCGGCATTGACCGATGTCTTGCAGGACAGCGCGTTGCGGCTCTGGTCGATCAGCGAATGCGCCGGATCGCAAATGACTTCTTCCAGGTATTTGGGAGCTCCGCTCCAGGCAGCCCAGCGGCACATGTCGACTTGGTGTCCTTCAAGCAGCGTCTTGCATGGCCTTGAACCGGGCCGTGGTTTCATCGCACGCGTAGTAATCCGCGGCCGGATAAGGATGCAGCGCCAGATCTTCGACGGCGGCAATGATCCTGTCCGCCTTGTCTACTGTCATGAGCACTGAAAAATTGAGCCGTGTCCAGCCGGGTTTCTTCAGTTCTTCACCGGAAAGAATACTGGCCCTCAACGCTTCGGACTGTTCCGGACCGATATCCAGCAACCGATGGGCATAGGGCCCGGCACAGGCGCAGCCACCACGAGCCTGGATGCCATAGATGTCCGACAGCATGCGGGTGACGAGCTGTTGGTGCACATAGCCTCCGCGTTCCAGATCCTTCACACGGAACGAGAACACGGGAAGCGCGTGACGAGCATTGTCGTTTCCGAGGATCTCGATCGCCGGATTGTCACGCCAGACGGCCAGCGCCTTGGCGCGCCAGGCGGCGTTCCGCTCGTCCATGAGCCGCTGCCCGATGGCTTCCTTGACCAGAAAGGCGAGCGCTGCCCGAATATCGCCGATCACGTTCGGTGTTCCGGCTTCCTCACGGGCTGAAAGATTGTCTGAATAGTCGTGAGCCCAGGGCGAGACGAAGCGTACCGTTCCTCCGCCCGGAAAGACCGGCGTCGCCTTGCTGACAGCTTCCTTGCGCACGATCATGACCCCTGACGCGGCTGGACCACCGATGAACTTGTGCGGCGAGACAACAACCGCATCCTTCCGGGCATCCGTGCCGGCTTTCATATCAACCGGCAGGTAAGGGCCGGAACCCGCGCAATCCCAGACGCTGAGCGCGCCGTAACGCTTCAGAATGCGTGTGACCGCCACATCGTCGGTAACGATGCCTGTTACGTTGGACATCAGCGAGAACGCTCCAACAATCAGCCGGCCGGCACCTGCCTTGCGCAAGACATCCTCTAGCTCGGCAAGATCAGGACCACCAGTCTCCGCTTCGTCTATCTCGATCACCTCCGCTCCGCTTTCGCGCCAGGGCAGAATGTCTGAGTGATGTTCATAGGGACCGATCACAACGAGTGGCTGTTCGCCCCGCTCTGCGGCGGCCGAAACACCAAGAAGATGTACAAGCCGGTTAAGGCCCGCGGTTGCCCCCGAGCCGCAAAAGACCGTCGCGTAGCCCTGGTCGGCCCCGCAAATGCGGGCGATTTCAGACCGCGCGGCCTCACGCATCCTCGTCATAGCACTGCCGCAGTAGGAAGCCTCGGTGTGGCTGTTCGCGTAGACCGGCAGGATTTCTTCCAGAACGAATTCCTCGACCTGACGCAGAGCCCGCCCGGAGGCGACGTAGTCGGCATAGATCAGCTCGCGCTCGCCGAACGGACCTGAGATGGCTGCCCCCTCGCCGATCAATCCCGCGCGCAGGCGGGAAATCAGGTCCGGAGATTTCAGTTCTTCGATGAAATGATCGAGTGCCGTGCCTGTTATTTGGATTTGGGTCATCTTGTGCTCCGAAACGCCTTTTTCGGATCATACGACCCCTTTCATTGGGATATCTTCACCTCATTCGATTGTTTTACACTCCAGATCGTGTCAAGTGATCGAACATGGAGAAAAAATTCGATCATATTGATCGCGCGCTGCTGCGCGCCCTGCAACGCGACGCACGTCTTTCGCAAAGAGACCTTGCCGACAAGGTCGGTCTTTCCCAGAACGCCTGCTGGCGCCGGTTGAAAACGTTGTACGACAGCGGATTGATTGAAGGACATACGATCCGGCTGGACCCGGCGCAGCTCGGGTTGAACCTTACAGTCTTCGTGATGATACGAACCCGGCACCATTCCAAGGAGTGGCTGGAAAGGTTCAGGGGGGAAGTGGTGGCGATTCCGAACGTGATCGATTTCTACCGGATTGCCGGAGATTACGACTACATGCTGAAAGTGGTGGCCGAAGACATGAATGCCTTCGACCGGGTGTATCTGCGCCTGATCGAGAAGGTCGACCTGGACACGGTCACGTCGTACATGACCATGGAATCGATCGCGGATGCCCGCGACCTTCCAATCTAGGTTTGCTCAGCGTCGGCGTCCGCCACCTCCCCTGCGCGCACCGCCACCGCCGCCATGACGTTGCGGGCGTGCCTGAGGACGTGAACGCTGAACGTTGCGCTGCCGATTGACCTGCCGGTTGCCTGCCGTTCTCGCCCGGTTGTCCCTGCTCAGGTGTGCTGGCGCCTGGGGTCGTGCCGCCGGACGTGTGGCGGGACGGGTCGCCGGTCGCTGCACATTCGGCTTCTGGATATTCGGTCGTTGCACATTGGGGCGCTGAACATTGGGCCGTTGCGCCGGGCGTTGGACGTTTGGGCGCTCCACATTCGGGCGTTGGACATTGGGACGCTCGATATTCGGGCGCTGGCCTGCAGGCAGGTTGGTCGGGCGCTGAACGTTCGGCCGGTTCTGGATCTTGTCGCCAAGGGGGCGGTTGGCAAGGGCTGCCCCTGCACCGGCGCCGATCGCTCCCCCGGCCAGTCCGGCACGAATGTCACCCACGCGGTCCTGAATTGCCTCGCGGGAGGGCGCAGCGACTTCGCCCCAACGGCCACCCTCGAATTTCTGCCATTTCTCGCCATCGCGGCGATAGACGCTACCATCCCGGCCGGCAAAGACATCTCCACGGCGATCAAGGTTCGCTACACGGCCCAGATTGCCGTCCTGCTTCCAGCGCTGCACGGCGCCAGCCTGAATATCGCGCGTGCGTGACCATTCCGGCCCGCTTACGACCTTGCCGCCCCAGGAGCCGTAAATGCCCCGGGCTCCGCCAACCACGACACGATTGCCGGTTCGCGGATTATAGGCACTGATGAAGCCTGCACTGCCGCGGGGGCCACTGATGGCGGCACCGCGAATGTAGCCGCCCGTACGCGGATTATAGATGCCACCGCCGGCGATGCCGCGCAGCGGACCATAGGCATAGCCATAGCGTCCGAAAGTGCCACGGACCGGATTGTAGAAGGCACCGATCCCGTAGCTCACCGGACGCGGGAAGTAGATCGGGCGCAGTCCCGGACGGTACCAGGGCCGATAATAATAGCCTGTGCCGTAAACGAAGACGCCCCAGGACAGGAACCCAGCCAGATAGCCCATCGTGTAGCCGTACCAGACCGCTCCCGGTTCGCTGTCGTAGATGCGCACATAGGTGGTGTTGTAGACCGGGGAAGACGGCGGAATGGTGTAGATCTCGTCAGGAACCGCCGTGGCAACCGTAAACGGTCCTTCCGGGCTGTCTCCGACAAACCAGACACCGTCCTGCAGCACGTAGTATTTCGCACCGACCTGGATCACCTGGTCGCTGGTATTGACCGCATAGGACATCGACGTGCCGTCGATCTGCTCGAATTCCGGATCGCCGGCATAGGAGACATCCGCACTGACGGAACCGACCTCAACGCGAGCCGTTGTCGGAATGCTGGCTTTCAGCCGTGCCTGCGAGGCTTCAGAAGTGCCTGGAATGGACGAACGGACCGAATAGTAAGGCGCGTCTTCCGGCAGGTTCTGAAAATCGGAGGGCATGTCCGGAGTGGTGAAGGTCCACGGCCCGTCGAGCGAGGTGGACTTGAACCAGCGGCCGGATACCAGAATGTACCAGGTAGACGTGGATTTCAGGAAGAACACGTCGCTTTCGGTGTTGGACGCCCATTCCAGATCGGTGCCATCCACCGGTTCCAGAGCCGGCTCGCCGTCAAAGACGATCATTTCGGCCGGTGTGTCTGAATAGATCACCTTCGGCGGAGTATTGTCCGCAAACGGTTCCCCCGGGATCGCTTCCCGGGTTTCCTTCCAGTTATCGTCATCCGGAAGAGACCCGATCAGATCCGGCAGTTTGTCGACCGCTTCCCACCCTGCCGAGACATCCTTGGTTTTCATCCAGGACTTTTCATCGCGCAGATAGAGTTCGCCACTCTCGTCGATTTTCAGAATGTCCCAGTTGCTGTTGACCACGAAGCTGAGCCCCTGATCACCCTTGACTGGCGCAAAGATCGGCGTGCCTTCTGTCTGCACGAGAATGGACGGCTCGGTGGAGACATAAATAGGCGGTGCTTCCGAACTCAGGCCCTGGACATCCTCCATGCGCTTGTATTCGGCTAGGCCCGCGGTGATCCGATCTTCTTTCACGGTGATCGTGCCGGTCGGCATGATCTTGCCGACCTGGAGCGACAGGTCAGTGAGGGATTCCCGGTCCAAAGCCGAAAAGTTCAGTTCCGTTACCTGGATCTGGTTGATGTCAACCTCGCTCTTGTCGGGGTCGGCCACGGTCGCGCCGCTGACACCGATCACGCCAAAGACAGGCTTGGCATCCTTGTCCTTGATGTATTCCGCTGCCACCATCGCCTTCAGGGTCTTGAAGTTGTCCCACTCGGTGAATTGCGGCTGGTAGAGCACCAGCGTCGCCCCGGCGTCGGTCTGGAAAGACCGCGGCCAGCCGGTCGTCTGTTCCGGTTCGCTAAGCTGAAGATACTGTCCGCTGACAAACCCGTTCTGGCCGTTGTAGCTGATCGAACACCAGGCCCCGCTGTCATCGCAGTTCTCCATTTCCACCTGCGTGCCGGACGGCACCGTGCCCAGTGAGCCGAAGTTCGTTCCCGGGCCTTGCCGGAAATTGACATTGGCGGTCGTCAGGGCCGGGGCGGCAAGCACGCCGTTTACGAAAACCGTTTGCAAAATCAAAGTGGAAGACAAAAGAACGGAAAGTGACTTACGCATTGGGACCTCCCGGGGGCCGGTTCAACCTACCCTGTCGATGTCGGTGCATGTGTCTGTGCACGTGACGGGAACTTGTGCGCTCCCGAGGCAAGCTAAAATTCGTCGTCACGCCTATTCCCTGTGAGGGGCGTCACGGGTAAATCTTACGTGGAGTGATATTCTATCCGCAAGATCACGTTGAAAAAAACTGCATTTCGACCAGGAGTTTAAGGGAATGGTGAAGCGTTACGCTCTGGCAGCCGTATTGGCGGGCTTGGTCTCGATCGGCTCTTTCCCGCTCGTTGCTCCGCAGAAAGCCTGGGCAGAGATATTTTATTGCCAGAGCACGCGCACACCCAACGGCAGCGAGCCCTACTGCAACTTCATGCTTTTCGACAAGGCCTTCACCCGCCACATGCAGGTGATCGTTGCCCAGGGCGCGCGGCGGGACGTGGCCGTGAACGGCCGCTACGACGTCTTCTGCGTCCTGGTGCAAAACCACAGGAACGTGCCGGACAATTTCGCCTACCGGAAACAGCAGTGCAAGAAGTCGGACACGGGCCGAGAATACCAGGTGCCGATCCGCGCTATCAACCTGCGGCGCGGACGGGATGGCTTCAGTTCCAACAACGTGCAGTCCCTGTTGCCGAAGGAACGCTGGTAGCCCTTTCTCGCCTACCGGGTCGGCAAGAAAAAAGCCGGCACGACAAATGTCGTACCGGCCAGGTTTCCAGAGGAAAATCGTCTTGTCAGCAGGCGACGGAGGAAAGCGCCTGAGATCGTAGCGTCACGGCCTGACCCGTACGGGCAGACTGCTGTGCCGCCAGCCCCATTTCCACGGCCCGCCATCCGTCTTCAAGCGTCACTTCAGGTGCCGGCTTTTCACCGCGTACCACAGCCACGAAGCCTTCGTGCTGATAGAATGTCGAGCCGTTGTGGTCGCCTGCATCGAGGATCATCGGGTCAACCGGAATATCGATCTGACGCGGTCCCTTCGGGTACCTGGGCGACACGACTAGCTGGGGCACCGGCGGTTCGCCGAGGTTTTCTGGCCAGAAACGTCCGGGCCCAGGCACAAAGGCTTCGATCTTGCCGTCCGGGCCAACGGCCGACACTTCTTCCTGGTAGCGGGAGCCTTCGGCAAACATGCAAAGTTCCAGCATGGCCCGAGCACCGTTTTCGAAGTCGACGATCACATAGCCATTGTCGAGAATGTCCGGCTGTTCGCCATTGTACACCTCGTCCTTGTGGTTGGCATCCTGGCCGGCCGACGCCATCACGCGGACTGGTTCGCATTGCATGATCAGCCGCATGAGATCGAAGAAATGGCAACACTTTTCAACGAATGTACCACCGGAGTAGCGGTTGAACCGGTTCCATGCGCCGACCTTGTCGAGGAACGGAAAACGGTGCTCGCGGATGGTCAGCATCTTGATGCCGCCTGTGGCTGTTTCCGCCTGCTCGATCAACGCCGCAATCGGCGGCATGTAGCGGTACTCCATCGCCACCCACACCGGCGCCGGATAGGACGCCTTGAAAGCCTCCAGCTCGGCAACATCCTTGGGATCGGTGAAGAGAGGCTTTTCGACGAGAAGCGGCAACGGGCGCTTGCGGCGAATTTCTTCCATCTGCGGTACATGGCAGTGGTTCGGGCTGGCAATCAGGATGCAGTCAAGTTCGTCCACTTCCAGCAGTTCCGAAACGGAATTGGCAAATCGCGCAAGAGGCGCAAATCTCGCTGCCGCTTCCGCCATTCCGGCGTCCGGCTCGAAGATCACCGTTACTTCGGTGTCGGGCAGGAGTGCGATGTTGCGCAGGTGCTCCTGCCCCATCATCCCGCAGCCAATGACACCATATCTTACCTTTGCAGGCATTCAGTCCTCCATGCGCGGTGGCATTTCTCGTCCACCTATTTCAAGCGCTGCACGTAATGCGCCCGGTCCGTGTCGAACCAGGTTCGCGAATATTCGACCGGCTTGGGGCGATCCGCCCAGCTGAACCGTTCGACAAAGCCTGTGAGAGTTCCGGGCGTCTTCTGAAAGAGTTCCGGCGTCCAGTCCGGCAGCGCACGGATGGTCACCCGGTCTTCTGCACGCACGATCCAGAACCCGAGGTGTTTCTGGTAAAAGCGGTAAAGCGAGTCCGACAGGAGCTCGCGCCGGACGAATCCCGCGTCGCCGTCGAGCCAGATTTCCTCCACCGCAATCATCACATCGTTGAGGAACCTCAGCCGGCGGATACGGGTGCCTTCGGCGCTGGTACCGAAAAGCGGCAGATCGTCCGGCTTGTCCAGGCGCTTTACGTCCAGAATATCCGCGCGCGGCAGACCACCTCCGGTCAGGAGTTCCAGACGGAACATGGCGTAGACGCTCTCATGGGTGCCGCCCTGCCGTATGTAGTTTCCCGACCCCTGGATCCGCTCGAGTAAGCCTTTTTGCGTAAGGTCGGCGAGTGCCTTGCGAAGGGTTCCGATGGAGATCCCAAGCTCCTCAGCCATGTCCCTTTCAGGCGGCAGCCGCTCCCCGTCGATCAGCCGCCCGGCCGCGATATCCCTGATCAAAAGCTCGCTTATCTGCACGTATAACGGCAGCGCGGTAGAGGTTTGCGAGGCGGTTGGCATGGCGGTTCGAAGGTCTCGTTTTCAAAATTGATACACTATTGATTTACATCAAAACGGGTGATATGCAAGAAGAAATCGAAGGCAGAATGAAGCCATTCGAAAACAAACGAAAATAGCGAAACCTCAATCGCGCCCATGTCGGCGCATGCGGGTTTCGGTATTCGACAAGATGGTCCAAGGGAGGCACTTCATGACCGTAGTCCCAGTCACGTCACCGGATCTTGATGCAGCGGAGGTATCCTGGTTCGCCGCATTGTGTTCCGACGACTATCAGTTTCTGGGCGTACCCGAAGGCCATCTGCGTTCCTCCTGGGAGCACTGCTCTTCGATCGTGAAAACAGCCGAGCAGCAGGGCTTCCGCAACATCCTGTGCCCGTCGTCCTATCAGGTTGGCCAGGACACCCTGTCCTTCGTCGCCGGCTGTGCGCCGATCACCGACAAGATCAACCTGCTGGCGGCGGTTCGCTGCGGCGAGATGCAGCCGATCATGCTGGCGCGGACCATCGCCACGCTGGACCACATGCTCGAGGGCCGGTTGACGGTCAACATCATCTCGTCCGACTTTCCGGGCGAGCAGGCCGACAGCAGCTATCGTTACCAGCGTTCGCGGGAAGTGGTGGAGATCCTGAAGCAGGCCTGGACGCAGGACGAAATCAATTACGAAGGCCAGGTCTATAACTTCAAGGGCCTGACCACGGACCCCGTCCGGCCTTACCAGACCGGTGGGCCCCTGCTCTATTTCGGAGGTTATTCTCCGGATGCGCTGGACCTTTGCGGTCAACATTGCGACGTCTACCTGATGTGGCCGGAAAAGATCGAGGAACTGGAAGGCCGGATGAAGGCGGTCAACGCGGTCGCCGAGAAATACGACCGCACACTCGACTATGGCCTGCGCGTGCACATGATCGTTCGCGACACGGAAAAGGAAGCGCAGGAATACGCGGACTATATCGTCTCCAAACTTGACGAGACCCAGGGAACCGCCATTCGCGAACGGGCACTGGATGCCAGGTCGCTGGGGGTGAGCCATCAGGCCAAGAACCGCGAGATCGCCGATGAATTCGGTTACATCGAACCGAACCTGTGGACGGGTGTCGGCCGGGCGCGGTCCGGTTGCGGGGCAGCGCTGGTCGGGTCAACCGATCAGGTGATGTCCAAGATCGAGGCCTATCAGAAGATGGGCATTCGCGCCTTCATCTTCTCCGGCTATCCGCACCTGGAAGAAGCCAGGCATTTCGGGTCCAGGGTCCTGCCGAATCTGAAGACATGTTCCCTGCCGCACGCCTATGGTCGTGTGCCGGCTCAAACGCCGGCAACCCCGCTTGGCCAAGGAGTGCGCCGCTAATGGACCGCGTGAAACTTTCTGAAACCCTGGAATTCTCCCGGCTGATCTACGGCATGTGGCGCATCGGCGACGACAGCGACACGTCACCCGCTTACGTGGAACGCAAGATCCAGACCTGTCTCGACCAGGGCATCACGACCTTCGACCAGGCTGACATTTACGGCGGCTATGCCGCGGAAGCCGTGCTTGGTGGGGCGCTGAAGGCCAATCCGGCTCTGCGTGGTCAGATGGAAATCGTCACCAAATGCGACATCGTCGCGCCGATGGGACGGTACTCGGATGCCAGCGTGAAATACTACGACACCTCCCGATCTCACATCGAGAAGTCGGTCGAATTCTCCCTCACGGAGATGGGCATCGAGACCATCGACCTGCTGCTGATCCATCGCCCTGATCCACTGATGGATCATCACGAGACCGGCGCTGCGCTCGATGACCTGGTCAAGAGCGGCAAGGTGCGGAATGTCGGTGTCTCCAACTTCCGCCCCTGGGACTGGGAGCTGCTGCAGTCGGCGATGTCGAACCGGCTTGCGACCAACCAGATCGAGATCTCACTGAAGGAAATCGCGCCGTTCACCAATGGCGACCTCGCATTCCACCAGCGCCTCGGCACCCGGCTGATGGCGTGGTCTCCCCTTGGTGGTGGCTCGCTGATTTCCGAAAGTGGCAAGCTTGGCACCGTGATGGACGAAATCGCTGCAGACGCCGGTGTCGACCGGTCCGCAGTCGCGGTCGCCTTCCTTCTGGCTCATCCGGCGCAACTCTTGCCGGTCATGGGCACGAACAATCTGGAGCGCATTGCCCAGATCTCCGACGCGCTGAAAGTCAGCCTGGATCGCGAAACCTGGTACCGTCTTTACGAAGCGGCGCTTGGAACAGAGGTGCCCTGATGACCATGCAGAATGCCAATCATACCGTGACCTTCGAACCGGACGCCGACAACACCCGCCTCTTGCGGGATGCATTCGGTCGATTTGCCACCGGTGTTACCGTGGTGACCACTGGCTCGGCCGACGGCCCCGTCGGCATTACGGCCAACAGCTTCTCATCCGTCTCCCTGGAACCGGCACTGGTCCTGTGGATGCCGGACAAGGGATCGCGCAGGTTCAGGTATTTCGAAACGGCCGAACATTACGCCATTCACGTGCTCAGCAACGAACAGGCTGAAGTCTGCAACGGTTTCGTGCGCAATGCCCATGCTTTCGATCAGCTCACCTATACGATCGACGACAACGGCGTGCCCCTGATCGAAAACTGTCTCGCCCGCTTCGAGTGCAAGCGCTTCACCGCCTATGAGGGCGGCGATCACCTGATCGTTCTTGGGCAGGTGTTGCAGGCCGAGATGCGTTCAGGCGAGGCCCTGACGTTTTATGCAGGCAAACTCGGACAAATCGCTCCAAAATAAGGGCGGAAAACGGGGCGGCGACCGGCCCGTTCTGGAGGAAAGTGAGAAGCCTTCTGTCTCAGGAGAACGCAGAAGACCGCTTCGCCACTTTTAACATGATCAGCTTCGCGGTTCTCATGTTCGCGCACATGAAGGCCGGTTGATCCAGGGAGGAGCCCGAATGGGCATTTTGCTGGCGGTTCTTGCACCGCTCGACTTCGTCAATTCGCTGCTGTTGCGAATTGGCCGGGGCATCGGCATCGTTGCCGTCGCCCTGATGGTGATCGCGATCCTGGTTCAGGTCGTGTTCCGCTATGTCTTCAACAATGCCCTGCCCTGGCCGGACGAAGCAGCCCGTTTCTGCATGCTCTGGATGACAGGTCTTATGGCACCAACGGCGTTCCGCAGAGGCGGTTTCGTTGCCATCGACATGTTCACCCATTCCCTGCCTCGCCTGCTGGGAAGCGCCATATCCCTGCTCCTTCTGCTTATTTCACTTGTGGTGCTCGTCGTTGCCCTGAAGATCGGCTTTTCGGAAGTCACCGGTTTCGGAGGCCGTTTCGCAACCGCATCGCTTTATGTTCCGGGCAACCTTTCCTTCAGCGAATGGATCCGTGTGCCACGCAGCTGGATGATGGCTTCCATCCTCGTCGGTGTATTCCTGCTGACACTCGTCAACATCGAGCTGATCCTGCGCAACATCATCACCAGCTTCGGTGGCGCCGACCGCATGCCGGTCATTCCCGATCCCGACATGGCAGGAGCTGACTGATGCTGATCTGGTTCCTTCCCGTCTTCCTCGTCTTTCTGCTGATCGGACTGCCCGTCTTCTTCGGCCTTCTGGCGGCCCCTGGCCTGTTGCTCTGGCTGAACGGCCAGGAAAAAGACATCACGCTGCTTTACCGCAACGTCTACAACGGCATGGACAGTTTTCCTCTGATGGCGATTCCGTTTTTCATGCTCGCAGGCGAGCTGATGAACAAGGGTGGCATCACCATGCGGCTGGTCGAGTTCAGCCAGGCCCTGATGGGACATCTGCGCGGCGGCCTTGCTCATGTGAACATCCTGTCGTCGATGCTGTTTGCGGGCTTGTCCGGTTCCGCTGTTGCCGATACCTCCGCTCTTGGATCCATGCTGATCCCGGCAATGGAGAAGCAGGGTTACACAAGGCGCTTTGCTGCGGCGATTACCGCGGCGAGTTCCGTGATCGGGCCGATCATTCCGCCGTCGGGCATCATGATCATCTATGCCTATGTGATGGGCGAGAGCGTTGCCGCGCTGTTCCTGGCCGGTATCGTACCCGGCGTCATGGTCGGCATCGGCCTGATGCTGATGGTCAAGGTCATGGCCAACAAGTACGACCTTCCCAAAGCACAGAGGATCGTCAATCCCGGCCAGACCATGGCACCGGTGGAATACTGGTTCTCCTTGGTCGTGCTGAGGGCAAACCTGGCTGCCCTGTTCACGGTGATCGCGGACCTTGTTATCAACCTGACCGGATTCGCTTCCCTTTCAACGACGACTTCCTTCATCCTGTTCGCGGTCTTCCTGGCGGTTTCCCATGTGCTCTTGTGGAAGCTCAGAAGTGCTGTCTCGGAAGATTTTCGGGTCGTGTGCAAGAAAGCCGTCGCCCCGCTTCAGACGCCGATCATCATTCTCGGCGGCATTCTGCTGGGGGTCTTCACGCCGACGGAAGCGGCCGCGGTCGCAGTTGCCTACGCGCTGGTTATCGGCTTCTTCGTTCTGCACTCCATCAAGGTCTCCGAGATCCCGGGTGTCCTGAACAGGGCCGGCATAACCTCTGCAGTGGTGCTTCTCCTGGTCGGTGCGGCGATGGCCTTCAAGACTGTCGTCAGCCTCAGCCACGCTCCCGAAATCATGGCGGAGTTCGTTCTTACCCTGTCGGAGAACCCGCTGATCCTGCTGTTCCTGATCAACCTGCTGCTCTTCGTTGTCGGCATGTTCCTGGATGCAGGCCCCGCCATCATCATTCTCGGCCCCATTCTCGGACCGATCTTCGTCAACCTTGGCGTCGATCCGATCCATTTCGCCATCATCATGAGCGTCAATCTGACCATCGGGCTGGCAACGCCACCCATGGGACTGGTGCTCTTCGTTGCGGCTTCGGTTTCAAGAGAACGGGTTGAAACCATTGCCAAAGCCATCCTGCCGTTTCTGGCGGTGGAAATCGCGGTGATCTTCCTGATCACCTACATTCCGGCACTTTCGATGACGATCCCGCGTCTGACCGGATTTGCCAACTGATCCTGAGCTTTCTAAGGGAGGAACCTAATGCTCAAAACTGCACTGAAAACGCTCACCGTCGCGGCGATGCTTGCCGGATCGTCGCTGAGCGCGCTTGCCGCGGACTACACGCTGCGCGCAACCGCCAACTCCAACGAAAACGACGAAGACTACGACGGTCTTGTCGTTTTCAAGAACTTCGTTGAATCCGCTTCCAACGGTGCCATCGAAGTCGAACTGTTTATCGGCACGCAGCTTTGCTCCAACGGCGCTGAATGCCTTCAGGGCATTTCCGACGGTGCGATCGACATCTACATCTCCACCTCCGGCGGCGCGGCAGGCATCTTCCCGTATGTCCAGGTTCTCGACCTGCCCTACATGATGAGCGACGACCGGATTGCAGAGCATGTCCTGTCCGGCGAATTCACCCGCACCATGCGCACAATGGCACTGGAAGATTCCGGTGACACCATCCGCCTGATGACCATCGGCAACACCGGCGGCTGGCGCAACTTCGCCAACACAAAGCAACGCGTCGCCAAGCCGGAAGACCTCAAGGGCCTGAAGATCCGCACCGTGGTGGCCGACCTGCCGCAGGAACTGGTCAAGGCACTTGGCGCTGCTCCGACGCCGATCCCGTGGCCGGAACTGTTCACCTCGCTTCAAACCGGCGTTGTCGAAGGTTCCAAGAACGGCATCACCGACATCATGGGCATGAAGTTCCCGGATGCCGGGCTTCAGTATGTCACGCTCGACGGCCATGCCTACATGGGCGCGCTGTGGTGGATGAACAACGAGAAGTTCCTGTCGATGCCGGAAGACCTGCGCCGTGTCGTGGTGGATGGTTTCTACGCCCTGCAGCAGGCAACTTTCGCCTCACCGAAGCGCAAGTCGATCAAGGCTTATGAGGACTTCGTGGCCGGTGGTGGCGATCTCTACGTCCCCACCCCGGAAGAAAAGGCAGCCTTCAAGGAAGCAGCTGCTCCGGTCTATGACTGGTTCAAGGGCAATGTCGGACGCGGCGGAGAGATCTTCGGCGCGCTGGAGGAAGCCGTGGCCGCGGCCGAAGCCGACATCAACGCCAATCGCTCTGCCGATCTGAACTGACGAAACATCGTGTCACGCCTTGCCACTGCAGGGCGTGACACATCCCAGCACCTGCACCGGTCCGGAATCGTGCCTGCCGTAAACTGGACAGAGATCTGCATGCGTCCCATGGTGAAGCCGTGGGAGACCCGGGAAAGCCAGAGTTCAATGGTCTGGTCCGCCCAGCACTCGATCGCACGAGTTCTGCGCCGATCAGGAACGAACCGCAGCTTTCAATTGAACGGATACATCCAGACCTTGTAATCACCGACTAGGATATGCGCCTTCTCAATCTCGTCTTTGGTCATTTTCTTGACCACCTCTTCCAGAGAGATCGCGGCGTCGGGGTCCCCCCCGATGGCGGAGAGCGTGTACCACATGTAAGCCCGCACGAGATCCGGAGCCGGCATGCCCCGGCCAACCTCGTAGTACCAGCCGACACCGGACTGGGCACCCGGATGCCCCTTCATCGCGCTTCTGAGATACCACTCGAATGCCCGCTGGTCGTCGCGCTCGACACCCAGCCCCATGGCGTACATCACGCCGATAAGCTCTTCGGCGTCCGCGTTGCCGGATCGTGCCGCCGGCCAAAGTTCCTTCATCGCCTCTTCGTAGCGATTGGCCTCCATCAGGTCACGCGCGGCTTCGATTTCCGCCTGAGCAGAACTCGTGCACAACACAAGAGCAAAAAGAGCGGCGGTCAGCGTCGTTTTCATGTGTTGCGGTTGCTCCCTCTGGTCTTCGGCTTGTCGGCACCGGCGATTGCTTCCGAATTGCCACCGCCCTTGAAGGAAGACGATTTTATCGCCTTCGACAGAAAGCAGGCAGCCCTCGGCCAGTTGCTTTTTTACGACAAGATCCTCTCCGGCAACAGGAATATTGCTTGCGCCACATGCCACCACCCGACCCTTGGCACCGGGGACCGGTTGTCGCTCGGCATCGGCGAAGGCGGCGAAGGGTTGGGGCTCATGCGGATTGCCGGAACCGGTGACAGCCGCATTAAGAAACGGATTCCGCGAAACGCTCCAGGTCTTTGGAACTTGGGAGCAAAAGAGCTCCACGTCCTGTTTCATGACGGTCGCCTGTCGATTGCCGATACCTTCGAAAACGGCTTCAATTCGCCGGCGGAAGAACGGTTACCCACGGGCTTCAATTCACTGCTCGCCGCCCAGGCTGTCTTTCCGGTGACCGCCCAGTTCGAGATGGCGGGCAATCCGAAGGAAAACGAAGTCGCCGGGGCCATTTACGATCGCATCGACAACGCCTGGCCGATCCTCGCCAAACGCGTCCGCATCAATCCGGAATATGGCCGCCTGTTTGTCGAGGCGTTCGATCATGTCGACGCCCCTGAAGAGGTCACGATCGTTGAAATCGCAAATGCGCTGGCAGCTTTCCAGGCAATTGAATGGCAGAGCTTCGACAGCCCGTTCGACGCGTATCTCGCCGGTGACGAAAGCGCTCTGCTTCCGGCCCAGAAGCGTGGTCTCGATCTCTTCTACGGCAAGGCCGGGTGCTCCTCGTGTCATTCGGGCAAACTGCTCAGCGATCAGAAGTTCCACGCCCTGGGCCTGCCTCCCTTTGGTCCTGGCCGCACCCGCAGCTTCGATCCGATGGTGCGCGATGTCGGCGTGATGGGAGAAACCGACCGCCTGGAAGATGCATACCGGTTCAGGACCCCGATG
The DNA here is from genome assembly GCF_009363335.1 of Labrenzia sp. THAF191a. GTDB lineage: Bacteria > Pseudomonadota > Alphaproteobacteria > Rhizobiales > Stappiaceae > Roseibium > Roseibium algicola. Next base: position 5,318,763 of record NZ_CP045333.1, read on the forward strand.
CTGCGCAATGTCGAGCTGACCGCCCCTTACGGCCACAATGGCGCCTACCCCACGCTGGAGGGGATCATCCGGCATCATCTCGACCCCGATGGAATGCTGAAAGCCTGGACACCGGAAATCGCAGCCCTTCCACAAGCGCCCTGGCTGCAGGCGATCGATTTTGTGGTCTGGAATGACGCTCGTGAGATGGCGCGTCAGGCCCGATTCAGGGATATTGAACCTCTCCCCCTTTCGGATGCGGAGATTGCCGATCTGGAGGCTTTCCTGAAAAGCCTGACCGGCACGCAGTCCGTCACAGCTCCGCCCTTCGGCATCCCTGCCACTGTCCCGAGCGGCCTTCCCGTCGACCGGTAAACATCAACAAGGACAAAGAACGTTTCATGGTTGCTCCATTGAAAGACCGGGCTAACCGGCTGTTCCCGGGTATTGCGATTGCCGGGCTTGTCGCCATCGCCGCGCAATTCCTCAACGAGCACTACGGGGCACCGGCCATGTTGATGGCCATCCTGCTTGGCATGCCGCTGAACTTCCTGTCGGAGGAACAGCGCACGGGCGAAGGCATCGCCTTTGCAGCCCGCACGCTGCTTCGTGTCGGCGTTGCCCTGCTCGGCGTGCGCATCAGCGTGGAAATGGTGCAGCAGCTGGGTCTGCCGTTTCTGCTTCTGGTGATCCTCGGGGTCCTGGTTACCATCGGCTTTTCCCTCTTGATCGGCGGGCTGTTCGGAAGAGACAGGTTGTTTTCGTTTCTGACCGGCGGCGCGGTCGCCATTTGCGGTGCCTCCGCGGCCATGGCCATCGGCTCCATCCTGCCGAAGCGCGAACATGCCGAACGCGATCTCGCCTTTACGGTGATTACCGTGACCGTCCTGTCCACACTGGCGATGATCTTCTACCCGATCCTCACCTCCTCCCTCGGCCTTTCCATGGACGCGACCGGTGTCTTCCTTGGCGGCACGATCCACGATGTTGCCCAGGTTGTCGGGGCCGGTTTTTCGATCTCCGAGGAAACCGGAGACCTCTCGACGCTGGTGAAACTGATCCGCGTCACCATGCTGGCGCCCATCGTTCTGGTCGCGGCGCTCATCCTGCGCAAGAGTTCGGAGCCGGGAAGCGCCCGTCCTCCGATCATGCCGGCGTTTGTTGTCGCCTTCCTGGTGCTTGCCGCACTCAATTCCTTCGGCCTTATTCCGGACGTTGCCAAGGAGGCGGCCGGACACGTTTCCCGCTGGGCGTTGCTGGCCGCCATTGCGGCAGTCGGCATGAAAACCTCGATCCCGAAACTGCTGGAAGTTGGCGGCCCGGCCATCTGGATGCTGGTCACGCAGACAGCGTTTCTGGCTCTCTTCGTTCTGGGCGGCATCTGGCTGATCGGCTGACCTTACAATCGGCCTTGCCGCACCCCATATAACGAAGCAGAACCCCGGTCTTTTCAAAGGCCGGGGCTTTTCTTGTGCGGGCGAGTATGGAATATAGCTCGCACCTCTTTAGGCGGAACGGCAGATGCGCCGCAACAGGCCGGACCGGACTTGTTTCCGCCCAAACATTTCGAAAGCGTTTGGATGAAAAGCTACATCACCACCCCGATCTACTACGTCAACGGTTCTCCGCATATCGGTCACGCCTTCACCTCCGTGATGGCCGATATCCTGAAACGCAACCGACAGGCGCTGGGGTATGACATGATGCTGTCCACCGGCGTGGACGAGCACGGACAGAAGAACCAGGAAGCAGCGGAAAAAGAGGGAATGTCTGTTGAAGACTACCTCAACATGCGCTGTGCAGAATTCCGCGATGTCTTCGACCGTCTGGACGTGGCTTACGACTATTTCGTGCGCACCAGCCGCGAGGGCCACAAGACGGCTGTCGCTGGAATGGAGCAATCGATCTTCGACAAGGATCTGATCGTCAAGAAGAACTACACCGGCACCTACTGCAAGGGCTGCGAGGAGTTCAAGAAGGAATCCGATCTGACCGAAGAGGGCCAGTGCCCGCTGCACCCGACAATGAAGGTGGAGCAGACGGAGGAGACCAACTACTTCCTGAAGATGGAACCGTTCCGCGAGCGCCTTCTGCAGCACATCGCCGAAAATCCGGACTTCGTGCAGCCCGAAACGTTCAAGAACGAACTGAAGCAGATGCTGTCCGAACCGCTGGAAGATCTCTGCATCTCCCGGCCGAAGGCCCGTGTAACCCTGGGTATCGAACTGCCTTTCGACACCGACTTCGTCACCTATGTCTGGTTCGATGCGCTGGCGAACTACCTCACCAACATCAACTGGCCGGACGCAGGCTACGAGAGCTGGTGGGCGGAATGCGAGCATCTGATCGGCAAGGATATCCTCAAGCCGCATGGCGTCTACTGGCCGATCATGCTGATGGCCGCCGGACTCCCGCTGCCGAAGAAGCTGTCTGTTCACAGCCACTGGGTTGGTGCGGGCGGCGTCAAGATGTCGAAGTCCATCGGCAACGTTGTTGATCCGATCGAGGTCATCGAGAAGCTGGGCGTCGACGCCTTGCGCTGGTACCTCGCCCGGCACATGCGTGCGGACAGCGACAGCCAGATTTCGGTCGATTTCATCACCCAGTCCTACAACACGGAACTGGGCAACAAGATCGGCAACCTGCTGTCGCGGGCAGCCAAGTTCTCCAAGGCCCGTTTTGACGGCAAACTGCCGGCACCGGGTCCGCTGTCAGCCGAGGACGAAGCAATCCGCAAGTCCGTGCTTGAAGCCACCAAGGGCATGGGCGAATGGGTCAACCTTGCTGAAATCCCGGCTCGCATGCAGTCGATCATCACCGTCGCCGACGAGATGAACAACTACTTCGCCGAACAGGCTCCCTGGGATCTCATCAAGAACGAGGAGACCCGCGAGCGTTGCCAGACGGTGATCTACGTGACGCTGGACTGCCTGCGCGTCGTCATGGAAGCGCTGACACAGGTCATCCCTGCATCTGCCGGGAAGGCTCTTGCCATGCTGAACGCACCGGCTGTCGCCTGCCCGTGGAAGCCGGAACTTGACCGGCTGGAAGGCAATAGCGATCTCGGCGAAATCGAGACGCTTTATCCGCGTGTTCAGTAAGCCCGACACGGCTTGATCAAAAAAATGAAGCGCCCCGAGCAGGGGCGCTTCAGATATCCAATCGCACGGAAAGCGATTTGCAGCCACAGAGTGTACGGCGAATGAGCTGGGGCTCTAGAGCAGACCGGCGAATTCCATGGCTTTGTCGATCTCGCGACGGGTTGCCTCGGTCACCGGGGTCAGCGGCAAGCGGACATCTTCGCGGCAAAGCCCCAGCCTGGACAGGCCGTATTTGGCGCAGGCTGCGGGTGGCTCGAGGAACATCGCGGAGTGGAGCGGCAACAGGCGGTCCTGATACTCCCGGGCAAGTTCGAGGTTTTCTGCAAGTGATGCGCTCTGGAAGTCGGCACAAAGGCCTGGAGCCACGTTTGCGGTCACTGAAATGCACCCCTGCCCGCCATGGGCGTTGAAACCCAGTGCGGCGGCGTCCTCTGCACTGAACTGCATGAAAGCCTTGCCGCAAAGTGCCCTTTGCTTGCTGACCCGCTCCATGCTGCCGGTGGCATCCTTCACGCCGATAATCCGCGGCCAGCGTGCCATCTCGGCCATGGCTTCCGGCAATATGTCGATCACACACCGGCCCGGAATATTGTAGAGGATGATCGGGATCGCGCTGTTGTCGTGGAGAACCTGGTAGTGGCTGAGCAGGCCTGCCTGGTTGGGCTTGTTGTAATAGGGCGTCACGACCAGCGCCGCATCTGCGCCAACGGCTTCAGCGTGCTGAAGCATGTCGAGGGATTGTGCCGTTGCGTTGGAGCCAGTGCCGGCAACAACCGGAATGCGGCCGGCCACGAGATCGACGACCCGCTTGATGACGTCCTTATGCTCGATCTTGGAGACAGTCGGGCTTTCGCCCGTCGTCCCGACAGCAACCAGCCCGTCGCTGCCCTGGGCAATGTGCCACTCAACGAGGCGTTCCAGCGCTTCGATGTCAACGCTTCCGTCCCTGAACGGTGTGACAAGGGCGGGAATGGATCCCTTGAGTTCGAGCATGTGGCGTCCTCCCGGATCCGCGCTGTCTGAAAGCGCGGTCCCATGTCCATCGATAGTCATTCCAGATCGATGTGCCACCAAAAACCCGTCACTGGCAACCTGCCCCGTCCCTCATGAACATCTAACTGCATCGTGATCCGCGATCAGGCAGCCAAAAACTCCAAACGGTCATCAAGCCGCGCAGGTGTTATTTCCAGAATTTCGGCGGTCACGACACCTTCAGCAACGAAAGGGTCTTCAGCAACAAACCCTTCAAGTTTTTCCAGGTTAGCGCCGTGCGCAAGGATCCCGCCGCCGCGGTTCGGCTGCAGGCTGCCGACCATCAGGAAATATCCTTGCTCGAACCCGCGTTGGATCCAGGCCTTGTGGCCCTCCATGAATTCGCCTGCCCGGGATTTGTCAGCAAAGGTGAGTGTCACGACAAACATGTCATTCTCCATGTAGGTTTTTAAGAAAGGCAAAGGCGAGTTACTGGATCTTGTTCTGCTGTATTCCGGCAATGACACCGTCCAGCCAGCTCAGGATTTTCGAGACTTCACGCTCGACATAGGCCTTGTCCTTGAATGCCTGGGCGAGTGTCGCGACACCCTGGCTCCAGCCAAGGACATGCATGGCATTGTCCCGCGAATTCTCACCGCAGCCGAGTTCGTTAAACTGTGACTCAAGCCAGTCGCCGAACAAGGCCATGATCTCGTTGGCCTTGTCCCATGAGGGATGATCGATCTTTGCCAGCTCCGTCGTCAGCGTACCGACGGGACAGCCGTAAGCCATGATCTTCGCCTGGTTGACGATGACAATCCGGATAAAACATTCAATCCGTTTCCGTGCTTCATCCGCCGTCTCGTTCCATTTGGCGAGCAGCTCTCTTCGATCCGACAAACGCTTGTCGATCACGGCATCGAGGATCTCGTCCTTGGTCTTGAAATGGTAATAGAAGTTGCCGCGTGAGATTTTGACCGCTGCGGCAATGTCCGCGAAGGACGTCTGCGTAAAACCCTGGGCATAGAAAAGGCTGTCCGCCGCATCCACGATCTGACGCCGTGTCTCGCCTGCCGCAACCATATCCATCTCCCTTCGTATTTCCGCATCATTCGTTAGGACAAGTGACCTATCGACGAATTAGGACGATCGTCCGAATATGTCAAGTTAAGTTCATCAGGAAAACACCCAGGCCGCCCGAGGCAGGCAGTGCGGCACTGCTGCGACGGGTCATTTCAAGCTGACGCGAAACGATTTTCGCTTCCCTCACATCAATGTGAACTCTGGTTGCAGCAACTCCTGACACACCCTGTCAGTAGCTGTTTTTTAGGATGGGTCTCGACGGTCACACCTGATCTGCGGGAGGGAAAAACGCAAAACTTCCATCACTCTCAACGACTTGGTGACTTTCCGCACCCGATCCAACCGATTGAAGATCAATCTCAACAATGTTCTTTTTTATCAACAGCACGCAACCAAGTGCCTTGATCGCGCATTTGTGCACAGGACCGGTGCAATTTCCGACATTGGAATGCCCCGTTCGCTGCCTACCTAGAAGTCGCTTGGTGGCAGACACAGGTCCGGCTGGAGGCACAGCAGCCGGTTCCCGCGTGGAGGGATTGACATGACATTGCTGGATGAGCGGACGCATGAAGCGCCTCTTTCCGCCGTTACCGACCTGTTCGATCGGGTCAGGGCACAGACACTTGCTCTCGCCGCCCCCCTCAGTCCGGAGGATATGGGGTTGCAATCCATGGAGGATGCCAGCCCGCCCAAGTGGCACATGGCACATACCACTTGGTTCTTCGAAGAATTCATCCTGAAGCCTTCGCTACCTGGCTATCAGCCACGCGATGATCGTTTCGCCGTGCTCTTCAATTCGTACTACGTACAAGCCGGCCCAAGGCATACCCGGTCGAGACGGGGCCTGCTTTCGCGGCCCAGCGCCACCGACGTGCTTGACTACCGCTCACATGTCGAAGACGCCCTGCGTGAAGGAGTTGCCCGAAACGCCTTTTCGCTCGAACAGGACAAGCTTGAAGAGCTGATCACCCTCGGCTGTCATCATGAGATGCAGCATCAGGAACTGCTGGTCACCGATCTCCTCCATGCGTTTTCCTTCAATCCGCTGCTGCCTGCCTATATCGAGCCAAAACCGGCACCGGTCAGCGCGGTTGAAACCGCCGAATGGGTTTCCTACGACGGCGGTCTTCTCGAAATCGGCCACGACGGGACCGGCTTTGCTTATGACTGCGAAGGGCCACGTCACAAGGTCTGGCTGGAGCCCTACCGTCTTGCGGATCGTCCCGTAACAAACGGCGAGTGGATTGCCTTCATGGAAGATGGTGGTTACTCAACCCAAACGCTCTGGCTGATGGAAGGCTGGGCCGTGCGAGAGAAGAACGGTTGGGATAGCCCCCTCTACTGGTGGCAACAGGACGGTCAATGGTGGACCTATACCTTGCAGGGACCGCGACCGGTTGATCTTGCGGCACCGGTCGTCCACGTCAGTTACTACGAAGCGGAAGCCTTTGCCCGCTGGGCAGGTCGCCGGTTGCCGACGGAAGCAGAGTGGGAAGCCGCTGCAGAGCCAACCCCGATCGAAGGCAATTTCCTGGAAAGCGGAGCCTTTCAGCCTGTTGGCCGCAGACCCGGCCTTTGGGGCGATGTCTGGCAATGGACCAGCAGCGCTTTCAGCCCCTATCCGGGTTTCAGACCACCCGAGGGGGCCATTGGCGAATACAATGGCAAGTTCATGGTCAACCAGATGGTGCTGCGCGGCGGCTCCTGCGCGACCCCGAAGGACCAGTTGCGGTCGTCGTACCGCACCTTCTTCTATCCACACCAACGCTGGCAGATGCTCGGCCTGAGGCTGGCGGGAGATCAATGATGACCAAGCATGTTTCTCCCGAGAACCAAACGGACGAGATCCAGTCGGATATGTTTCGCGACGACATTCTCTCCGGTCTCCGCCAGGACCGGAAAGCGATCAGCAGCAAATGGCTCTACGACGATGTGGGGTCACATCTGTTCGAAGCGATCACGGAGCTGGATGCCTATTACCCGACCCGAACGGAGATTTCGATCCTCGCCCGGAATGCCAGGAAATATCGCCGTCTACCGGGCGCACGCGGAGCGATGGTGGAACTGGGCAGCGGGTCCAGCCGCAAGACAGACCTGTTGCTGGATGCCTTTCCGGACCTGTCCGTCTACATGCCGATCGACATTTCGGCCAATCACCTGAAAGCTGCCGCCGAAAGGGTTCGCCGCGCATACCCGTCATTGGCGGTAATCCCGGTTGCCGCCGATTTCACACAGCCTTTCGGACAACTGCCCTTGCTGCCCGAGTTGCCAGTGCTGATCTTCTTTCCCGGTTCCACGATCGGCAACTTCGAAAAATCCGAAGCGGCCGCGCTCCTGGCAAACATTCGCTCGGCCATGCCGGAGGCCAGCCTGGTTATCGGTGTCGACCGGCCAAAGGATGCAAAAGTCCTGCAGGAAGCCTATGACGATCCAGCCGGGATCACAGCAGCCTTCAACCAGAACCTTTTGCAGCGGATCAACAGGGAACTGGATGGCGATTTCGATATCGCCGCCTTCGCACACAAAGCCGTCTGGAACGTGAGCGAAAGCCGTATCGAGATGCATCTGGAAAGCCTGGTTCAGCAGCAGGTCTCCATCGCCGGGGAAACCGTCACATTCGCAAAGGGCGAGACAATCCACACGGAAAACTCGCACAAATACAGTGAGGAGGCGTTCGAAGGCATCGCCAGCGATGGCGGATGGCAGATCACCGACGTCGACAGCGACGAGAACTACTGGTTCTCGGTCTATACGTTGCAGGCTGCTTAAGCCCTTCGACTTGGGTCACCAAACAGATGCGGGTGTGGCAACGTTTCAAGGCCTCACCCGCCACTTACTCAATTAGAGCCTGGCGCTTATTCGATCTGTGCGATGAAACCGGCCAGCACCCTGTTGAACCGGTCCGGATACTCCCAGAACATCATATGGCCGCCAAAGGCCTGAACCGAGCTGTTGGGCGTATGGACGGCGAGATAGGCCCTGGCACTGTCGGACCAGTGATCGGCGATCACGAAGGCCGACGGCAGCTTCGCATCGACCTCCTTGGCCGTCTCTAGGTAATTGCTGAAATTTCCGGCCGCCAGATAAACCGCGGCCACGAAAGGTGGCGACTTGGTCGACTGGTCGACAATCCAGCGGGACAGTTCCGGCGTGTAGTCCTGTTCGATCATGACCTCGTCGGCATACCAGTTGATGACGTTGCGTTGGCCTTCAGCTGACTGAATGCCGCTGTAAAGTTCCGCAATTTCCGCGACACTTCCCTCAGCCCAGTCGCCGTCGTTGCCGGTTAGCGGTGTCGGCGAAAGATCGATGCACATATGGGCGGATGCAGCATCCACAGACCTTGTCTTGATGAATTCCCACGTGGTCAGGCAACCGAATGACCAACCCACCAGCACCGGCTTTTCGACCTTGAGATGATCGAGCAACCTTGCAAGGTCGGCCCCCTGGGTAACGTAGTTGTTGCCTTCCAAAGTCAGCGTCGAGCGGCCGTGGCTGCGAGGATCGAAGGTGATGACCCGGTGGTCTTTCGCGAAGGCCTCGATCTGATGTTCGAACACCTGCGTGGTGAAAGTCCAACCGGGAACAAACACGATCGGAAGACCCGAACCGTGATCCTCGTAATAGAGATCGACCCCGGGCTCGACTTCAAAGAAGTCTCCGGCGACTGCCGGAGCTGCCATTGCAAGTGTCAACAGCACCGACCGGCCACATTCGGCCAAAGTTCTCGATGTGTATTCAGTCATGTCTCTCTCCCCTTATGGTCACAGGAAAAGTGCAATGCCCCCAATGGATTATATCATTAACAAAACCTTAACGTGTAATAAAATTTCAAAAATCAATTTATGCGTGTATTTTTATCAGTGACGTTTTGAGCAGTTTCCGAGAACCGTCATCGCCGTGCCAAACCAACTTGGACAGGGACATTTGACTGCCTTGCCAGTGCGGGCAAGACGGGCAAAACCGTAGGGATTTCCGGTAGAAAGGGAGGGATCGTTTTCAACGCGAAACATTTGTTTCACAAATTGACAATGTAAAAAACAAATGGAACAGTAACCGGATGGAAACCATTTCGCCGCCCCATCTTCGCACCGCAATTTCGGCCAATTATGCCGACCTGAGCGATGCATTGCGTACGGCAGCGGATTACATTGCGGAAAACCAGGTGGAAATCGCCACCCGCAGCCTGAGGTCGGTCGCATCGGCCAGTGGTGTTTCGCCGGCGAGCTACACCCGACTTGCAAGGGCACTGGGTTTTTCTGATTACGAAGCGTTGCGCGAACAGGCCCGGAACGAGTTGAGCCACCGTGGGCGGGACACGTTTCAGGACAAGGCCAGGAAACTGCGCTCGGATGCCGACCTGCCTTTGCTGCCACGTCAGGTCTCCGCTTGCATCGACAACATCAAGGCACTGGTGGACGACATTGATCCGGCCGTACTGGATGCTGCTGTCGACCGGCTCAGCCAGTCCCGCAAGATCATACTGATAGGTGCCCTCGCCTCAGCAGGTTTTACCGACTATTTCGCCTATCTGGCCAAGTGGTTCGATGACAGGTGGGTCGTTGCCGGGCGCAATGGCGCCACTCTGGGCAGCACGCTTGCCGGCATTACATCGGCCGACACGGTCATCGTCTTGTCCAAGCACCCATATGCCCACCGTTCGGTGCGCGCGGCAAAAGTGGCGGCAGGAAATGGTGCACAGGTGATCGTCCTGACCGACAGCCACGCCTTTCCAGGGTTGCAATTCGCGAATTACCACTTCATACAACGCACTGAAAGTCCACACTTTTTCTCGTCTTACGCAGCCACGCTTGTGCTTATCGAAACCATTACAGGCATGCTGGTTGCGCGGGCCGGAGCCGAGGCGGAAGCCCGGATCCAGGAGGTCGACAGACACAATCGTCTGCTCGACGAATTTGAAAACGTCTAGCGTGGATCGCCATGCCGGACACAAGAATTCAAACAAAGGGAAGCCAAGTCAAATGATGATGAAACTGAACCTTGCGGGCGCCGTTATGGCGACCAGCATCGCATTCACCGGCGCAGCCTCTGCAGAGCAATTCATCACCATCGGCACTGGTGGTGTGACTGGCGTTTACTATCCGACCGGCGGAGCCATTTGCCGGCTCGTCAACAAGGGCCGCAAGGACCATGGCATTCGCTGCTCCGTGGAGTCCACCGGCGGTTCCGTCTACAACATCAACACGGTGCGTGAAGGCGAACTGGAGTTTGGTGTTGCCCAGTCCGATTGGCAGTATCACGCTTACAACGGCACCTCGCAGTTCGAGGAAAAAGGCCCGTTCGAAGACCTGCGAGCCGTCTTCTCCGTGCACCCCGAGCCGTTCACCGTCGTTGCCCGTGCCGATAGCGGCGTCACGTCCTTCGAGGACCTGAAAGGCAAGCGTGTCAACATCGGCAACCCGGGTTCTGGTCAGCGCGGCACCATGGAAGTTCTGATGGAAGCGATGGGCTGGTCCACGGATGACTTCGCGCAGGCGACCGAGCTGAAGGCTGCAGAACAGTCTGCCGCCCTCTGCGACAACCAGATCGATGCCATGGTTTACACGGTCGGCCACCCGTCCGGTTCCATTCAGGAAGCAACCACGGCGTGCGATTCCAAACTCGTGAACGTTGACGGCCCGGTTGTCGGAAAGCTGATCGAAGACAACAGCTACTACCGCAAGGCCACCATCCCGGGCGGCATGTATCGCGGCAATGACGAAGACGTCACCACCTTCGGTGTCGGCGCGACCTTCATCACGTCCGCCAAGGTGGATGATGAAGTCGTCTACACGCTGGTCAAGTCAGTGTTCGAGAACTTCGATGCCTTCAAGAAGCTGCATCCTGCCTTTGCAAACCTGAAGCCGGAAGAAATGGTGAAGGACGGCCTGTCCGCACCGCTTCATCCGGGTGCTGCGAAGTACTACCAGGAACAGGGCTGGATCAACTAATCCTTGCCAACATTTCGGGTCCGGACCATGTCCGGGCCCGTTTCTCTGCTGCGGCCCATTGAACGACATTTTGGCCAAGGCATTTCTTGATTGAATTAACAGATGCCACGGGCTGCGTGGCTGTCGGGTGCCAGCCGAGCGCAACGCCAATGTTGTGCTTCAGCCGGAAGACCGGGGGAACTTGATGTCTGAACAGAACCAGCCGAACGGACGGGACCAACGACAGGGACTATCCGAAGAAGAACTTCAGGAACTCGTCGCCTCCTCCGATTCCGGGTCCAGGAACCCTGCCGGATCCGTCGGGATGATGATCGCCACCGTGGCCCTGATCTGGTCCTGCTTCCAGGTTCTGCTAGCCTCCCCCATCGTCTACTACGTACTGCCGTCGGACATCATCAACAACAGCCGACAGGTGCATCTGGCGTTTGCGATGTTCCTGGCATTCATGGCCTACCCCGCACTGTCGAGCAGTCCGAGACACCGCGTCCCGATCCAGGACTGGGCCCTGGCGTTTTTCGGCGCCTTCATTTCGCTTTACGGCTTCTTCTTCTACGACAAGATCGTTGCCAACGGTGGTCTGGCCGACGACACCGACAAGTGGTTTGCCCTTGCCGGTATCGTTGTCCTGTTTGAAGCTGCACGCAGGGCACTCGGCCCGGCCATGGCCATCGTCGCAACCGTATTCCTGCTCTACGTCTTCTTCGGCTCCTCAGAATGGGTCCCGGAGGTCATCCGCTGGAAGGGCGCTTCGCTGCAAAAGGCGATGAGCCACATGTGGATCACGTCGGAGGGTGTCTTCGGTATCGCGCTCGGTGTCTCCACCAAGTTCGTCTTCCTGTTCGTGCTCTTTGGCGCATTGCTGGACAAGGCTGGTGCGGGCAACTACTTCATCAAGATGGCCTTCGGCGCGCTCGGTCACCTGAAGGGTGGCCCTGCCAAGGCAGCCGTTGTCGGCTCTGCAGCCACCGGCCTCATCTCCGGCTCGTCAATCGCAAACGTCGTTACCACGGGCACATTCACCATTCCGCTGATGAAGCGCGTCGGCTTCACATCCGAGCAGGCCGGATCGGTTGAGGTCGCATCATCCGTGAACGGCCAGATCATGCCGCCGGTGATGGGCGCCGCCGCCTTTCTGATGGTCGAATATGTCGGCATTTCCTATGTCGACGTGATCACTCACGCCTTTCTGCCGGCCGTGATTTCCTACATCGCGCTGGTCTATATCGTGCACCTTGAAGCCGTTAAGCGGAACATGCCCACCATCGGGCACAAGACCGTTTCAACTCTGCGCACGATCATTGGAATGTTCGTGTTTTTCGCCGCCTTTGCCGCTCTTTGCTATGGCGTGCAATACCCGGTTGGCTGGATTGTCGCCCTGGTACCGGAAGGCGCGTCGTGGATCCTCGCGCTACTGGTGTTCGTTGCCTATATCGCGCTTTTGAAACTGGCCGCCAGCGTTGACGACCTTCATCCGGACGATCCCAACGCCAAGGAGATCACGCTTCCGGATATTTCCCAGATCTACAAGGCTGGTCTCTACTACCTGCTCCCGATCGTCGTGCTGGTCTACTTCCTGATGATCGAGCAGAAGTCACCGGGTCTTTCAGCCTTCTGGGCAACAGCTCTGCTCTTCGCGATCCTTTTGACCCAGCGTCCGATCAAGGCGATCTTCCGGGGCGAGAACGAGACAGTCGAAGCTTTCAAGGCAGGCGTCAACGACCTCGTCCACGGCATGATCGACGGTGCCCGCAACATGATCGGCATCGGTCTTGCAACTGCGACAGCCGGCATCATCGTCGGCACGGTCACCCTGACCGGTATCGGCCAGGTGATGGCCGATCTCGTTGAGTTCGTATCCGGTGGCAATCTGGTGCTGATGCTGGTCTTCGTCGGCGTCCTGTCGCTGATTCTTGGCATGGGTCTGCCGACAACAGCCAACTACATCGTCGTGTCATCACTGATGGCCGGGGTTGTGGTCGAACTTGGCGCGCAATCCGGACTGATAGTTCCGCTCATTGCCGTGCACCTGTTCGTCTTCTACTTCGGCATCATGGCGGACGTAACGCCACCCGTGGGTCTAGCCTCCTTTGCCGCGGCAGCGGTGTCAGGAGGCGATGCCATCAAGACCGGGTTCACGGCTTTCTTCTATTCGCTGCGGACGGTCGCCCTGCCCTTCGTCTTCATCTTCAACACCGATCTTCTCCTGATCGACGTCACGGTGACCCAGGGCATACTCGTCTTCATCATGGCGACGATCGCCATCCTCGTGTTTACCGCAGGTACCATGGGCTACTTCGTGACCAAGAACAGGATCTACGAGAGTGTCGCCCTGGTGCTGATCGCCTTCGTGCTGTTCCGTCCGGATTTCTTCATGAACCGGATCCAGCCTCCGTTCGAGATCGTCTCGCCGGACCGTTTCGTCCAGGCAGTTGGCGATGCACCTGCAGGCAGCGAGATCCGTCTGGTGCTGAGTGGACCGGATTTCGACACCGGCAACACGATGGAGACGCGCATTGCGATCATGCCCGGAAGTGAAGACGGCGGTGAAGCGAGGCTCCAGGCGCTTGGCCTGACGACCCTCGAAGAAGACGGTGTTCTGAAGCTGGAGGAACCCTTCCCGGGGACGCCCTACTTCGAACAGCTCGGAACGTTCGACTTCTACGGCGACGAACCCGTGGTCGTGAAGGAAGCCCGCCTCGAAGCAGATCAATTGCCGAAGGAACTGATCTATATTCCGGGGCTTCTGCTTCTGGCCCTTGTCTTCCTGCTCCAGCGCGCCCGCGCTGGCCGGACCAACCGTGAAGAAGGAGTAGCGGCATGACGAAATCCATTTTGTGTGCCGTCGACGTCCAGCAGGATAACGACACCAAGGTTCTGGAAACGGCCGACAAGCTCGCCCGACTGGACGGTGCCCAGCTCGATGTGATCACGGTCGTCCCGAGCGCCGGCATCAATCTTGTCGCGTCCTATTTTGACGAGAACTTCCAGGGCCAGATGGTGACGGAAACCCAGAAGAAGCTGGTCGAGAAGGTCTCAAGCATCCTCGGGGCGGAAAGAAACAGCGAAATCCGGCATCTGGTCGCCACCGGCTCCATTTACGAGGAAATCCTGGAAGTCGCGAAAAAGATCGGGGCAGACCTCATTGTCATTGGCGCCCACCAGCCGCATCTGAGCGAATTCCTGCTTGGACCAAACGCAGCGCGGGTCGTGCGTCACTCGAAATGCTCGGTCTATGTGGTGAGGAACTGAGGCCTCAGCCGGCATCCAGCAGCGCGGATTTCAGTCGCTCGGCCTCCGTGCCGAGCGGCCGCATGTTTGGCCAGGCGATGTAATAGCCCATTCCCGTCTTGAGCGTAGCGCCGTCCAGCGGCACGAGCCTTCCCGAAGAAATCTCTTCCCGCAACAATGGCAAGGCGCCAAGCGCAATGCCGAGCCCCTTCAAGGCCCGCCCTATAGACTGATTGTAGCTTGCACATGACTGAACAGGCCAATCTTTCAGATCCAATCTCCCTGACCGCTGGATCCAGCCAGTCCAGTCGATCCAGTTCGGAGCAAGACGCGGGTAGTTGAGAAGCGCCGGCTGTTTACCGCCACCTCCTGACCGCAGGGCGTCAATAATTTCCGGCATGCCGACAGGTGTCAGGACCTCCTGAAACAACAATTCCGACTGCCAGCCCGGAAACCGGCCGTCCCCGTGCAGGATGACAAGGTCGTGCTCTGGTTTGAGCAGGTCTCCCAGATCGTCTGCTGTTGCCAGATTGAACAGGCAGGCTTCGTCTGACAGTGCAAATTCCTTGAGCTTCGGCTGGAGCCAGAAGGCAGCAAGTGCCGTCACTGACGCAATCCGCACGACGGGCCTCTCCGGCACTTTCAGCGCGCTCAGCGCCTGAGTCAGATAATCCAGTGTCATGCCGGTCTTCTCGGCAAGATATGTTCCTGCCTCAGTCGGCTGAAGCCTGCGACCGGACCGCTCGAACAGGTCGACGCCCAGCCAGTCTTCCAGCTGCCGGATGCGTTTGGAAACGGCCGCTTGTGTCACAAAGAGTTCTTCTGCAGCCTCTGTAAAGTTCAGATGACGCATGGCGGCTTCAAAGAAGACCAATGTGTCGAGCGGCGGGAGTGATTTCCGATAAGCTTGCATTACTGCAGGTTATCCAATGAACTGATTTTTTCCAGTCTTTTAAGAATTCAAAACCCGCCCGATATTCCAACCAGTTGAACTGGAGACGATAACAGATGGCGGAACTGGACTGGCACGCGGAGCGCAGCGACCTTCAGGGACTGGCGCAGCTTGACCGCGCACCCGAGGTGGAAGGGATCGATCTGGTGGCCGTGCGCACATACCGGCAGCAGCGCGTGCGGCAGAAGATGGCCGAATATGATGTTGATGCGGTAATCCTTTCCGACCCGGTCAACATCCGCTATGCGACCGGCACGCGGAACATGCAGGTTTTTTCCATGCGCAATGCCCCGTCGCGCTACCTGCTGCTGACCCAGAACCGCTCCATTCTTTTCGAGTTCACCGGCTGTCTTCATCTTGGAGAGGGGTACGAAACCGTCGATGAGGTCCGCCCTTCGAAGACTGCGAGCTTTGTCGCTGCCGGTCCTCATATTGCAGAGCGCGAACGCGTATGGGCAGCGGAGATGGCAGATACCATCCATGAGCTGACAGGCTTGAAGGAAGCCACGGTGGGGCTGGAACGTCTTAATGCTGGAACGGCCATTGCGCTGAAAGAAGCCGGGCTCAACGTGGTCGACGCGCAGCAACCCGTGGAGATGGCGCGCGCGATCAAATCGCCGGAAGAAATGAAATGCGTGATTGCTTCGTTGCGCGCGACGGAAATAGGCGTCGGCAAGCTGCGTGAAGCAATTCGCCCGGGGCTTACCGAAGCCGAACTCTGGTCAGTGCTGCACAAGTCGATCATCGCGCAGAACGGCGACTATGTCGAAACGAGACTGCTGAATGCAGGTGCGCGCACCAATCCATGGTTCCAGGAAACTTCTGACAACGTCATCGGCGCCAACGAGCTGATAGCCCTCGATACGGATGTTGTCGGCTGCCACGGTTATTATGCCGACTTTTCACGCACCTTCCACTCCGGCCCGGACCGGCCGACGGACACCCAGCGCGAACTTTACAAGGTCGCCTACGAGCAGGTTCACTACAACATGGGCATTCTGATGCCCGGAATGAGCTTCCGGGAATATGCCGACCGGGCGTGGAACATCCCCGACCGCTACTATGCCAACCGCTACTATCTGTCTGCCCATGGCTGTGGCATGACCGGCGAATACCCCTACCTCTATCACCATGGCGACTTTCCGGACGCCGGATATGACGGCGTCGTGGAACCGGGCATGACACTGTGTGTCGAAAGCTACATTGGCGAGGATGGTGCCAAGGAAGGCGTCAAGCTGGAGCAGCAGGTCTTGATCACCGAAACCGGCATCGAGACACTGTCGATGTTTCCGTTCGAGGCACATCTGCTGACCTGATGAGCAGCTCAGCTCCGGAGCGCCAGGACAAGGGCAAACAAACCGACGAAAACGAGGCTGGCTGCCCAGACCCTGTCCAGGTTGAACCACGCCTTTTGCAGGAACCGCAGGCCCAGCCAGAAATAGACGCCGATGGCCAGAAGGCCACCGGCAAGCGCCATGGCGAGCGTGTGGACCGCGGCCACGAGCAACGCCATCCTCAAATCTGCCCCCATGAGTGTTCCGGCCGCCGCGTGGCCTGCCTCCTGCTCCATTGCGCAGATGCCCAGGTAGATTGGCACCAGCATGAGCCCTGCCCCATGGGCAATCGCCACCAGAAAGGACCAGAGGCCGAGCTTCGCTGGTGAAATACGGGCCAGAAAGCGTGGATGGCGATCAGCGATCAGCAGGTACAGCCCCATGCCGATCACCAGACAGGCAGCGCCAATGCGGATTTCCCGTTCCAGGGAAACCAGCGTGATCATTGCCGAAAAAGGCAAGAGAATAACCAGCATCGCCGCCAGATGCCCGACCGCCAGCAGCAACAACGCACGCGGCAGGGCCAGCGTGCGTTGTTCCATCAAGGCAGCCGACACCGCCAGCGGCCAACCCATGCCCGGGTTCACGCCGTGATAGAGACCAGACGCAACGACGGCCCACCAGAGAGCCGACAAACTCGCCTCTTCCAAAACCTAGACCGACGGGAAGCAGAAACTGTCGGTAGAGCAGTCCCCGCCTTCAAGCCGGATCTGGTGCGACCTGTAGCCCGCCGGAAACTCGACCCAGAAATCCGGATCGAGCGTCAATCCGCCACCGGCTCCTACACGAGCCATCACCATCGCGGCGCCGCGCTCTCCCGGATAGAACTGTTCGTCCCAGGTGGAATAGAGCGAGTTGGTCCAATAGACGCGCTGACCATCCCGGCTGATCTCGACCATTTGCGGTCCGTAACCGAAGTCCTTGCCGTTCGGGTGTTTCGTCTTCTTCACGATCCCGCCGATCTCGACCTTGCCGGCGAGCGTCGGGTTCATTGGGTCGGAGACATTATACTGATGCATTTCACCGGTGCCCCAGCATGCGACGTAGAGATATTTGTCATCGAGGCTCAGGTCGATGTCGGTCACCAGCGGTGGAACAGCGGAAAACCCCTTCAGCATTTCAGGCAGGTCTGCGGGATCGGCCGGCTGCGGGTCGATGGTGATGGTCTTCTTGGCTTCAAACGTGCCATCGTCCTTGCGCCACCAGGTGAAGATAGCCCCTTGCAGGTTGGTTGTGTCGACGACAACGCCACAAAAGCCGTATTGTTTGGCGGGATCGTGGGCAGGGCGAACCTCTAGCGCCATCTGGTGGTTTTCGCCCAGATCGATGGTCTGGATGTTCTTTCGCCCGCGCAGATCCCAGAAATGCAGGCTGTGGCCGTATTTATTGGACAGAAGGTCTTCCGCGACGAGACCGTTCTCGAACTGTGGCGGCAGTCCCCACTCCGACGACACCATGTAGTCGCGCGGCAGGTTCCACCAGAAATCATAGTGTTTGTCCTGGATGCCACGATCCATTTCATACCGGCCGAGAATGTCGAAGGTCTCGCAGTCCATGATAAAGATGCCCGGAGGCCCGTCGGTGCCATCCGCACCGCCTCCCCCAAGAGTCGAGACATAGATGCCCTCCGGCCCGCAATGGATGGTGTGCGGGCGGGAATAACCAGTCTTGGCGAAGACTTCTTCCGGTTCGATGATCTTGTGAATTTTCGCTTGAAGCGGCTCTTTCACGTCAACGACGTAGATGCGTGACGACCGGATGCCCGGGATGATCAGGTAACGGCGCTCTAGAAAGGCATGCCCTGTCAGTGGCGACAATGCCGAAGAACAGGCGTTCCACCCGAAATGGTGGAATTCGTCTCCCTTGTTCGGCATGAAGACGGTATGCACGATCTTGCCGTAGTCAGGACTTTGCGGATCGACATTGACGACAGCCAGACCATCGGGTTGAGAGAAATCTGGACTGAGCATCAGGGTGAAAGCCAGCTTCTCAACCGGCGCTTCCATTGCCATGCGCGGCGTCGGATAAAAACTCGGATCGGGCCTTAAATTCATGTCGTCCTCCCTAAACGTGATGACATTCAAGACGGGATGTCCGCATTCCTCTTCTTGTTGTTACCGACCTCCCGAATTCATCTCCTGTGCTGCTTGTCCTGCGTTTTGCAGCCGGGCCGCGCCAAAGATCACCGTGCCGACCAATGGCATTTCCGATTGCGACTTTAGTACAATGCCCGAAATACGTTCAGGGGTCGATGACGAAAACGCATCCTAACTTTGACGAAGAAGAAAGAACAGAAAACCTCAAAACTGGAACTTATCGCGACCGGGTTTCACTGAGGTCCAATTTTGCGCAATAATTTGCCTCAGAACAAAAATCGACCCTAGGCAATCCTGCCATTGCCGCCTATTTAATCGTAAGATTGCGATGGATCGAACAAACCTTGGCTCGATCCACGCCTTCCTTTACTGCCCGACCCGTTCCGGAGACCCTTTCACATGAGTGACCCGACCTACACCCCGCCCAAAGTCTGGACCTGGGAACAGCCGAGCGGCGGCCAGTTCGCCAATATCAACCGGCCTATTTCCGGTTCAACCCACGAGAAGGACCGGCCTGTCGGCAAGCATCCGCTTCAGCTTTATTCTCTGGCAACCCCGAACGGCGTCAAGGTGACGGTGATGCTCGAGGAGTTGCTCGCGCTCGGTCACAAGGATGCTGAATATGATGCCTGGCTGATCAAGATCAACGAAGGCGACCAATTCTCCAGCGGTTTCGTGGAAGCCAATCCCAATTCCAAGATCCCGGCGCTTGTCGACCACTCGACCGAGACCCCGACGCGCGTGTTCGAATCCGGCTCCATTCTGCTGTATCTGGCCGAGAAATTCGGTGAATTCCTGCCCAAGGATCCGGCGAAGCGCACCGAAACGCTGAACTGGCTGTTCTGGCAGATGGGATCCGCCCCTTATCTTGGCGGCGGCTTTGGCCATTTCTACGCCTATGCGCCGGAAAAGTACCAATACCCCATCGATCGCTTCGCAATGGAAGCCAAGCGCCAGCTTGACGTCCTCGACAAGGCGCTGGCTGATCGCCCCTACATCGCCGGTGACGACTATACCATCGCCGATATGGCGATCTTCCCCTGGTATGGCGGAATGGTTCTTGGCCGCGCCTATGATGCGGCGGAATTCCTCTCCGTTCACGAATACAAGAATCTCCTGGCCTGGGCCCAGAAGATCGATGCCCGCCCGGCGGTTGTTCGCGGGCGCAAGGTGAACCGGACCTGGGGAGAAGATCACGAGCAGCTTCCGGAGCGTCATGATGCCGCGGATCTGGACGCAAAAGCCGCGCTGGACCCTGCTGCAGAATAAATTTTCGTCCGGCAGCGGCTCTTTCCCCAGGAACCGCTACCGGGGTTTTACGCACGACCAGTCTTTGGTCATTTTGCCTTGATATGTGTATAGGGCCGGGAAAATTTACTAATTCCGGGCCCTATTTGAGTATTCCGACTGCCGAATGCCCTCTCCCACAGTTTCCGATACCCCTATTTTGTAAATCCCGTGAAATTTATATCGCGCTGCTCTCACTGTGCAGTGCGGTAATACCCTCCAAATTCAATCGCAAGACACCTTGTCATAAGTAATATTTTCGTTTCTAAATTCGCAGCACGTTTGTGAGGGACAGGACGCACGGGGGGAGTTTGTTAGTCAATCCGGCCAACTTGCCCTTACCAGAGGCCAATTCCTCGACACTTGCTGGAGAGACGTATGCCAGAAGCCCTAAAGATCGGCACACCAAAGGAAACCTTCCCCGGGGAGAACCGTGTGGCGATGACACCCGAATCCGCAAAGCAGCTGCAGAAGCTTGGCTTCTCCTGCCTTGTGCAAAGCGGAGCCGGGACCGCCGCAGGATTTTCCGACCAGGCTTATGAAGAAGCCGGCGTTGAAATCGTCAAGACTGCCGCAAGTCTTTGGAAGAAATCGGACATCGTAACCAAGGTCCGGCAGCCCGATGACAAGGAATTGGGCTATCTGACAAAGGACAAGACCCTGATTTCCTTCTTCAACCCGGGTGGGAACACCGACGGGCTGGAAAAGGCGAAGGAATCGGGCGCCAGCGTCATTGCCATGGAGATGGTGCCGCGTATCTCGCGTGCCCAGAAGATGGATGCTCTCAGCTCCATGGCCAACATCGCCGGATATCGCGCCGTTATCGAGGCGGGCAACAATTTCGGCCGTTTCTTCACCGGCCAGATCACTGCTGCCGGCAAGGTACCGCCTGCGAAGGTACTGGTCGTGGGAGCAGGCGTCGCGGGTCTTGCGGCCATCGGCACATCCACGTCGCTCGGCGCGATCACCTATGCATTCGACGTGCGCCCGGAAGTGGCCGAGCAGGTCGAATCGATGGGCGCCGAATTCGTTTATCTGGATTTTGAAGAAGAACAGCAGGATGGCGCTGCGACCGGCGGTTATGCCAGCGTTTCCTCGCCAGAGTTCCGCGAAGCCCAGCTTGCAAAATTCCGGGAACTGGCTCCGGAGATGGACATTGTCATCACCACGGCTCTGATCCCGAACAGGGACGCACCAAAGCTGTGGCTGGAAGACATGGTCAAGGCCATGAAGCCGGGCTCGGTCATCGTCGATCTTGCCGCTGAACGCGGCGGCAACGCGGAAGGAACGGTCAAGGACGAGAAGGTCGTCACCGAAAATGGTGTCACGATCATCGGCTATACCGACTTCCCCTCGCGCATGGCCGCTCAATCGTCCACGCTTTATGCCACCAACATCCGCCATATGCTGACCGACCTGACGCCAGAGAAGGATGGTCAGATCGTTCACAACATGGAAGACGACGTCATCCGTGGCGCGACCGTGACCCATGAAGGCGAGATCACCTTCCCGCCGCCGCCTCCCAAGGTGCAGGCAATTGCGGCGAAATCGAAGGAAAAGCCGAAGGAACTGACGGCGGAAGAAAAGCGTGCGCAGGAAACTGCCGCCTTCAAGGCACAGACCAAGCAGCAGGTGACCCTGCTGGCGGTCGGTGGTCTGCTTCTGCTGCTGGTGGGCCTCATCGCCCCGGCCAGCTTCATGCAGCATTTCATCGTTTTCGTGCTCTCGGTATTCGTCGGTTTCCAGGTGATCTGGAACGTCAGTCACTCGCTGCACACGCCGCTGATGGCTGTCACCAACGCCATTTCGTCGATCATCATTCTCGGCGCGCTGATGCAGATCGGATCCGGATCGTTCCTGGTCATCTTGCTGGCAGGCCTGTCCGTCTTCATGGCCGGGATCAACATCTTCGGCGGTTTCCTCGTCACCCGGCGCATGCTCGCCATGTTCCAGAAATCCTAAGGAGGCCGGCAGATGGAATTCGGTTTCACGACCGCCGTTTACGTTGTTGCGGCTGTTCTGTTCATCCTGTCTCTGGGAGGCCTTTCCGGCCAGGAAAGCGCCAAGCGCGCCATCTGGTACGGTATCGCCGGCATGGGACTGGCCGTTGTCGCCACCCTGATCGGTCCGGGCTCCGGCCTGTGGCTCCTCTCCCTCATCCTGATCGCTGCCGGCGGCATTATCGGTTATTTCGTGGCGCAGCGCGTCCAGATGACCGAAATGCCCCAGCTGGTTGCAGCCATGCACTCGCTCGTGGGTCTGGCCGCCGTGTTCGTCGGCTACAATGCCTATATCGAGCTCGGCAACGTACTGGCGATGGGCGAGGAGGAGCGCAATGCGCTTGAGGGCTTCGCCGCCATCCTGGCGCACAAGACCCCGATCGAACAGTCGATCCTGAAGGTTGAAGTGTTCCTTGGCGTCTTCATCGGTGCCGTCACGTTCACCGGCTCTGTCGTCGCTTTCGGCAAGCTGGCCGGCAAGCTGACCTCCAAGGCGGAAAAACTGCCTGGTGGCCACATGCTGAACGCCGGTGCGGCTGCACTCAGCGTCATCTTGTTGCTGATGTTCCTGAACGGGGCCGGCATCTGGACGCTGGTTCTGATGACGCTGCTGGCGTTCTTCATCGGTTACCACCTGATCATGGGCATCGGCGGCGCCGACATGCCTGTGGTGGTGTCTATGCTGAACTCCTATTCGGGCTGGGCCGCGGCCGCCATCGGCTTCTCGCTTGGCAACGATCTGCTGATCGTCGTCGGCGCGCTCGTCGGTTCTTCCGGTGCGATCCTGTCCTACATCATGTGCAAGGCGATGAACCGCTCGTTTGTCTCCGTTATCCTCGGCGGCTTCGGCAACACCACCGGTCCGGCCATGGAAGTGGAAGGCGAACAGATTGCCATCGACAGCGATGGTGTTGTTGCGGCTCTTGAAGATGCCGACAGCGTCATCATCGTTCCGGGCTATGGCATGGCAGTTGCCCAGGCACAGCAGTCGGTCAGCGAACTGACCAAGCGCCTGCGCTCCAAGGGCAAGGAAGTGCGCTTCGCGATCCACCCGGTCGCAGGCCGCCTTCCCGGCCACATGAACGTGCTCCTGGCCGAAGCCAAGGTGCCGTATGACATCGTTCTGGAAATGGACGAGATCAACGAGGACTTCCCGTCAACGGATGTCGTGATCGTCATTGGTTCCAACGACATCGTCAATCCGGCTGCCCAGGAAGACCCGAACTCGCCTATCGCCGGCATGCCGGTTCTGGAAGTCTGGAAAGCGAAGCAGGTCTTCGTTTCCAAGCGCGGCCAGGGCACCGGTTACTCCGGCATCGAGAACCCGCTGTTCTACAAGGAGAACACCCGGATGTTCTATGGCGACGCCAAGGCCAGCCTCGACAAGCTGCTGACCCAGATCGGCTAAGGCTGAACGACGAGATATCGAGAAGCCGTCCCGGGAGACCGGGGCGGCTTTTTTAATGGCAGAGCCCCGCCCCTCCACCGTCATTCCGGACAAGTGCAACCGCTGTTGCACGCAGATCCGGAATCCAGATATCAGCGTGAGCGCAGCGAACACCGTTGCTCTTCAATTTCGGTTCGGTGTGCCTTCGGCACGAGTATCTCTGGATTCCGGATCGGCGACCGGCTTCGCCTTACTTGTCCGGAATGACGGCCCTAAAAACAAAGGCCACCTGAATATCTCCAGGTGGCCTTTGTGTTGTTTCT
Source organism: Labrenzia sp. THAF191a (assembly GCF_009363335.1). GTDB lineage: Bacteria > Pseudomonadota > Alphaproteobacteria > Rhizobiales > Stappiaceae > Roseibium > Roseibium algicola. Next base: position 5,342,456 of record NZ_CP045333.1, read on the forward strand.
AAAAGAAGTGTGCTACCCGCGCAGGCGGGCGCCGTCCTTGTCGAAATAGAACGACTTGCCTTCCGCGATTCCGAAACTCAACTCAGCACCCGGCTTGATCTCGTGCTGGCCGAAGAGCCGTGCAGTGATCTGCTGGTCTTGCACCTTCGCGATCACGTTGGTGTCGCCGCCGAGCTGTTCCACATGCTGCACAGATGCTTTCAGTTGCCCCTGGTCACTCAGGAACAGGTCTTCCGGGCGCACTCCCAACGTGCGGGCATCGCCTTCACTGACCAGGCTTGCGGGCATGAAATTCATGGCCGGCGAACCGAGGAATCCAGCCACGAACTGGTTGACCGGATTGTTGTAAAGCTCCATCGGGCTGCCGATCTGCTCGACGCGGCCAGCGCGCAGGACCACAATCTTGTCGGCCAGCGTCATGGCTTCGGACTGGTCGTGCGTCACATAGATCATCGACGTCTTGAGCTGCTGGTGCAGGTTGGCAATCTCCAGCCTTGTGTTCATGCGCAGCGCTGCATCCAGGTTGGACAGCGGTTCATCGAACAGGAACAGTTTCGGATGGCGCACGATGGCCCGGCCGATCGCAACACGCTGGCGCTGGCCACCAGAGAGTTCCGACGGATAGCGGTCGAGATAGTCCTCCAGGTTCAGCATGCGGGTCGCCTCGGCAACGCGCTGGTCGATCACCTGCTTGCTCTGCTTTTCCTGCTTGAGCGCCAGTGTCATGTTGTTGCGCACGTTCAAATGCGGATAAAGCGCGTAGCTCTGGAACACCATGGCAATGCCGCGTTTGGACGGCGGCGTCGTGTTCACGATCTCCCCGCCGATGCTGACCTCACCGGAGGAGACGTCTTCAAGGCCTGCGATCACCCGCAACAAGGTGGACTTGCCACACCCTGACGGTCCGACGAAGACGACAAACTCGCCGTCTTCCACTTCGAGATTGATGTCCCTCAGGACATGGACGTTGCCGAACGACTTGTTGACGTTGGTCAGGGTTAGCGCCGTCATGGCGTTAGCTCCTTTAGCATGACTGAGTGACCGGTGCGGATGCTCTCGTCGGCGGCAAGGCAAATTGCCAGCGACCGGACGGCATCCAGCATGTGCCGGTTGAGATCGATGTTTTCCGAAATCGCACGAAGCATGAAAGCCTGCTCGGCGTCGCAAAGTTCCTGATGGCCGGGTTCACCCGGCAGATCGATGCGCCGGTCACCTTCCGGGCGATGGACCAGAAGCCCGCCGACCCTGGTGTGGCCGTCAACATCAGCGGATGCGCCCTTGTCGTCCTCGACTATCGAAACGGAGCCTGCGGGCGAAACGACATCCTTCACGAAGAAGGCGGTCTCGGACATCATCGGCCCCCACCCGGCCTCGTACCAGCCGACCGAGCCATCGTCGAAGAAGACCTGAAACTGGCCGTAGTTGTACATGTCCGGGCCGATTTCGTCGGACAGCCGCAGCCCCATGCCGTGCACCTTCACGGGTTCGGCATCGGTAATCTGGCACCAGACATCGACATAATGCACACCGCAATCGACGATGGGAGCAGTCGTCTGCATCAGGGCCTTGTGGGTTTCCCACTCCGCTCCCGAGCTCTGCTGATTGAGGTTCATGCGGAAGACGTATGGTCCGCCGAGCCCCCGCGCCTCCTCAATCAGCCGTACCCAGGACGGATGATGCCGCAGGATATAGCCGACCGCGAGTTTGCGGCCGGTTTCCCCGGCGCAAGCGACCACCCGCTTTGCATCAGCCACGGTTGTCGCCAGCGGTTTTTCGACAAATACATGAGCGCCTGCCTGCATCGCCGCAACCGCATAATCCGCATGGGTGTCGGAATAGGTGGAGATCACCACCAGCTCCGGTCTGGTCGTGTCCAGCGCCTGCGCGTAATCCGTGAACACCGGATAGCCGGCAAGATCCGGATGGGTCACCTGGCCGGAACGGTTGACGAGACCGACGATCTCGGCGTCCGCATGATTGTGGTGAGCCAGGGCGTGGGAAAGTCCCATGTTGCCAAGGCCGACGATCAGAACCCGGATCATTTGACAGCTCCCGAGGTGATGCCGCGAATGAGCTGGCGTGAGAAGATGACGTAAAGAACGAGCACCGGCAGGATCGCCATCGAAAGCGCGGACAGGACCGCATTCCAGTCGGTAACGAACTGGCCGATGAACACCTGACTGCCCAGGGTCAGGGTCTTGGTTTCTTCAGCAGGCGCCAGGATCAGCGGGAACCACAGATCATTCCAGATCGGGATCATGTTGAAGACGGCGACCGTCGCCATCGCCGGGCGCACGAGCGGCAGCACAAGGCGGAAGAAGATCGTGTATTCCGAAAGCCCGTCGATACGTCCGGCGTTCTTCAGGTCATCTGACACCTGCCGCATGAACTCGCTCAGGATAAAGACAGCCAGCGGCAGCCCCTGCGCCGTATAGACCAGGATCAGCGCCATCAGCGAGTTGACCAGACCGGTGGCAACCATCATTTCCAGAATGGCCACGGTGCCGATCCGGATCGGGATCATGATGCCGAGTGCCAGATAAAGGCCCATCAGCATGTTGCCCTTGAAGCGGTATTCGCTCAGGGCAAAGGCCGCCATTGCCCCGAACAGCAGGATGAAGGTCAAGGACACCACAGTGACGATCATGGAGTTCTGGAAGTAGAGGAAAAAATCCCCCTGCTTCATGACCGTCTGGTAGCCGATCATCGAGAAGCTTTCGGCGTCCGGCAGCGCCAGCGGTTCCCTGAAGATCGCCTTGCGGGTCTTGAAACTGTTGACCAGGATCACGAAGACCGGGAACAGCGCGATCAGCGTATAGAGGATCAGGGCGCCATGCATGGCGGCGGTGTTGAGCGGGTTGGTACGCGCCTTGTTCATGTGACGACCTCCCTTACAGCTGATATCTGCGCATCCGGGTCTGGATGCCGAAGAGGTAGAGACAGACGCCGATCAGGATGATCGCGAACATGGCGCTTGCGATTGCCGAACCCATGTAGGGATCGCCCAGCTGAAGCTGGAATCCGAAGAACGTGCGGTACATGAAGGTGCCGAGAATATCGGTCGAGAAGTCCGGTCCGGCCAGTGCTCCCTGTGCCGTATAGATCAGATCGAAGGCGTTGAAATTGCCGACGAAGGTCAGGATCGAAATGATGCCGATGGACGGCAGGATCAGCGGCAGCTTGATCTTCCAGAAGGCCGACATGCCGGTGATGCCGTCAATTTCGCCAGCTTCCAGTATCTCTTCGGGAATGGACAGCAGCGCGGCATAGATGAGCATCATCGGGATGCCCACGAACTGCCAGACCGAAATAAGCGACAACGTGGTCAGTGCGTACTCTTCCTTGCCGAGCCAGGGCGCGAACAGGAACTTCAGACCGACGGCATCCAGCATGGACGGAGCGATGCCCCAGATCGGCGACAGGATCAGTTTCCAGGCGAAACCGACAATCACGAAGGACAGAATTGTGGGAATGAAGATCGCCGAGCGGTAGAAGGCCGCAAAGCGCAGTCGCGGATGGCTGAGAATGGCCGCCAGGGCGATGCCGATCGGGTTCTGAACCAGCATATGAATGATGAAGAACCAGAAATTGTTCCCCAACGCGTTCCAGAACTGATCCGACCAGAGCGGATCGCCAAGAAGCGTGGTGAAATTCTGCAGCCCCACGAAGACGCGCTCCTGGTCAATCTTGCTGTAGAGGGCAAGACGAAGCGTGTTGAAGAGGGGAAAGATCATCACGGCCGTGTATACAAGGACCGCTGGGGCCAGGAACACGACGATATGCCAGCGGAAGCGAGGCCTGCTCATAAAAAGCTCCGGTCAAATGCCCCGGGCAAGCAGACGCCTGCCCGGGATATAGACGTCCCTGGGGCAGGCAGAAGTCTGCCCGGGATATAGACTTCCCTTGGGCAGACAGAGGCCTGTCCAGGTCCAGAGTTCCCGGGCGATGCGAACACCGCCAGGGAACCGTTTGTCATTCGTGCAGATTACTTCTGCGGCTCGTACCAGCTCGCCAGACCGTCCTGCAGCTTCTTGCCAAGTGCCTCAGGCGTTTCCGTACCCTTGATAGCGGCAGCGGATGCGCCCCAGGTTTCGTTTTCCAGGTTCGGCGTGCCGCGGGACAGGATCTGGTAGGTGGACCTGATGGTGCTTTCACACTCGCCGCGCCAGCTGGCGAATTCCTTCGCAAGCGGATCTTCCAGTTCAACCGGCGTCTTGGACAGCGGGAAGAAGCCCGGCAGAGCGTTGCCGAAGATGGTGGCGAATTCAGGAGAAGCCACCCAAGCCAGGAATTCCTTGGCCTGTTCGGGATGTTCGGTCTTGGCGTTCATGCCGATGCCGATGTCGGTATGATCGGAGATGTAGCACTTGTCGCCAGCGTTGCGGAGCGGCGGCTTGAAAGCACCCATTTCGAAATCGGCCTGGGTGTTGAAGCCCGAAATTTCCCAGCTGCCGGCCGGATAGACCGCTGCACGGCCAAGCGTGAAGATGTTCTGACTGTCCGGATAGGTCTGGGCCTCGTAGCCATCGCCAAGGTAAGGTGCCCATTTTGCCAGCGTGGCGTAAGGAGCAACCCACTGCTCGTCAGTGAGCTTCTGCTCGCCGGCGATCAGAGCCTTGCGGCCTTCCTCACCCTTCCAGTAGTTCGGGCCGATGTTGTTGTAGCCCATGGTGGCCGCTTCCCACTGGTCATTGGTGCCCATGGCCATCGGGATATAGGTGCCGTCTTCCTTGATCTTGTCGAGAGCGGCGAAGAACTCTTCCTCGGTCGTCGGGACTTCGATGCCCAGTTCGTTGAAAGCATCCTTGTTGTAGATGAAGCCGTGGATCACGGCAGCCATCGGCACACAGAAGCTTGCCGAGCCGTCGTCCGTCTGCCAGGCAGCCTTGGCAACGTCTGAGAAGTTGTTCATGGCGTCCATGTCGGACAGATCCGCCAGGTGTCCGGCATCATAAAGCGCCAGGGAGGCGTCGAACGGACGGCAGGTGATCAGGTCGCCCGCGGAGCCGGCATCAAGCTTGGAGTTCAGTACGGCATTGTATTCTGTCGGTGCGGACGGGGTGAATTTCACCTTGATGCCCGGATGCGAGGCTTCAAAAGCCGGAATGATCTTTTCCTGCCACAGCGCCAGATCGTCGTTGCGCCAGCTTTCGATCGTCAGCGTGACATCTTCAGCAAAAGCCGTCGACGTAAAGAGCGCAGTGCTGGCCATCGCCAGAGCTAGAATATTGCGTTTCATAAGACACCTCCGAAAAGTTCCATCCATTGCTGGACGTTCAAAATTGTCCGCTCACGGCGTTGGAGCCCGTCCCGCTTCCCGGCGCGGCCGGCCCTAATGGGACCTTCCGTTGCCATTCGCGTTTTTGTTTTACCGCCAGATACAGAACAATATGCGCCGGAGAGCTTCAGCCCTCCTGCTCATTTCATATAATACCTATTTGATACCACTTGTCGACCTATTAGTTTGAAATCGTGAAAATCATTTTTCACAGGCCGAATCGCCCATTCGCGCAGCTTATTGGTATTATATTGGATTTATTTTTTCGACCTTTCAGGCTCAGAGGTATTGTTTCGCCACGTTCAGCAAACGCCGAAACCCGGCGGATTTCCGCCTGTCCGGTATTGTCTTGTAAATAACTGGCATTACTCCAGCCGGAACAAATGTTTTGGCCCTCGTGCGAGCTGGTTTCCACACATGCCTGTCCTGCACGGTCGCGGGAGCTGTTCAGTCGAGGCCCCGCTTCAGAGATCAGGCATAACAATCTGTTTTTTAAAAGAAATCAGAACCTGCCACTTGAAACTGGCCTCTACACCCAGACCCGTTTTCCGAAACCGACCCGGGCAACAGCGCACTTGAATGGTTGCGATTGAAAAAGAAATGGCGGATGCCGCCTGTACCGCTGCGTCTTCCACAGTACAGCCCAAACAACTCGCTCTTCCCGGAGCGCAACAGTCGCACCGGCTCACGCCACCACGTTACCACCTGCCCTAACTGCCATCCTTTGCCGATCAGGGCAGCGCCCCAACCGGGCAGGCCTAATCCTTGTCGAACAGGAAATAGTCGGGCCACAGATCCTGAAAGGTGTCGATATCGATCTGCAGCTTGTTGAGATGGTTGTTCATATTGGCAACCGCCGCATCTGCATCGCCATTTTCGATCGCTTCCAGAACAGCGGCATGTTCGCCGACGATCAGCTGCATCCGGCCTTCCTGCGGCAGCGTCAGCCTGCGATAGCGCTCCACCTGCAGCCTGATCTTCTCGATCATATTCCAGATGCCCGGGTAACCGCTGGCTGCGGCGATACCGGAATGAAAGGCATTGTCCGCCTCATGGAAGGCCTGTTCGTCGCCTTTGTCGGCCAGTTCCTGCTCGCGCTGGACTATCGCCCGCAGCCCCATCAACTGGCTCTTGCTCGCCTTCATCGTGGCTTCGCGAACGCAGACTTCCTCCAGCGCTTTCCTCGCGACGATGGCCTCGCGCAATTCGGAAACGGGGATCCTGGCAACGAAAGTGCCGGACTTCGGGAAAACGTCGACAAGGTTCTCTTCCGCCAGCCGCAAGATCGCCTCGCGAACCGGTGTTCGGCTGATGCCGTATTTTTCGGTCAGGTCTTTTTCCGCCAGCGGCGATCCGGGTGGCAGCGTGACATTTATGATCGCGTTGCGCAGGTCCTGGTAGACGATTTCCGAGTTGCGGGCCGCCCGTCTGGCGGTCCCGGAAGCAGCACCGCGTGGGGGTGCATTTTTCGCTCTCGGCTTGCGCGTCTTGCCTCCGGCAGAAGGCGTTTCATCCAGTGATACGGCCATCGTCTTTCCTGAAACCAAGAGGTTCGAAGATGCAGCTTAACGGAGCCTATCTGCTTCGAATCTCTACAGTTTCTCCCCCTCTTTTCCGGTTTACTAGCAATCCAGCAAAGGGATGACCAGCCGAATTCGTTTGCATTCTTACAATATGTCATATACGTAAAATAACTTGTATACCAGTTATACAAGATAGGCCGATTGAGTGGAGGAGCTCGACCCCGGCCGACGGGAGGACAGACATGATTGGAAGAACGATGAAGCGCGGCCTTCTGGCCGCCGCGATGACACTTGCCCTGGCTGGACATTCCTGGGCCGCGGACCTGAAATGGGCGCATGTCTATGAGGAAGGATCCAGCTACCACAAATGGGCGCTGTGGGCCGCAGACCAGATCAAGGAAAAAACGGATGGCCGCGTGACCATCTCGGTCTACCCGGCCTCGTCACTTGGCAAGGAAGCAGAGATCAATGAAGGCCTGACCATCGGGTCCGTCGACATGATCTATACCGGGCCCAACTTCGCCGAACGCGACTACGGTCCGATCGCCATTTCCGACTATCCCTTCATGCTGAAGAACTATGATCACTGGAAGGCCTATCGGGACAGTGACCTCTTCAGCGACCTTTCCAATGGCTACAAGGAAGCGACCGGTCACACGGTGATGGCCATCACCTGGTATGGCTACCGCCATGTGACATCCAAGTTCCCGATCACCAAACCGGACGACATGAAGGGTCTGAAGATCCGCGTGCCGGATTCGCCGCTGATGGTGCTGTTCCCGAATGCGGTTGGCGCCAACCCGACACCGATCGCCTTTTCCGAAGTGTATCTGGCGTTGCAGCAGGGCGTTGTCGACGCCCAGGAAAACCCTCTGCCGACGATCAAGTTCAAGAAGTTCTACGAGGTCCAGTCCAACATCAATCTGACCGGCCATATCGGCAATTCGCTGATCATCGTCGTTTCCGAAAACGCGATGGGGCAGCTTGGTGACGATGCGGCCACCGTGGACGCTGTTCTGAAGGAAGCCGCCGCGCAGAATGCGGACGAGATCTATCAGTCGGAACAGGATCTTGTGCAGTGGTTCGTTGATCAGGGCATCCAGATAAACGAAGTCGACAAGGCCGCTTTTCAGGCTGCTGTCGAGCCGATCCTGACCGATGAATCCAAGGTTCCCTATACCCAGGAACACTACGAGCGGATGCAGGCTCTCGCTCAATGACGCAAAGCAACGATGCCGTGGCTGACCAAACGAAACAGGCCACCGCACAAACGGAGCAAGGGCGCGCAGACGGCGCGCCCGAACTGCTTCACTTTGACGAGACCGAAACCGACCTCAGCGCGCTCAAATGGATCGATGCCCCCGGCATTCTGGTCTTCTGGGTCCTTGCCGTGGTCGTTTTCCTCCAGTTCTTCACTCGCTATGTGCTGAACGATTCCCTCGCGTGGACCGAGGAAGTGGCCCGTTATCTGCTGATCCTGGTCTGCTTTCTTGGCGCAATCACCGCGACCCGGCGTGGTGCGCATATCACGCTCGAGTTTCTGATGCGCATGGTGCCGCCGCGTCTTGCGAAAGCTCTGACTGTTCTGTCCCAGACGATCACGCTCGGCTTTTTCGCTTCCATGACCTGGATCGGTATCGAACTGACCCAGAAAACCCGGCAGAAGATGATTTCCCTGCCAATCCCGAAGGCATGGATCTACACGATCTGCGTCGTCGCTCTCGGACTGATGGCGTTCTACTCGGCCATCTGGCTGTGGCGCCGCCTTCGCCAAAGCCCCGAAGACCTCGTCCGCTCGCTGGACGACCACCTGCCAACCGATTGAAGAGTTTTCGCCGATGGCCGTCCTGTTCATGATGATGCTGCTGTTCGCCCTGATGATCATCGGGGTGCCGGTTGCAGCCGCCCTCGCCCTTGCCTCGCTCGCCTTCGTGCTGATGGAAGGCCTGCCGCCGATGATCGTGCTGGCAAACATGGTCAACGGCATTAATTCGTTTCCGCTTATCGCGGTTCCCTTCTTCATTCTTGCAGGCAACCTGATGAACTCTGCAGGCATCACGACCCGCATCTTTGCCTTCGCCCGCGCGGCGGTCGGCTGGATGCACGGCGGACTGGGTCACGTGAATGTCGGCGCGAGTGTCATCTTTGCCGGCATGTCAGGGGCCGCCGTGGCGGACGCGGGCGGTCTCGGCAACATCGAGATCAAGGCCATGCGGGACAGTGGCTACGATACGGATTTTGCGGTCGGCATCACAGCTGCCTCTTCCACTATCGGGCCGATCATTCCTCCGTCTTTGCCGCTGGTTATCTACGGCGTCATCGCGGACGCTTCCATCGGACAGCTTTTCATGGCCGGCATCGTTCCCGGCCTGATGATGGCACTGGCCCTGATGGTGATGGTTGCCTGGTACTCCCGGCAGAGGAATTATCCGCGCGATCTCAATTTCCGCTTTTCGCGGCTTGGCCAGACCTTTCTCCATGCCCTGCTTCCCCTCATGACACCGACGATCATTATCGGCGGCATCATGTTCGGTATTTTCACTCCGACGGAAGCGGCGATCGCCGCCGTCGCTTGGTGCATTTTTCTGGGTGTCGGCGTCTATCGGACGCTGAATTTCAGAAAGATCCTCAAGGTTTCCTTCGAGACGGTGGAGACTACCGCAGCCATCATGCTGATCGTGGCCGCCTCCACGATTTTCGCCTGGATCCTGACGGCCAATCAGACAGCACGCCACTTTTCCGAGCTGATGGTGGCATTGACGGACAACAAGGTCGTTCTGCTACTGATCATCACGCTGATCGTGCTGGTGATCGGCCTGTTCATGGAAACAATCGCCGCCATCACCATTCTGACGCCGGTGCTGCTTCCGGTAGCTGTCGGCCTGGGTATCGATCCGGTGCATTTCGGGATCATCATGATCCTGAACCTGATGATCGGCCTTCTGACGCCGCCTGTCGGCATGGTGCTTTACGTGCTTTCAAAAGTGGCGCAAGTGCCTTTCGAGCGATGCGTGACGGCAACGGCTCCCTTCCTCGTCCCGCTGATCACGGTGCTGCTGCTGCTGACCTTCGTTCCGGCCTTTTCGATGTGGCTGCCGACACTGGTCTTTCGGTAGGCGCAAATCGGCTCAATTTTCGGAAGTGCGGTTCACATCCATTTACCGGTGCCGTGTTTGACTGTGCCAATATTCCGCGAGGGAATTTGTGGCACAGCTAGGGGGCCGGAATGTTCGACAGGTTGGCTTTTTCTTTTGCGGCATTCGCAGCCGTCACTTTGACGCTCGACGGCGTTTGCGCCCAGTCCACGGAACCGGTGTTCTACCCGGGAACGAACGAGGGTCTGTTTCTGATCGTCACCGACATCCACTTCGACCCGTTCAGTGATCCAGCCCTCGTGCCGGCCCTGGACAAGAGCCCAGTCTCCGGGTGGACAGATATTTTCAAGGGGGCTGCCGAAAGCATCAAGAGTTACGGCAATGATGCCACCTACTCGCTGATGGTCTCCGCCCTGGATGCGGCGGCGGCCCAAGGCATGTCCTACGACTACGTGCTTTATACCGGCGACTACCTGAGCCACCACTTCAATGACGCCTACCAGAAGACAGCGGGCGACAGTCCGCAGGGTGTGACCTTGTTTGCCATCAAGACCACGCAATATGTTTCCCAGCTTCTGGGCGACACCTTCGGCGACATCCCGGTCTATGGCGTTCTGGGCAACGAGGATTCAGCCTGCGGTGACTACCAGCTCGCCCCCGACAGTGCATTTCTTGAAGGTGTCGGCGAGCAGTGGGCGAAGCTGAGCCGTCAACCGGGCGGATTCCAGGCGTTCAAGCACGACGGTTTCTACAAAGTTACCCATCCAACGGTGCCGGATCAGGACATCATCGCCCTCAGCAACGTCTACTGGGCAAAACACTATTCGGATGCCTGCAATACCAATGGTGGCGATCCCGGAAAGGACGTCATGACCTGGCTGGATGAGCAGCTTGCCGTGACGCAGCAGGCCGGCCGCAAGGCCCAGCTACTGATGCATGTTCCACCAGGCGCCGATGCCCGCGACACGGCGCGCCATGCAGACAAGGGGATGTGTGAGGCAAGTATCCATCTCTTCTGGCAAGAGCATTACCTCACGGAGTTTCTGGAGCTGATGTACAAATATGCGGGCACCGTCGACTACACATTTTCCGGCCACACGCATATGGACGGCTTCACTGTCATCAACGATGCATCGGGCGAACCGCTGATTGCGAACCAGATAACGGCATCGGTCAGCCCTGTCTTCGGCAACAACCCGGCCTTTGCAGTCTTTCTATACGACAAGACCAGCGGCACGGTGAAGGACTCGGCGACGTTCTATCTGACGAACCTCGAAGCTGCCGCCGCCGGTGCAAAGCCGGACTGGCAGCTTGAATATGGCTACCGCTCCACCTATGCGGTTCCGGACCTTTCCGCCGCCAGCCGGGCCTCGCTGGCCAAGACGCTTCAGAACGACGAACCACTGCGCCAGCGGTTCAGCGATCTCTATGCCGTCCAATCAGCGACCCCGGAAATCGATCCTGTCAATTGGCAGGCATATGGCTGCGCGCTCGATGCCACCAGCCCTGAAGCCTACAAAGCCTGCCTCTGCAGCAGCAACTGACCGTGCGAGTACCTTTTACTCAGCCTGAGCAAGCGAGGGGTTGAGTTCCCCACGCACTCAGGCTGCCAGGCGCCGGCCTTCAGCATCGAACAGATGTGTCTTGTCCAGATCCAGCGCGATGCCGACCGGATCACCGGATTTCAGCGCGAAATGTCCGTGCTCGCGCACCAGGACCTGACCGATACCCGGCACACTTGCGTGAATGTTGGTGTCCGAGCCCAGGTGTTCGACCAGTTCGGCCGTTCCGGAAATATGAGCGACGTCCTGGGCGACGATGTTGAGATGTTCCGGACGGACCCCCAACTCCCTTGCAGCTGCTTGCCCGTTGCTCAACCCAAGGCCGAGGCTGGCGCCGTTCTTCAGCGCAACGCCACCTTCCTTCGGTTCGATATCGAGGATGTTCATGGTCGGAGACCCGATGAACTGGGCAACGAACTTGTTGGCAGGGGTGTCGTACAGCTCCAGCGGCGTGCCGACCTGCTGGATGTCGCCCGCATTCAGGACCACGATCCTGTCAGCCAATGTCAGGGCTTCCACCTGGTCGTGGGTCACATAGATCATCGTCGACTTCAGACGCTGGTGCAGCCGGGCGATTTCCAGGCGCATTTCGACACGCAGTGCCGCATCGAGATTGGAAAGCGGTTCATCGAACAGGAAGGCGCTGGGATCACGGACGATTGCTCGCCCCATGGCGACACGCTGGCGCTGTCCGCCTGAAAGTTGCTTGGGCAGGCGTGCAGTCAGATTGCTCAGGCCGAGTGTCCTGGCAGCTTCCTGCACCTTGTTTACCCGCTCCTCGTTTGCCGCTTTGCGGATTTCCAGCGAGAAGCCCATGTTCCGCGCCACATCCATATGCGGATAAAGCGCATAGGACTGGAAAACCATGGCCATGTCACGGTCACGGGGCGGCACTTCGTTCATGCGTTTGCCGTCTACCGTGAAGTCGCCTCCGGAAATCGGTTCCAGGCCGGCAATCATGCGCAGCAGCGTGGACTTGCCGCAGCCGGACGGGCCGACCAGCACGATGAATTCGCCATCATCGATGGAGAGATTGATATCGCGCATCACCTCGACGGAGCCATAGGCCTTGGCGATGTTCTTGAGTTCGATACGAGCCATGGTCTGGGTCTCCTACCCTTTGACGGCGCCAGAGGTGAGCCCCTGGACCAGATAGCGCTGGATGAAGATGAAGAACAGACAGGACGGCACCAGTGCGAGCACGCCGGCGGCCATCATCTGCCCCCAGTCGACAGAGAACTTCGAAACGAAAGTCAGAAGCCCGACGGGGAAGGTCATGGTGTCGTTGGAGTTGATCAGCATGAGCGCGAAGAGCAGCTCGCTCCAGGCGGCGGTAAAGACGAACCCTAGCGTCGCCCCAAGCCCCGGAAGCGTCAGCGGCAGGATGATTTTCCTGAGCGCTTCGAAGCGGCTGCAACCGTCAATCATGCCGGCCTCCTCCAGATCCTTCGGAATGCCGTCAAAGAAGGACTGCATCAGGAAGGTGGCGAAGGGAATGTTGAAGGCCGTGTAGACGATGATCAGGCTGGTAAGCGAGTTCAGCAGACCGATCGCCGCAACGATCTTGTAGATCGGGGCAATGATCATCAGAAGCGGAAACATCTGGGTGATCAGCATCAGGGCGATGATCAGCCGTTTGCCGCGAAAATCGAACCGCGAGAAAGCGTATCCGGCAGCCGCCGCAATCGCCGTGGTGATGGCCGCGGTGCCAATGGACACGATCACACTGTTCTTGAAATAGGACAGGAAATCCGTTGCGATCAGAACAGTCTGGAAATTCTCGAAGGTAAACTCGCTCGGAAAGAGCGCCGTCCCTTCCGTGAAGATCAGCTTGTCCGGCGTGATCGCGATCTTGACGAGCCAGTAGAGCGGGAAAAGCGCAAAGGCGACGTAAAACCCCAGAGCCAGATATTTTCCAGTAACCGCCAGAGGCGAGCTATTACGAAGCGCACTCATCGAAGCACCTCAGATCTTGACCAGTTTCCGGCGCAGCACCAGCAGGATTGCCGCATAGATCAGCAGCAGGCCCAGGAGCGCGACCGCGATTGCGGAGGCATAGCCGAAATCGAGTTTCCGGAAGGCTGTTGTGAAAATGTAGGTCGACAGGATCTGCGTCGAGTTTGCAGGTCCGCCGCCGGTCATGACGAAGATGAGATCGGCGAAATTCGCGATCCAGATCGTCCTCAGCATGACGGTGATTGCGATCATCGGTGCCAGGAACGGCAGCGTGATCTTGGTGAAGGTCTGCCAGGCGGTCGCGCCGTCGATTTCCGCAGCCTCGTAAAGTTCGCCCGGGATGGACTGCAGCGCAGCCAGCAGCGTGATGGCGAAGAAGGGAATGCCGAACCAGACGTTTGCGGTCACAGGTCCCCACATGGCGAGGTCCTTGTCACCCAGGATGTTGAAAGGCTCCGAAAGGATTCCGAGAGCAGCCAGCCAGTGTGGCAGTGGTCCGATGGTCGGGTTGAAGAGCCAGGCCCAGGTGAGAGCCGACAGGAACGTCGGTACGGCCCAGGGCAGAAAAACCAGTGCCTGAACAATGCGCTTGCCGTGGAACTGTGTGTTCAGCAGCATCGCGAGGCCAAGACCCAGGAAGAACTGGAAGAAAATCGACCCGAGTGTCCACCAGAACGTGTTGGTGAGCGCCAGCCAGAACTTCCGGTCAGACCACAGGGCCTCGAAGTTGGCAAAGCCGACCCAGCCCGACTGGAACGGGCGCAGCAGGTTGACAGCCTGGAAGGCATAGGAAACGCCGATCACCAGTGGCACCAGCATCACCAGGGCAATCAGCACGATTGCCGGGGTCAGGTAGAGATAAGGCTCCACCATGTAACGGAAGTAGAAGGTGGGCCGAGCCCGGGATTTTTTCCCGGGCACGGCAGTGTCGATCGTGGTCATTGCGCGGCTTTCCAGCGGCCATATTCTTCCGTCAGGAACTCGGCCCATTTGTCGGCCACTTCCTGAGCGGAGATTTCACCCAGGAGGGCTTCCTGGCTGGATTCCAGGGCGATGGAGTCCGCGAAGTAACCGAACTGCTCCAGATAGGTCGGCATGACCGTCGGGATGTACTGGTCGCCGTTCAGGGTGTCGAACCAGCCCTTGAACTGCTCGGTCTTGAAGTACGGATCCTGCTCGGCACCTTCATGGATCGGAATGACGCCAACGCGCTTCGCCCATTCCTTGTTGGTTTCCGGGCTGGACAGATGCGCAATCAGTTTCCAGGAAAGGTCTTCGTTGCTGGTCGTGTCGAACATCGCCCAACCGGCGAAACCGATTGTCGGGAAGGCCTTGCCGGCCGGACCGACAGGCATCGGAACCACAGCGAAGTCTTCCGGCGCCATACGCTCGGCAACCGCGATCAGCGCATCCGGGTCCTGATCGAGGAACGCACAGGTTCCCGAATAGAAGCCGGCCACGATCTCGTTGAAGCCCCAGCTGACGGAATCCTTCGGGGCATAGCCCTTCTGGTACATGTCGATCAGGAACTGGATGCCTTCGACGGAACCCGGCTGGTTGAGCGTGCTCTTGCCATCCGCGTCAAAGAAGGTGTTGTCCCCGTTCATGGTGGCGGCCATCATGATCCAGCCGTTGAGCCCACCAGGTCCGCCCCGGAGACAATATCCGTATTTTCCGTCCAGTTCGGAAACGGCCTTGGCCGCATCCATGAATTCCGCCATCGTGCTCGGCGGATTTTCGACACCGGCTTCGGCCAGCAGTTTCTTGTTGTAGAACATGGCACGCAGATAGAAGCCGTAAGGGATCAACCGTGCGGTCTTGCCGTCAGTCTGACGGCCCATGTCCAGGGTCTTCTGGGTCAGCGTACCGCCATATTCCCAACCGGCGATCTTGTCGTTCAGATCGACCAGCCTGTCCTTGTAGATCCCCGCCCAGCGGTCCGGCATTTCAACGACATCGGGAATGTCGCCACCGGCCACCATGGTTGCCAGCTTTTCAAAGGCCTGGCCCCAGGGCAGCGAGACGATTTCAACTTCCGTGCCCGGGTTGGCAGCCTCGAAGGCGTCCACTTGCTTCTGTAGTACTTCCGTGCGCTCCGGGCTGGTGATCACTTCCACCAGCTTCAGGGTTTCCGCGCTCGCTGCCGAGCCTGCCAGAAACGCCAATGCGCTAATTGCTCCTATCAGTCCCCTCATGGTTCAACTCCGCTTCTTTCAGGTTTGGTTTGAATTGCGCCGTCTTATGTCCGGGCGCTTTTGCTCAGGGCCGCCTCGAAGTCGGCCCAAAGATCGTTGGGGTCTTCCAACCCCAGGCTGAGGCGTACGATCCGGTCGGATACGCCAAAGCGTTGCATTGAATTCTGCTCACCGGCCTGGTTGAGGCCGATGCGTGTCGGCAGGATCAGGCTTTCGAAACCACCCCAGCTGACACCAAGGCGGAACAGCTTCAGGCTGTCGGCAAGGTTCGGGATGTCGACGTTGTCGTTCAGCGCAACGGACAACAGGCCCGAGCGGCCAGTCAGACCGGGCACGATGTTCGGACCGGGCGAATGCACCGCGCTGACATGCGGGTGGCTCGCCAGCCGGTCAACAAACAGGTTCGCGGTCGCCTGATGCTGGCGCATGCGCGGGCCGAGGGTGCGCAGTCCCCGGGTCAGCAGGAAAGCCTCGAATGGCGCAAGCTTGCCGCCGAGCAACGGCAGGGTCAGGTCCCGGATCCGGTCGATCAGGTCCTGGCGTGCCACCACCACACCGGCAACCGTGTCGGAATGGCCGGACAGGTACTTGGAGGCAGAATGCAGAACGATGTCGATGCCGAGGGTCAGTGGACGCTGGAAAAGCGGTGTTGCCCAGGAGTTGTCGATAACGGTGATCGTGCCGTGCTTTTTGGCATGTGAGGCGACAACTCCGAGATCCAGCGTCTTGAAGACGACGGAGGTCGGGCTTTCCAGATAGGCGAGCTTCACGCCCTTGAGCAGATCCGGATCCGACTGGAACTCCTCAATTGAATGATAGGTAACCCCGACGCCAAACGGGCGCAGCATACGCTCGAACAGGCGATACGCGTCCGGATAAACATGTTCGATGCAGGCAATGCGGTCACCCGGCTTGACGAAGGCAAGAACGGTGGAGGAGACCGCTGCCATGCCGGACGCAAAACCGACAGCAGCTTCGCCCTCTTCCGCCTGGGCCATCAGCTTTTCAAAGGCAGCCACAGTGGGGTTCTGAACCCGTGTGTAAAGCGGCTCGTTGGAGCGGCCCGCCATTCGGTCTTCGAAAGCCTTGTAGTTGTCGAAGGTGAAGAGAGACGTCTGCACGATCGGCGGCGCCACAGCCCCCCCTGTCTCGGCAGCAGCCGCCAGCAGCGTCTCGATCGAATATCCACCCGGCACAGCGTCAGCCATCGTGTTCCTCTGAAATTTTCTGGGTTTCGGCGCAGACCATGTCGATGATCATCTCGGTCAGTTCCGCTGCCTTGTCCTCGTCACCGGCGATGATCGCGTCGGCAAGCGGGCGGTGCAGCGGGATGGTGTCTTGGCCGAGATGCGGCTTGCCGAACGGTGTTTCGTAAATGTCGTGAAAGGCTTTCTGGATCTGTTCGATGAACTGTCTGAACAGGGGATTGCCGGTCGCATCGTGAACGGCGTTGTGAAACCGGTGGTCGGCCGGGCGCCAGTCTTCACCGGCTTCGAACACAGCCATCAGTTCCGCCGCCCGGGCATTGATGATGCGGCGCTGTTCCGGCGTTGCGGATCTCGTTGCGATACGCACCGACTCGATTTCCAGAGGCCGTCGAACCTGCTGCATTCGCAACAGGCTCTCGGCTTCATGTTTGATGGTGAGGGCCACGCGCAGTGTATTGGTTGATATTTCCGCGATGAGCCTTGTGCCGGCTCCTTTGTTGCGGCTGACGACACCCATGCTTTCCCAGGTCTTGAGCGTCTCGCGAATGGTCGACCTGCCAAAGCCGAGACGGCGCACAAGCTCCAGTTCCGGCGGCAGACGATCTCCGATCTTGAGGCCTTCCTGCTCGATGAGGCTGATCAGGGCTCGCGGCACATCCCGCGGCTCACTCGCTGCTGCAGACCCCGTTTCCGGTTTCGGCTGTTGTGCATTTTCCGGCATGGACAGATGTCGACCTTCTTTGTTTGCCATCTCACGTTACCACTTTGTCTGACATTGTAAACACTTTGTCTGACATAATTTTCAGTCAAAGCGCTATCCCGTTTAAACAATTGTTTTATTGAGTGAATTTATAATCTCGCGAAGAACATCAGCCACCGCAGCTCCACGCCTCTCACAACAATCACACTCACCATCGTCATCCCGGCCAAGCAACGCGCGAGCCGGGATCGGGGAGCCGCTGGCGACGGCGGTGGCCCGCCTCCTATCGACAGGCCTCAGCTTCCCCGATCCAGGGTCTGCGCTACGCTTCGTACGGGAAGACGAAATCGAGGTGGGAGATTGTCCCGGAGACGGCCTGTCGCGGAGGCTGTAAACAAAAGCCCGGCACGAGGTGCCGGGCTATAGATAGCGCAACAGAAATATTCTCTGCCGGTCAGCCGACCTGGGCGGTTGCCTCGATCTCGATCAATGCATCGTCCTCGATGAGCCCGGCCACCACGACGACCGACATGGCCGGGAAGTGCCGCCCCATCACCCTGCGGTAGGCTTCACCGACTTCTCTCTGCCGGGCAAGATATTCGCGTTTGTCTGTAATGAACCATGTCAGGCGAGCGATGTCGGTCACGGCTCCACCGGCAGCCTCGACAATGGCCACAATGTTGGCAAGCGTCTGTTCCATCTGGCCGACGAAGTCACTGGTTTCAAAGACCTGGTCCTTGTTCCAGCCGATCTGGCCGCCGATATGGAGCGTCTTGCCCTCCGTCAACATGCCGTTTGCATAGCCTTTTGCCGGGGCCCAGCCGTCGGGTTGAATGCTTTTGACCGTCATTGATCCTGACTTTCCTTGTCTTCCGGATCAGCTGAAAATCAATCCGACTGGATTGAACTCTCAAGGCTGATCGCTCCCTACCTGTTGAACCGGTGGGCGCTCAAGCGAGTGCCGACTGGTCCAGAAATCGTTGTTTTACCTGTTCCGGCCATGGCTCCGGTTTGCCACTGCTGTCCACGTTGACGATGGTCAGTTCGGTCTGGAAGCGCACCTCGCCATCGCATTGCGCGCTGATTGCGATGCCGCAACTGGTCCGGCCAACCTTGGTCACGTTCAAGCCGAGCACCAGAAGATCGCCTAGTTTGCTCGGAGCCATGAAACGCGTGCGGATTTCCGCAGTCGGTACGGCTCCCACCTTGTGAATGTCCTTGAACGGCCATTCGACGACCTTGTCGAAAAAGGCTTCGACACAATCGTTCATCATCTCGAAATAGCGGGGATAGAAGACAATTCCCGCCGGATCGCAATGCTTGAACAAGATGGATTGCTCGAACCGGAACATCACTTAAACCCCGATATACTTGGCAGTGACGTCGTCGGTCAGGGCATCAATGCCGCCAGTCCAGACGGATGTGCCGCGTTCCAGGATCGTCGCCCGGTCGCAAACCTGGCGCAGTTCCTTGATCGACTTGTCGATGACGAGGATCGCGAGCCCCGTATCCGCCTTCAGCTGACGGACTACCGCCCAGATTTCCTGGCGGATGACAGGGGCCAGGCCTTCGGTCGCTTCGTCCAGAATCAGCAGCTTCGGGTTGGTCATCAGGGCTCGGCCAATAGCAAGCATCTGCTGTTCGCCACCCGACAGCGAACCCGCTCGCTGGCCGCGCCGTTCACCAAGCCGCGGAAACATGCCGATGACGCGTTCGAAGGTCCAGTCGCCGCGCCGTGCCGCCGCGATCAGGTTTTCCTGAACGCTCAAGGTGCTGAAACAGCGACGGCCTTCCGGAACAAGGCCCAGTCCCAACCTGGCAGCCTTGTGGCTCGGCAGGCGGGCAAGGTCATGACCGGCAAATGTTAGCGAGCCTTGCGCGGAGAGCATCCGGCAAATGCATTTGACTGTGGTCGACTTGCCCATGCCGTTGCGGCCGAGCAGTGCCAGCACTTCGCCCTCGCCGATTTCCAGATCCACGCCGAAAAGTGCCTGGCTGGCGCCATAGGAGGCCGTCACGTTGGACAGTGTCAGAAGACTGCTCATGCTTCGTCTCCCAGGTAAGCTTCCTTGACGGCGGCGTTGGATCGGATTTCATCGACCGTGCCGGTGGCGATCACCTCGCCGTACACCAGCACACTGATACGGTCTGCCAGCGAAAAGACCGCGTCCATGTCGTGTTCGACGAGAAGGATCGGCGCTTCGTGCCGGAGCTGATCGAGAAAACCGGTAAGCAGCTTGGAGCCTTCAGAGCCCATGCCTGCCATGGGTTCATCCATGACAAGTGCCTTTGGTTTCTGCGTCAGCGCAACGGCCACTTCCAGTTGACGGCGCTGACCGTGACTAAGCTCCGCAGTACGCATGCGTGCCTGGTCCAACAGACCGACACGGTCGAGCGCTTCCTCGGCGGTTTCACGCAAGGAGGTGTCCCTGGTCACGTTGGAGAAGAACCTCCAGGGCCGGCCGCTGGCGCCCAGTGCCCCGAGCAGAACGTTCTGGAGAACCGTGTCTTCCATGGCCAGCGAGGAGATCTGGAAGGTTCGCCCAAGGCCGGCACGGGCACGGGCGCGTGTCGGCTGATGCGTGACATCCCTGCCCAGCAGGCGAACCGACCCGGCATCAGGCCGCAGGGTTCCGCAAATCTGCCCGATCAGGGTGGACTTGCCCGCACCATTGGGACCGATGATCGCGTGGATCTCTCCAGGCTTCAGGTCGATGGAAATGTCACGGCTGGCTCGCAAGGCGCCAAAGCTCTTGGAAATGCCGTTTGTTTGCAGGACAGCATCAGTCATGAACAGCCTCCCGTCCGCAAATCATGCCGATCACACCGCCCTTGCCGAAGAGCACGATGACCAGAAGCAACAGCCCCAGATAGATGTGCCAGAAGTCGCTCAAGGCTCCGAGCCAATGCTCCAGCGCGACGAAGACCAGCGCGCCGACCACAGGCCCGAAAAGCCGGCCGACGCCACCGATGATGATGAAGATCATGATCTCGCCACTGGTCTGCCAGCTGAACATCGTCGGACTGACGAAGCGGTTCAGGTCGGCAAACAATGCTCCCGCGAGACCCGTGATGGCGCCGGAAACAACGAAGGCAACGAGCTTCAGCCGCACCGGGTCCAGACCCGCAGTCTCCACACGAACGGGAACCTGCCGGGCAGCATTGAGAGCAAGGCCAAAGGGAGACCCCGACAGCCGCCATGCAAACAGCAGCACAAGGCACAAAAGCCCCAGGCAAAGCCCGTAGAACTGGATTGGGTCCAGCGTATTGAGCCCCGGAAACCCGTTGCGGACATAGATCGACAGTCCGTCCTCTCCGCCATATTCCGCCCAGGAAATGGCAAAGAAGAAGAACATCTGACCAAAGGCCAGCGTGATCATGATGAAGTAGACCCCTGCCGTTCTCAAGGACAGGATCCCGATCACCAGCGCAGCCAGGGAAGACACCACGACGGCCACAAGCCAGATCACCGGCATGGACTTCGTGCCTTCGATCAGGAACGGCCATTCGGTGAGCGCGGTATAGTTCTGGGCATGGTAGGCGAGGATACCCATGGCATAACCGCCGAGGCCGAAGAACACCGCGTGACCGAGACTGACCAGCCCGCCAAGGCCGAGCGCGATGTTGAGGCCAACGGCCGCGATCGCAAAGACGACGGCACGCGTCATCAGGGTGATGGTGAAGGGTTCTTCCGCCGAGATCGCCCAGAACGGGATAGCGACGAAGAGCGCCAGCGTCAGCGCATTGAGATAGCGTTCCCGGATCATGCGCGCGCTCCGAACAGACCGGCAGGACGCAGGATCAGCACCGCAGCCATGAGGATATAGATCGCCATGGAGGCGAGCGAGGATCCGACGGACGTGGCTGTCGACGGATCGAGGAACAACTTCAGGATTTCCGGCAGGAAGATGCCACCGAGCGTATCGGTCAGTCCGACCAGGATCGCGCCCACAAGCGCCCCCTTGATGGAGCCGATGCCGCCGATGACGATGACGACGAAAGCCAGGATCAACACCGGTTCCCCCATGCCGACCTGCACCGACTGGATGGCACCGACCAGGGCGCCGGCAAGACCTGCCAGAGCAGCGCCAAGCGCGAAAACGATGGTATAGAGCCGCGCAATGTCGATGCCGAGGGCCGCGATCATCTCGCGGTCATTTTCCCCTGCCCTGATCTGGACACCGAGACGCGTTCTGGAAATCAGCATCCAGAGACCAAGCGCCACGGCAAGCCCGACGGCAATCAACGTCAGCCGGTAGAGAGGATATTCGATGCCGCCCGGCAACGTGACCGGACCGGACAGGAATTCCGGCACGTCGAGAAACAGCGGAAAGGAACCGAAGATCCAGCGCGTTCCTTCGGAGAAGATCAGGATCAGCGCAAATGTCGCCAGCACCTGATCCAGATGATCCTTGGCGTAAAGCCGGCGGATGACCACCAACTCGACCAAGGCGCCCGCGATGGCAGCACCGGCAAGTGCCGCCACGAGGCCCAGCAGAAACGATCCGGTTGCAGCCGCAACAGCCGCCGCGCAGAACGCCCCGATCATGTAAAGCGAACCATGGGCAAGGTTGATCAAACCCATGACGCCGAAGATCAAGGTCAGCCCGGCGGCCATCAGAAACAGCATGATGCCGAATTGCAGGCCGTTCAGAACCTGCTCTATGAGCAATATCAGTGACATGAGTACCCCGCCCCTTTGGCCGGCGCGGTTTCCCGCACCGGCTTTTGGGTCAATACCTTACATGTTGCACTCGGACCAGTAGGCATCCGCATGGCTGGTCAAAGCCTTGCCGATGATCTTGTTGGTGTAGACGTCACCTTCCTTGATGACTTCGCGGACGTAGATGTCCTGGATCGGGTGATGGTTCGGGCCGAACTTGAAGCCGCCACGGGTGGAAGCGAAATCAGCTTCTTCCAGCGCCGTGCGGAAAGCGTCGGCGTCCTTCACGTCAGCCTTGGCCATGGCCGACAGCAGCAGGTTGGCGGTATCAAAGCCCTGCGAAGCGTAAAGCGACGGCAGGCGGCCGTACTCGGCCTGGAAGCTCTCAACAAAGGCCTTGTTGGCCGGGGCGTCGATGTCCTTGCTCCACTGGCTGGTGTTCTTGACGCCGAGCGCCGCATCGCCAACAGCCTGCAGAATGCCCTGATCAAAGGAGAAAGCAGGTCCGATTACCGGCAGGTCGACACCGGAATCCTTGTACTGCTTCAGGAAGGAGATCCCCATGCCGCCCGGCAGGAAGAAATAGACACTGTCTGCACCGGAAGCACGGATCTGCGCGATTTCAGCCGCGTAGTCGGTCTGACCCAGCTTGGTGTAGATTTCGCCCGCGAACTCGCCCTTGTACATGCGCTTGTAGCCGGTCAGCGCGTCCTTGCCGGCCGGGTAGTTCGGCGCAAGCAGGAAGCTGTTCTTCAGGCCTTCGAAATTGGCATAGGCGCCGGCAGCTTCATGCAGGTTGTCGTTCTGCCAGGCGACGTTGAAATAGTTCGGGTGGCAGCCCTTGCCGGCCAGTGCGGACGGGCCTGCGTTCGGCGACAGGTAGAACTTGCCCTGCGCGGTTGCGGACGGCACCACGGCCATCGCGAGGTTCGACCAGATGATACCGGTCAGGACGTCCACCTTTTCCGACTGGATCATCTTGTCGGCCAGCTGCACGGCGATGTCCGGCTTCTGCTGATCATCCTCGATTACCACTTCCAGATCCGTGTTGCCGGCCTGTTTAACAGCCAGCATGAAACCGTCGCGCACATCGATGCCAAGGCCTGCACCACCACCAGACAGCGTGGTAATCATGCCGACCTTCACCGGTTCCGCGTTGGCGCTGGAAAGGCCGAGTGCGAGAGCGGCTGCGGCCGCCATTGTTACAAATTTCATATGCTGCTCCTCTTGGTCTTGTGACCTGCTATTCCCATTCGGTTTTTTAGTTTGGACCGCCGTGCTTCGTTTTTGCGGCACGGTCAGCAAGGGGCTTGTCGTTTTAGTGTCCCGCGTGCCCCACGCGAGGGTCTGGTCAGGCGTCCGGACGCAGCCGGAAGCGCTGGATCTTGCCGGTTTCTGTTTTCGGCAAGGCATCTGCAAAGATGATCGAGCGTGGATACTTGTAAGGTGCGATCGTCGCTTTAACGTGATCTTTCAATGCCTTGGAAAGGTCGTCTGAGGCTTCGTGCCCAGCTGCAAGAACCACATGGGCCTGCACGATGGAGCCGCGCTCCTCATCCGGCGCACCGATGACGGCACATTCCTGGACAGCAGGGTGCGCAAGCAGTGCCGCTTCCACTTCCGGGCCGGCAATGTTGTAGCCGGCGGAGATGATCATGTCGTCATTGCGGGCGGCAAAGTGCAGGTGGCCGTCCTCGCTCATGGAAAAGCTGTCACCGGTGATGTTCCAGCCATCCATCACGTACTGCCCCTGGCGATCGTCCGCCAGATAGCGACATCCGGTAGGACCGCGAACCGCAAGACGCCCCACTTCACCCGGAGCGACGTCCTTGCCGTCCTGATCGAGGATCCTGACTTCGTATCCGGAAACGGGTTTTCCGGTGCAGGCAGGCTTGTGGTCGTCGAAGCGGTTGGAAATGAAGATATGCAACATCTCCGTGGCGCCGATCCCGTCCAGCATGGGCTTGCCGGTCTTGGCCATCCAGGCGTCATAAACGGGACCCGGCAGAGTTTCACCGGCGGAGACCGCAGCGCGCAGCGAGGAAAGGTCAGCCCCCTCCTCCATGGCCTGCAGCATCACGCGATAGGCGGTCGGTGCGGTGAAGCAGACGGTTGCCTTATATTTCTCGATGATCTCGATCATGTTCGGCGGCGTCGCGCTTTCCAGTAGCGTGGCTGCAGCGCCGAACCGCAGCGGGAAGATTGCAAGCCCCCCAAGACCGAAAGTGAAGGCCAAGGGAGGTGAGCCGACGAAGACATCCTCCGGTGTGACACCCAGAACTTCCTTGGCATAGCCGTCGGCAATGATCAGCAAATCCCGGTGGAAGTGCATCGTGGCCTTGGGCGTGCCAGTGGAGCCGGACGTGAAGCCCAGCAGGGCGACGTCATCGCGTCCGGTCGGGACAGCGTCATAGAGCACGGATTTTTCCAGCGCGAGCCGGTCCAGCTCCGCATCATGGTTCGACGTGCCGTCGAAGCCGATCACCTTCTTCAGGAAGGATGATGTCTTGGCACAGGCGACCATCTCGTCCATGAGACGCGTATCGCACAGTGCGAACTCGATTTCCGCCTTGTCGACGATCTTGGAAAGTTCGCCCGCGCGCAGCATGGGCATCGTGTTGACGACAACGGCACCGGCCTTGGTTGCGGCGAGCCAGCAGGCGACCATTGCCGGGTTGTTGGCGGAACGGATAAGCACCCGGTTGCCCGGCTTCACACCAAGATCTTCGGTGAGTGCATGCGCCAGCCGGTTGGTCCAGTCCGCAAGTTCCTTGTAGGTTCGGCGGCGGCCATTTCCGATCAGAGCGGTGTGATCCCCCAGTCCCTGTTCCACCATCCTGTCGGTAAGCTCAACGCCTGCATTGAGACGTTCGGGATACTGAAACCCATCGAGCAGGAAATCGGGCCAGCTGTCTTCCGGCGGCAGGTTGTCCCGGGTAAAGGTATCGACGTGTGCGGAGGGACCAAGCATGGATCAGTCTCCCTGAAAGGCGCCAAGGGTCTGGCGCGCGATGATGATCTTCTGAACGTCCGACGCACCCTCGTAGATGCGCAAGGCACGGATTTCTCGATAGAGTTTTTCGACCTGCATGCCCGAGCGAACACCATCGCCGCCGTGAAGCTGCACGGCCTTGTCGATGACCTTCTGTGCCTGGTCGGTGGCAAAGAGTTTTGCCATGGCGGCTTCCCGCGTCACGCGGGGGGCGCCGCTGTCCTTGGTCCAGGCGGCACGGTAAATCAGCAGGGCTGCGGCATCGACATCCAGCGCCATGTCCGCGATATGCCCCTGCACCAGCTGCAGGTCGAACAGCGGCGAGCCCTGGATTTCGCGTGTCGTCACCCGCGAAAGCGCTTCATCCAGCGCCCGGCGGGCAAAGCCCAGGGCGGCGGCGGCGACGGTCGAGCGGAAAATGTCCAGGACAGACATCGCAATCCTGAACCCTGCGCCCGGCGTGCCGATCATGTTCTTTTTCGGAATGCGGCAGCCGGTGAAACGCAGTGTGGCAAGCGGATGGGGCGCAATTGTTTCGAGGCGTTCGACAACCTCGAAACCCTCAAGGTCAGGCGTCACGATGAAGGCCGACAAACCCTTTGCGCCGGGTGCTTCGCCGGTTCTTGCAAAAAGCGTGTAGACGTCGGCGATACCACCGTTGGAAATCCAGGTCTTTTCGCCGTCGAGCACATAGGCATCACCATCGTCGGTGGCGGTCATGGTCGAATTGGCAACGTCGGAACCGGACTGAGGTTCGGTCAACGCGAAGGCGGAGATCGCCTTGCCGGTGCGCGTCTGCGGAAGCCACTCGGCTTTCTGCTCGTCCGTTCCGAACAGGGAAATTGCGCCGGTTCCGAGGCCTTGCATGGCAAAGGCAAAATCCGCCAGGCCGTCATGGCGGGCCAGCGTTTCGCGAATGAGGCAGAGGCTGCGCACATCCAGCTTGCCGTCCGGGGCACCGCTGTGCTGCAGGAAGCCTGCATCACCGAGCGCTGTCACCAGATGACGGCAGGCTGCGTCCGTGTCCGAATGGTCAACATGAGCCAGATGCGACCCTGCCCAGATCTCCAGTTCTTCAGCGAGACGCCAGTGCTTTTCTTCGAAGAACGGCCAGTGGAGGAAAGATTTATCCGACATCAGTCGCCCTCGAACACCGGCTTTTCTTTTTTCACGAAGGCTTCGTAAGCCCGGCGGAAGTCGTTGCCCTGCATACAGATTGCCTGCGCCTGGGCTTCCGCCTCGATGGCCTGATCCAGGCCCATGGACCACTCCTGCGCCAGCATGGTCTTGGTCATGGAATTGGAGAAGGTCGGTCCGGCAACAATACGGCTGGCCATATCCATGGCCGTCTGGTCCAGCTCACCCGCCGGCACCACCGCGTTGAAGAACCCCCACGCATGACCTTCCTCGGCCTTCATCGAGCGGCCGAGATAAAGCAGCTCCGCCGCACGGCCCTGCCCGATGATACGTGGCAGGATCGCGCAAGCGCCCATGTCGCAGCCGGCAAGACCGACCTTGTTGAACAGGAAGGCAACCTTGGCTTCCGGTGTCGCAACGCGCAGATCGGACGCCATGGCCATGATGGCACCAGCACCGGCGCAAATGCCGTCGACCGCGGATATGATCGGCTTGCCGCAGTTGAGCATGGCTTTCACCAGATCACCGGTCATGCGGGTGAAGGCCAGAAGCTCCTTCATGTTCATCTTCGTCAGCGGACCGATGATATCATGCACGTCGCCACCGGAGCTGAAGTTGCCGCCGTTCGGCAGGATCACCACTGCATGGACATCGTCCGAATAAACGAGATCCCGGAACCAGTCGCGCAGCTCGGCGTAGCTTTCGAACGTCAGCGGGTTCTTGCGTTCAGGGCGGTCGAGCGCGATCCGCGCAATGCCGTTCGCGATCTCACATTTGAAATGCGTCACGTCACTTCGCATTGCCGCTCTCCTCTTGGCTTTGACGTTTCAGGACCAGATCGAGGCGGCTCGAAAGCGCCGCGATGTCTTCCGCCGACCAGCCGTCCAGCAGTTCGTCGATCCAGGTTTCGTGATGGGTTGCAAGTTCCTCGAAGGCGGCTCTGCCCTTCGGCGTCAGCCGGGCCACCTGGGCTCGCCGGTCACCTGGAACGGCGACACGCAGGGCCAGACCTTCCTCGGTCAGCTTGTCGACAATGCCGGTCACATTGCCGTTCGACACCTTCAGGAACGTGGACAATTCCGACATTTTCAATCCGTCAGGAAAGCGGGCGAGCGCCGACATGACGTCGAACCGCGGCAGGGTCGTGCCATGCTGGTCACGCAGGTTCCGGCGGATCTCGGCTTCGATGCCATTGACGGATTTCAACAGCTTCAGCCACAGGCGCAAACGCGTCTTGGACAGGGCTTCCTGTTTCGCTGCGGTTTCCGCCATCACAGCTCTCCTCCCGAAAGTGTCAGCGCGTGACCGTTGATGGACACCGCTCCATCAGAACACAGATAAAGCGCAGCTTCGGCCACTTCAGACACCTGGATGAAGCGTCCCTGTGGATTGTCCGCTTTCAGGCTGTCAGCCGCTGCTTCCCGGCTCATGCCGGTCTTTTCGACAATCGTGTCAATGGAGCGATGCAGCATCGGCGTCTCGATGAAGCCGGGGCAAATCGCATTGACGGTGATGCCGGTTCTGGCCAGTTCCCGCGCCAGTGAGCGCGTCAGCCCGACGACGGCATGTTTGGCGGCGCTATAAGCGCTCACATAGGGATAGCCGCGCAGACCTGCTGTGGAGGCAATCGCGATCATCCTGCCCCAGCCGCTCGCCTTCATGTCCGGCAGGACAGCCTGCCAGACATTCGACACGCCGAAGAGATTGACCGCCAGCATGGCCTGAAAGTCTTCCGCGGAGGTGCGGGCAAAGGGTTTGCTGCTGGCAGCCCCTGCGTTGGCGACCACGACATCAACCGGACCATTGACCGTCCGGGCGGCAGCAACGGCTGCCTGGACGGCCTGCGCATCGGTTACATCGCATACCTGGTACGGCAGCTTCTGTTCGGCAAGGCTTGCTTCCGTCCTGCCGAGAATGGTGACCTTTGCGCCTTTTTCAGCGAAGAGGTGGGCACAGGCGGCACCGACGCCACTGCCGCCACCGGTAACAAGGATATGGCGGCAAGCGACACTCATACCTTCAACATCTCCGCTTCCCGATCGGCCAGACGCCACATCTGGTCGCGGCCCGCGAGATATGGCAACGGCCAGTCGGTGGCGTTCCGGTCACCGATCTTGGCTGCTTCATGCAGCGTCCAATACGGATCCGCCAGATGTGGACGGCCGACGGCAACAAGATCCGCCCGGCCCGCCATAAGGATCGAGTTGGCGTGGTCTGCCTCGTAGATGTTGCCGACAGCCATGGTCGGCAGCCCGCCCTCGTTGCGGATACGGTCGGAGAACGGCGTCTGGAACATGCGGCCATAGACCGGACGCGCCTTCGGGGTTGTCTGACCTGCGGAAACGTCGACCAGATCGACGCCGGCATCACGGAAGCGGCGAGCTATCTCGACCGCGTCGTCCGGCGTGATGCCTTCCTCGCCCACCCAGTCGCAGGCAGAAATGCGAACAGACATCGGCTTGTGATCAGGCCAGACAGCGCGCATGGCGTTGAAGACCTCCAGCGGCCAGCGCATGCGGTTATCCAGTGAGCCGCCGTATTCGTCCGTCCGTGCGTTGGACACCGGAGAAATGAAAGACGACAGCAGGTAGCCGTGAGCCGCATGAAGCTCGATCATGTCGAAGCCGGCGCGCTCAGCCATTTCCGCTGCAGCAACGAACTCCGCCTTGATCGCGTCCATCTCGGCAAGTGTGATCTCGCGTGGCACGGCATTGCCGTCGGACCAGGGGATCGCGGACGCGGAAACAAGTTCCCAGTTGCCGTCGTGAAGCGGCTTGTCCATGCCTTCCCAGCCGATCCGCGTAGACCCCTTGCGGCCGGAATGGCCGATCTGGCAGCAGATCCTGGCGTCGGTTTCGGCATGTACGAAATCAGTCAGCCGTTTCCAGGCCGCCTCGTGTTCAGGCGCATAGAGCCCCGGACAACCTGGCGTGATCCGACCCTCGGCACTGACGCAAGTCATTTCGACAAAGACGAGACCTGCCCCACCCTTGGCACGCTCGGCGTAATGGACCATGTGCCAGTCGGTCGGCGAACCATCAACGGCCTTGTACTGCGCCATGGGCGAGACAACGATGCGGTTCTTCAACTCCATCTCGCGCAGTTTGAAAGGCGTGAACATGGGTGCCCTTACGGGAGAATTCGGGGAAACGCCAGCCTGGTTCATGAACCAGCGCTCGGCAGATTCCAGCCATTTCGGATCCCGCAGACGCAGGTTCTCGTGACTGATGCGCTGGGAACGGGTCAGCATGGAATAGTTGAACTGGACCGGATCGAGATGGAGATAACGCTCGACGTGTTCGAACCATTCCAACGAGTTGCGTGCTGCCGACTGCAGACGCAGCACCTCCAGGCGCCGGTCTTCCTCGTAGCGCTTGAAAGCAGCGGCCATATCCGCTTCGGTGTGCAGGTACTCCGCAAGAGCAATTGCCGATTCAAAGGCAAGCTTGGTGCCGGAACCGATGGAAAAATGCGCCGTCGCGGCAGCATCGCCGAGCAGCACCACATTCTCAAAGCTCCACTTCTCGCACAGGACACGCGGGAAGCGGATCCAGGCGGAGCCCCGGATGTGTTTGGCGTTGGTCATCAGCGGATGGCCGCCAAGGTGATCCTTGAAGATTTCCTCGCAGGTCCGGATGCTGTCTTCCTGGCTCATTTCGCCAAAGCCGAAAGCGTCAAAGGTTTCCTGCGTGCACTCCACGATGAAGGTCGCCGTTTCATCGTCGAACTGGTAGGCGTGCGCCCAGACCCAGCCGTGTTCGGTTTCCTCGAAGATGAAGGTGAAGGCATCGGCAAATTTCTGATGCGTGCCGAGCCAGACGAACTGGCAAAGGCGCTGATCGATGTCAGGTTTGAACGTGTCCTGATAGAGCGTGCGGGTCTTGGAATTCAGACCGTCGCTGGCCACTACGAGATCGTAGTCCTTGCGATAATCCTCGGCGCTGTCGACTTCGGTTTCGAACTTCAGGTTGATGCCGAGCTCGCGGGCGCGCTCCTGAAGGAGCAGCAGCAATTTCATGCGACCGATGCCGCAGAAACCATGCCCGGTGGAGACGAGACGCTCTCCACGCATATGAAGGGCAATGTCGTCC
Organism: Labrenzia sp. THAF191a; assembly: GCF_009363335.1. Classification (GTDB taxonomy): domain Bacteria; phylum Pseudomonadota; class Alphaproteobacteria; order Rhizobiales; family Stappiaceae; genus Roseibium; species Roseibium algicola. The sequence goes on from NZ_CP045333.1 coordinate 5,372,856, forward strand.
CAATAAGCGAAATTCTCGCCGATGGCCTTGGCGCTGACGGCGTCGTTCACCGCAAGGTTCTGAAGGGTCTCATCGGAGAGTACTACGCCCCAGCCGAACGTATCGTCGGCGCGGTTGCGCTCGATCACGTCGATCTCGTGGGATGGGTCTCGCAGTTTCATCGAGATGGCGAAATAGAGACCGGCAGGTCCCCCGCCCAGACAAGCAATCCGCATACGAACCTCCCCTGCTGTGGTATGATCAGCGAACCACAGGGAGATATTTATTTCAAGCCTAAAATTTCAAGCTTGAAATAAATGACGGTATCGATCTGCAAATCGTCTTTTATGTCGGGCTGGACACGGGTCCGGAACCGATCAATGCGTCTCAGGAATTCGGGATATTGCCAGTCGATTCCCGCACCACAATCTCCCCGGCAATCGCTTCGTCGGCCGCAGCCTCCCCGGCAAAGATCCTTGCAACCGCTGACCCGGCCAGCTGTTCAATGGGCTGACGCAAGGTGGTGAGACGCGGGACCACGAGAGCTGCCAGTGCAATGTCATCGAAGCCCGTGACGGAAAGATCCGCCGGAATGGCGATCTTCAGATCGCGGGCGCAGCGCAAGACACCGATTGCCTGCTGGTCACTTGCGGCGGCAATGGCTGTCGGGCGGGTCTCCTGGGAGGTGTCTTTCAGGATTGACCGGCCGATGTCTTCGCCGCTGTCGTAATCGAAATGACCTTCGTGGACAGTAAGCGTGATCGGATCTTCCGGCGTTGACAGGGCCTTGATCCGGGCAACAAAGCCTTCCCGCCGCTGGCGGGCCACTTCCATGGACTGTGGGCCGGCGATATAGGCGATGCGGCGATGGCCGAGGCCGACGAGATGATCGGCGATCTTCGCCGAGCCGTCGAAATGGTCAGTTGCGACCAGCGGATAGGGACCGAAGCGGCGGTCGAGCGAAACGATCGGCACGTCGGCCTTGTGTGTCTGGCCACCGTCGGAGGTTGCCACCACGATGACCCCGCACACGGCCCTGTCCAGCAACGCCGCTATCTGGGTCTGTTCGGCTTCTGCATCGTCATGGGAATTTGCGAGCATAACGGAGTGGCCCCGCTTGGCGGCTTCCATTTCGATGTTCTTGGCGAGCTGGGAAAAGAAAGGGTTGGTGATATCCGGCACCACGAGGCCGATCACGTCGATGCTGTTGGTGCGCAATGCCCTGGCAGCCAGGTTGGGCTTGTAGTCCAGCTCCTTCATAGCCGCGAGCACGCGCTCCTTCAGGGGCTGCTTGACCGACTCGTTTTTGGACAGAACGCGGGAGACAGTACCAACGGACACACCAGCTTTGCGTGCGACGTCTTTGATTGTTGGCATGTTTTGCGTTTCTCCCCGCGCCCCAAGCGTTGCCCCCTTGAACCATTCCTCGGTGATCTGATCAAGCAAATGAATGCATTCAGGCAATGCGTTGGGCGGGGAAAGCCTCCATCTCGTCCAGACGTGGCAACGATGTTGCCGCTCCCTTGCGGGTTGTTGCCAAAGCCGCCGCCTGCATGGCGAACGAAATTGCATCCTCAATCGACTTACCCGAGGCTATTCTTGCCGCAAAAGCACCGTTGAAACAGTCACCGGCGGCAACCGTATCGATGCTGCGAACCCTGGGCGCAGGCAAGGCGCCGGTACTGCCGTCGATTGACCAGGCAACTCCGTCTGCCCCCATGGTGACGACGGCCCCGCGCAAGCCCAAGCTGCGCAACGCACCTGCCGCCTCGCGCGCATCGGCCAGTGTTTGCGGTTCTGTTCCCAACAGGCCGCCCGCCTCACCCGCATTTGGCGTCAGGATATCAAAGCTGGACAGAACTTCAGCGGGCCAGGCAGGGTCCGGCGCGGGTGCCGGATCCATGATGACCAGCGCACCCGCCTCACGGGCAATCCGCGCGGCGGCCAGCGATGTTTCCAGACCAATCTCGTTCTGCAAAAGCAGGACGCGGCTCTTGCGGAGGATATCTGCATATTTCGAGACATTTTCCGGTGACAACCTGCCATTTGCACCGGCCGAGAGGCGGATAATGTTCTGCCCATCGGGATCGACATCGATGAAGGCAAGACCGGTTGCGGTGTTGGTCATTTCCTCCAGAAGGATCGCAACCCCTTCTGGCCTGAGGGCTGCGGCGGCTTCCGCACCAAAGCCATCTCTGCCGACGGCACCGATGAAGTTGACACTGGCGCCCAGACGGGCGGCAGCGACGGCCTGGTTGGCCCCCTTCCCGCCCAACGAGGTGACGGTTTCGCGAACGGAAATCGTCTCACCAATTTTCGGCCAGCGGTCGAGATAGCTGGTGAGATCGATATTGATGCTGCCGACAACGGTAACGGACGTCAAAACGCAACTCCGCTGATGAGAATGATGTTGGCGTAGGGGGTCACCTCGCCGGTGCGGATCACGGCCCTGGCCGTTTGCGTCCGGTGCTTGAAAGCCTCGTGCGTAAGCCTTGAAACAGTAATCGCCTTACCCGTCTCCTCCGCCCAGGAAGCCACTTCATGCTGCATCAGCGAGGTCAGCTCCGCAGATGCCTCCTCCGCCCAGACGGCACCTTCAATGACAAGTTCGGACTTCAGTGCGGTCAGCAGTTCGCGAAAGCTCGGCACCCCTGCAGTGACGGCAAGGTCGATCACCTTCACACCGGCCGGGACAGGCAGACCGGCATCGGCAACAACGATTTCGTCCAGATGCCCGAGAGAAGCAACAAGCAAACTCAGGTGGCAGTTCAAAAGGGCTGTGCGTTTCATTTGGATGCGTACTTTGCACGGTAGTAGTCGAGGATGACGGCAACGATGATGACGACACCGGTGATCATCTGGCGCATGAAATCGCTGAGGCCGATCAGGATGAGCCCGTTGGCGAGGACACCGATGATGAAGGCCCCCAGCAGCGTCCCGATGACCGATCCGCGCCCGCCGCTGAGGCTGGTGCCGCCGATGATGACGGCAGCAATGGCGTTGAGTTCAAAGCCGATGCCGGCAATCGGGCTGGAGATGTTGAGGCGTGCCATATAGACGACCGCGGCAATCCCAGCGGTCAGACCGCAGATGGTGAAGGCGGCGATCTTGTAGCGAGCCACCGAATGACCGGCCAGCCGGACAGCTTCTTCGTTGTTGCCGATACCGTAGATCAGACGGCCGAAGACCGTGAAGTTCAGCACGAACCAGGCAATGAACACCAGCACAAGCGCCACCAGGAACACTACCGGCACACCGTAGACCATGGCGGACCCGAATTCCTCGAACGCGAAAGGGAAGGAATAGATGGTCTGTGCCTCGGAAACCTGCAGCGCCGCACCGCGGGCAATGTTCAGCATGCCGAGCGTGATGATGAAGGACGGCAGCGACCAATAGGCACTGATGGCACCGTTGAGAAAGCCGCAGAAGACGCCGGTCAAGGTGGCTGCGACAACGGCTAGTGCGATCGCCTCGGCCGGGCCAAAGCCGGGCAAGGTAATCGCCTTGCCGGCAACAACGGCAGCAAAGGCCATGACGGATCCGACAGACAGATCGATGCCGCCGATCAGGATCACGAAGGTCATGCCGACGGCCAGCACAAGGTTGATGGTGATCTGGGTCAGAATATTGGTGATGTTGTTCGGCGTCAGAAAGTGCTCGGTGAAGAGCGAGAAAAAGACGATCAGCGCCAGCAGGGCCAGGCCGATACCCGCGTTGTGCAACACCGTCCGGATGGAGAACTTCGGTGCGGCGGCGGCCGTTTCACTCAAGGTTTCGGTTGTCATTTGTCGTTTTCCCCGGCGCTCGGCGTTTGCCCGTAGGCCAGTTTCAGAATGTTTTCTTCAGAGAAATCCGGGCGTTTCACTTCGCCCTGGATCTCATGTTCGGCAAGCACCAGAATGCGATCGGCCAGTGTCATCAGCTCCGGCATTTCCGAAGAGACGACAAGCAAGGCAACCCCTTCTCGGGCCAGGTCTTTCAGAATGGCGTAGATTTCGGCCTTGGCGCCGACGTCCACACCGCGTGTCGGCTCGTCGAGCAGCAACACCTTCGGATTGCGCGCAAGCCATTTGGCCAGAACAACCTTCTGCTGGTTGCCGCCGGAGAGGCTCGAGGCAGGATCCGAGGCCCGTCCGTATTTGAGGGTCAGCCGAGCCGCGCTTGCGATGGCCTGACGCGTTTCCTCGGCCAGCTTCAAAAGCCCCTTGCGCGAGACCGAGCCCATGTTGGCCAGCGATATGTTGGCAGCAATGGGCATGTCCAGAATGAGGCCTTCGTCCTTGCGATCTTCGGTGACGAAACCGATGCCCGCAGCAATGGCGTCACGCGGCCCCTTGAAGCGCACTTCCGCGCCATCACGGTAGATCTTGCCGGACTTGAGCGGATCGATCCCGAAGATGCCGCGCAGGATTTCGGTACGCCCTGCCCCGACAAGTCCGGATATCCCGACGATCTCGCCGTAACGCAAATCAAGCGAAACACCGTTTGTCCCGGGATTTGCAACGGTCAGAAGGTCTTCCAGCCTCAATGCACTTGCGCCAAGCGCATGGCCATCGGGCTGTTCGTCCTGTTCGGCGGCAAGCTTGCGCCCCACCATCCGCTGCACAACACCTTCCGGAGTGGTCTCGCTGATCAGATCGGTCGCAATGGTCTTGCCGTTTCGAAACACGGTGACACGGTCACAGATGGCAAACACCTCATCGAGGTGGTGCGAGACGAATACCACGGTGACCCCGTCCGCCTTGATACCGGCAACGATGTCAAACAGGCGTCTGGTCTCGCGTTCCGTCAGGGTTGCGGTCGGCTCGTCCAGGATCAGGATCCGGCTTTTCGACTGCAACGCCCGGGCAATTTCGACCAGCTGGCGATGGGCAATCCCGAGAGAGCGGACTGGAGCGGTGACGTCCACATCCGTTAGTCCGATTGCATCCAGTGCCTTTCGCGCGCGCCGGTTCATTTCCTTGCGGTCCAACAGACCGAGGCTGTTCTTCGGCAGATGTTCTATGGAGATATTTTCGGCGATGGTGAGGTGTTCAAGCAGGTTGAATTCCTGATGAACCACCTGAACGCCATGATCCTTGGCGTCATGCGGGCTCATGGGGCGGTAAGGTTCGCCAGCCAGGGCTATCTGACCCTCGTCGTAGGGAAACACGCCTGAAAGGATCTTGATGAGGGTGGATTTGCCGGCGCCGTTTTCTCCGACGAGCGCATGAACCTCGCCTTCATCCAGGGAGAAACTGACCCCGTCCAGTGCCTTGACGCCACCGAAATGCTTTTTCAGACCCTCGACCGTCAGGAAAGCACGGTCCGGTGCAGCGGCGGGCGCTGCGGCAAGCGATGCTGCTGCCATGGTGCGTCCAGTCGTTTTTTGATGGATAAACAGCTCCCGCCCTGAAGCTGACCGGGCGGGAGCGTTCTTGAGACTGCTTACTTCGCAGTCACCAATTCGATCGGCGTCTTGACCCAGCCCTGAAGCTGTTCACCGGTCGAAACGACGTCGAGCGCCATGTCGATGGCATTGGCCGCCATGTCGGTGCCGAACTGGTCGACGGTAGCCAGCATCCGGCCGTCTTCGATCATCGGGCCGACTGCAGGAATGTTGTCAAAACCGATGACTTCAATGTCGGTGCGGCCGGCGCTTTCCAGTGCCTTTACAACGCCAATCGCCATGGAGTCGTTGGCCGCCATCACGCCCTGAACGTCGGGATGCGCTGTCAGCATTGTGGCGAAGACCTGGTTGGCTTCTTCGGTTTCCCAATGCGCTGTCCGGCTGTCCAGCAGGTCCAGCTTGTACTCGGCAACAGAGTCTTCAAAGCCCAGGCGGCGCTGCGTGGCATTGTCTGCACCCGGGTTGCCCTCGATGATGACAACCTTTGCGCCCTCACCCAGCTTCTTGCCCAGTGCATCACCCGCAAGCTTGGCACCGCCCCGGTTGTCCGGGCCGACGAACGCGAGTTCTACGCCCTGCTGCTTCTTGGCTTCCTCGTCAAGCGCCACATCGAAGTTGACCACGACGATACCGGCTTCCATCGCCTTTTTCAGCGGACGGACCATGGCGCGGCTGTCGGCCGGAGCGACAACGATGGCGTCAACACCCTGCGTGATGAAGTTTTCGACCGCGTTGATCTGGGATTCAAAGTCGGTCTCGTTCTGCATGCCGACGGCCATGAGCTCATAGTCGCCACGGCGCTTCTGGTGCTCCTCGGCACCAACCATCATGTTCTGAAAGAACTCGTTGGCCAGTGATTTCATGATCAGGCCCACCACCGGCTTCTCGTCGGCAAGAGCGGTTCCACCAAGCAAAGCGAGGCCGGTCGCTGCCGCGGCAGCGATTTTCAATAACTTCATGATTTTCCTCCCAAAAAGGCTGCACCTCTCACGCCATTCCAAGGGCGCTATCAGGCTGCACAATTGAAAGCACGGCCGAATTACAACGTCAATATGAAACGTTTCATTTTTTTGAATGCATTCATTTCATGCGTAGAAATAGCGAGTGATTTCAGGATCTTTCACCTGAATTTAAACGTGAAAAAATTTGCTCGGGAGCGTTATGGCGCAGCAAAAAAGGGGCCGAATCCAGCCCCCTGACTTCCTGTCTGACTGCAAAGATACAACCGGCTGCAGATGCTAAAACCGGCAATCGGAGCGCGCGAATTCTTACAGGTTTCGAGGTGTCAGCGAACGAAATCCGGAGGTGTGATGGGCAAATCAGGGTCTACTCGCCATCCACTTGGCACCCGGCCCTGGTTTGAAGACCTCTACTCCTCGCGCCCCTCGTTTTCCCGATCGCGCTCGTAGTGTCTGGAAATCGGAAATTCCGGCAGCCAGGCTTCGCGGCGGATGGTCCAGAGTTCGTAGGTCGGGGTCATCTGGTCGGGTGCGTCCAGCGCTCCCAGATGCACCTCGGTTTCATCACCTGTTTGCGAAAAAACGGACGATCCGCACCGAGGACAGAAAGACCGCCCCCGATACTCGCCCGTTTCACCTTCGTGGCTAACGGCATCCTGCGGAAAGACAGCAGAGGCGTGGAAGAGCGCCCCGTGATGCTTACGGCAGTCAAGACAATGGCAAAGGCCGACCCGATACGGTTCGCCTTCTGCCACGAACCGGACATTCCCGCACAGGCAGCCACCGGTGTATCGCTTCATGATCTCGTCGTCCTTCGGCCGTCTGGATGTCGCGCAACTCTGTTCGGACCTGTCGATACATGATCCGGCCAAGGCTGATCAATCCTCAGATGCAGCGTCCGCCGTCAACTTCCATCGCAACCCCGGTAATCATGCCCGCCTCATCCGAGCACAGGAAACAGGCTGCGTTGCCCATGTCTTCCGGTGTCGAAAAACGGCCGATGGGAATGGTAGAGAGGAACTTGGCACGCATTTCCGGCGTGTCTTCACCCATGAAGCTTTTCAGAAGCGGCGTTTCGCCGGCCACCGGGCAAATTGCGTTGACCCGCACGCCCGACGGGGCGAGTTCGACCGCCATCGTCTTTGTCGCGGTGATCATCCACCCCTTGGAGGCGTTGTACCAGTTGAGCCTGGGACGCGGGCTGAGGCCTGCTGTGGAAGCCACATTCAGGATCGCCCCCTTGCCGGCTTCCGTCATGGCCGGGACGAAGTGCTTCGCGGTCAGATAGACCGACTTGCAATTGACCGCGAGGACCCGGTCGAACTCTTCTTCCGTGACGTCCTGCATCAGTTTGGGCAAATGCGTGATGCCGGCATTGTTGACCAGGATATCGACCCCGCCGAGCAGCGAGGAGGCAACATCGGCCAAGTGGCTGACGCTGTCATTGCTGGAGACATCCGTCTTGATGGCCAGTCCGCCAACTTCCGCGGCAATTTCCTCTGCAAGGTCCAGGTTCAGGTCGGCGACCATGACCTTCGCGCCTTCTGCTGCGAACTTGCGCACGATGCCGGCGCCAAAGCCCGAGGCCCCACCCGTGACAATCGCCTTCTTTCCTTCAAGTCTCATGCAAACCTCCCGATCTTGGTTCCTTGCTCTCCAGCGTCATCCCGGCCGAGCGAAGCGCGAGCCGGGTTCGGGGAGCTACAATCAATTGTTCTTTGTACGCGCATCGAATTGAGCGTCCGGACGTTCACCCGTGAAACGCCGCAACGGTCTTCAGCGTGGTGAAGCCGTAAAGCGCCTCGAACCCCTTTTCCCGGCCGTGACCGGACTTGCCCATGCCGCCGAACGGCAGCTCGACACCGCCACCGGCACCGTAGTTGTTGATGAAAACCTGGCCGGTCCGGATCTTTTTGGCGAGCCGCATTTGGCGGGCACCGTCGCGGGTCCACAGGCTCGCGACAAGGCCGTAGTCCGTGCCATTGGCAATCGAGATTGCTTCTTCCTCGTCGTCAAAGGGAATGATCACCTGCACCGGGCCGAATATCTCGTCCCGTGCCAGCACGTGGCTGGGCGAAACGCCGGCAAAAAGGGTTGGACAGACGTAGTTCCCGCCGTCCGGTGCGTCCTGCAACACACCTTCCGCCACCTTTTGAAGATCCGCGCCCCTATCCAGAAAACTTGAGACGATGTCTTTCTGCTTGGCCGAGATCAGCGGTCCGACATCGAGATCGTTCAGTGCAGGCCCGACCGTAAGCGAACCATAGCGAGCCGCCATGCGCTCGGTCACCTGATCGGACACAGACCTGTGCACCAGAATGCGTGAGGAAGCCGAGCAGGTCTGCCCGGCGTTCTGGATGCCTGCGTTCACCAGGAATGGCAGGGCAGCATCCAGATCGGCATCCTCGAACACAAGCTGAGGCGACTTGCCGCCGAGCTCCAGCGTTACCGGCACGACATTCCGGGCTGCCGCCGTCTGCACCTGAACACCGGTTGCAACCGAACCGGTGAAAGAGATGTGATGGACACGCGGATGTGCGGTCAAGGCCGCACCGGCTTCCGACCCGAGACCCGGAACCACGTTCAGCGCACCGTCAGGCAAACCGGCCTGGCGGGCGAGATCGGCAAAGGCAAGCGCCGTCAGGCAGGCGTCTTCCGCCGGTTTCAGCACACAGGCATTGCCTGTTGCCAGCGCCGCGCCAACTGAGCGGCCGATGATCTGCATCGGGTAGTTCCAGGGCACGATATGCCCGGTAACGCCATGCGGTTCGCGCAAGGTGTAGACCGTGTACCCATCGAGATAGGGAATTGTCTCGCCATGGAGCTTGTCTGCAGCCCCGCCATAAAATTCCAGATATCGGGCAAGAGCGACAGCGTCTGCGCGTGCCTGTTTCAACGGCTTGCCGACATCGATGGATTCGATCCGCGCCAGATGGTCCACCTTTTCCAGCACCAGCTCGCGCAGGCGAAACAGGAACCGGCCGCGCTCGGCGGCGTTGGTCCGCCCCCACTCGCCTGCCATGGCGGCTTCGGCCGCATCCACCGCTGCATCGATATCGGCCGCTCCACCGCGGGCAATCGCGCCGATGCGTGCCCCGGTCGAGGGATCGTTGAGCGGCAGTTCTCCGCCTCCTGCCGGATCCACCCATTTTCCGCCGATCAGGCATTTGGCCGGATCGAACCAAAGGTCCAGTTCCTGGGTCATGGGTTCCTCCCCTAAAGGATGCCGGCCGGAAGGACCGGTGCGGCAGCAACAAGTTGTTGTGTATATGGATGGTTCGGCCGGTCGAAGACCGTGTCCGTCGGCCCTTGCTCGACAATCTTGCCGGATTTCATCACCAGCACCCGATCCGTTATCGAACGGACCACGCTGAGATCGTGACTGATGAAGAGGTAGGTCAGGCCAAACCTGTCGGCCAGATCCGCCAGTAGATCGAGCACCTGGGCGCGAACGGACACATCGAGCGCCGAAACTGCTTCGTCGAGAATGATCAGGTCCGGCTTGATGATGAGCGCACGTGCGATTGCGATGCGCTGACGCTGGCCACCGGAGAACTCGTGTATGTACTTGTGGGCATCCGCCGCGCTAAGACCGACGCTTTCAAGAGCTTCGGCAATTGCCGCGTCTCGCTCGGCCCCTTTGGGCGGGTCAGAGAGCAGATGGAAAGGCTCCGTGATCAGCCTGTCCACCCGCCAGCGCGGATTAAAGCTTCCATAGGGGTCCTGAAAGACCACCTGCATGCGCCTGCGCACGACCTGGTTGGCGTGGTGATGGGTGAAGACAGGCAGACCGTCGAACAGAATTTCGCCGTCCTGCACTTCTTCCAGACCCAGGATAGCCCGCGTCAGTGTGGACTTGCCGCAACCCGATTCACCGACAAGGCCGAGGCTCTCGCCCTTTCGGATCTCGAAGCTGACGCCATCAACAGCACGAAACTGCGTGGTCTTGCCCCACCATCCGTGTGTATGTCCGGTATAATCGCGCACGACATCACGCACCTGCAGCAGGGGCTGCTCCAGCGTTTCGTTGCCGCGTTCTGGCACATGGGCGGAGGCTTCCAGCAGCGCACGCGAATAGGGATGCTGCAGATTGCCGAAGAGCGTCTTGGCCGGACCGCTTTCGACCACCTCGCCCTGACGCATGATCACCAGATCGTCGGCCAGGTCGGCCACGACCGCGAGGTCGTGGCTGATCAGCATCAGCCCCATGCCGTCCTCGGCGACGAGACGCTTCAGAAGTTCCAGGATCTGTGCCTGGGTCGTGACATCCAGAGCGGTGGTCGGTTCGTCGGCAATCAGCAGCTTGGGCTTGAGAGCAATGGCCATGGCGATGACCACTCTCTGGCGCTGACCGCCGGAGAGTTCGTGCGGATAACGGCTTAACGGAAACCGTTCCTGCGGCAGTTCCGCGCGTTGCAGGGCATCCGCTGCGCGAGCCATTGCTTCGGCTTTCGAAACCCGCTCGTGGATCAGGATTGTCTCGGCAACCTGGTCGCCGATGGTCTTCAGCGGATTGAGCGCAGTCATCGGCTCCTGGAAGACCATGCCGACGTCCCGCCCGCGCAGGCCACACATTTCGGCTTCGCTGAGCGACAGGATATCCTTGCCCGACAGATTGATCGAACCGGTGCAGGAAGCGCCGCCCGGCAACAGCTGCAGCACGGAAAAGGCCGTGATCGACTTGCCGGACCCACTCTCGCCGATCACCCCGAGAATACGGCCCGGCGCCACTTCCATTGAGACATTCCGGAGGATCTGAAGACCGTGAATGGAAAGCGACAGGTTCCTTATGGTCAGAAGGCTCATGTCCGGGCCCTCCTGAGTTTCGGATCGAGACTGTCCCGCAGGCCATCGCCAAGCAGGTTCAGTCCAAGCACCGTCAGAAGGATGGCAAGGCCCGGAAACAGCGCCAGATGAGGCGCGAGCGATATCATCGTCTGGCTGTCGGCCAGCATCCGCCCCCAACTGGCAGTCGGCGGCTGTGCTCCAAGGCCGACATAGCTGAGCCCCGCTTCGGCGAGAATGCCCAGCGAGAACTGGATCGTGCCCTGAACGATCAGGAGATTGGCGACGTTGGGCAGGATGTGTTCCAGCGAAATACGCGCCGAGCCTTTGCCCGCGACCCGCGCCGCCAGAATGTATTCCCGGTTCCAGAGCGACAGCGCAGCGCCGCGCGTCAGGCGGGCGAAGACCGGGATATTGAAGATGCCGATGGCGATGATGGCGTTGAGTGCCGACGCCCCGAAGACGGCAGTGATCATGACCGCGATCAGAAGGCTTGGAAACGCAAACACAAGGTCATTGGCGCGCATGATGATCTCGTCCATCAGGCCGCCTTTCCTGGCAGCAGCAGCAAGACCGAGCGGCACACCAACAGCCATGCCGATGCCGACAGCAACCAGGGCGACGGCAATGGATGTGCGCGCACCGACCATGATCATGCTGAGAATGTCCCGCCCAAACTGATCGGTTCCGAAGAGGTGCAGCCAGCTTGGCGGCTTCATGCGGTTGGCGATATCCAGCACTGTCGTGTCATACGGTACCCAGACGAGGCTGATGAACGCGGCGGCTGTGAACAGAAGCGTCAGAATGGCGCCTGGCAGCAGTGTGCGGCTGTGGAACAGGACGCTCATCAACGTCGCCTCCGCAGTCTCGGATCGACCCAGGCATAGGCCATGTCGACAGTGAAGTTGACGACGATGACCGCAAAGACCAGCAGCATCACGACGCTTTCGACCACGATCAGGTCGCGCGCGCTGATAGACTGAAAGACCAGCCTGCCGAGGCCCGGCAGAAAGAAGACGTTTTCAATGATGATTGCGCCCGCCAGCAGGAAGGAGAATTGCAGCCCGAGGATCGTCAGCACCGGAATAAGGGCGTTTCGCACCGCATGACGCCAGAGTGCCTGTCCCTTGCTGAGGCCCTTGGCACGGGCAGTGCGGATGAAGTCCTCTCCCAGCGTGTCCAGCAGGCTGGAGCGCATCACCCGTGTCAGGATGCTCGCCTGCGGCAGGGCCAGGGCGATGGCCGGCAGCGTCAACGCTTTCATGGCGGCGAAGAATCCCGCGTCCCACCCGGGAAACCCGCCGGCGGAAAACCAGCGCAGATTGATTGCAAAAACCAGCACCATCAGCATCGCGAACCAGAAATTGGGGATGGCGATGCCGAGCTGGGTCACGCCCATGACGGCGCCATCGGCGTGGGAGCCCCGGCGCGAGGCAGCCCAGATACCGGCAGGAAAGGCGATCAGGGTGCTCAGTACCAGCGCATAGACTGCCAGCGGCAGAGACACCCAAAGCCTGTCGGCGATCATGCCCGCAACGGGTGTGCGATATGTGTAGGACGTGCCGAAATCGCCGACCAGAAGACCACCTGCCCAGGCTGCATAGCGCTCGAGGATGCTGCCGCCAAGGCCCAGTTCCTCGCGCAGGGCTGCAAGCGTGTCTTCCTGGGCGTTGAGGCCAAGCATGTAGGACGCCGGATCACCCGGCACCACTTCCAGCGCCAGGAAGATTATCACCGACGCGGCCACGAGGCTGAGCCCCAGGGACAGAAGGCGTTTCAGGAAATATTGCAGCATGAACGCGTCGCGTGCCTATCGGCAGTCAGATACCGGCAAAAGGAAAGGAGTGAAGGTGGATGCCCGCACACCGGGCGCGAGCATCCGCTTTGCGGTATGGGTCAGTCTTCCCAATAGACCGCCGTCAGATCCGTTGCCTGGGTCGGCTGGTTTTCCCAGAGCCCCTTGATCTTGGCGTCGGCGATGGTCGGGAATGCGAGCTGGAACAGGTAGGTGTTGACGTAGTCTCCGGAGATCGTCTCCTGAGCCTGTTTCAGAAGGTCGGAGCGTTTTGCCGGATCGTTCTCCGCCGTCAGATCGGCAATGAGCTTCTGGAAGTCCGCATTGTCATACTGGAAATAGTAATCCGGCCGGGCATAGATGCCGATATCCATCGGCTCGGTATGGCTGACGATTGTCAGGCCGAAATCCTTGCCCTTGAAGACCTGCTCCAGCCACTGCGCCCATTCCAGGTTGGTGATTTCCGTTTCGATACCGACGGCGCGGAGTTGTGCGGCGATGATCTCCCCGCCCCGGCGGGCATAGGATGGCGGCGGCAGCTTGAGCGTGGTGGTGAAACCATCCGCATAGCCGGCCTCGGCCAGCAGCTTCTTGGCGAGGTCCGGATCGTACTGGCTGCTCCCCGTCAGATCGACGTAATCGGGGTTATGCGGTGCAAAATGCGTTCCGATCGGCGTGCCGTAGCCGAACATCGCGCCATCGATGATCGCCTGCCGGTCAACCGCGTGGGCAATCGCTTCGCGCACCTTGATGTTGTCGAGCGGCGGCAACTTGTTGTTGGCTGCAAGAATGGTCTCGCCTTCGGTAGAGCCGACCAGCACCTGGAAGCGGGCGTCGGCCTCAAACTGCGGCAGGTTTTCCGGCGCCGGAAAACCGACGAAGGCGTTGACGTCTTCCGCCATCACGGCCGCGAAGGCTGCCGTCGGATCGGAAATGAACTTGAAGGTGACCTTGTCGAGCTTGGCCGGTTCACCCCAGTAGTCTGCGTTCTTTTCCAGATCGATCCGGTCGCCCTGCACCCAGTCGGTGAACTTGAACGCGCCCGTTCCAACCGGCTTGCTCTTGATATCGCCAATGGATTCGGGAGCGACAATAACCGCATCGCCCCAGGCCATGTTGAACAGGAAACTGCCGTTCGGCTCCTTGAGCGTTACCTTCACGGTCAGCGGATCCACGACTTCCACGCTCTCGATACCGGCAAACAGAGCTTTCTGGGCGTTCTGACTGTCGTCTGCGCGGGCACGATCGAGGCTGAACTTTACGTCGTCCGCCGTCAGATCAGATCCATCGTGAAATTTCACGCCGTTGTGCAGCTTGAAGGTATAGGTCTTGCCGTCCTCGGAAATCTCCCAGCTTTCGGCCAGCCCGGGATTGACCGAGCCATCGGGACCGAAGCGGGTCAGACCTTCGAAGACGTTGGAGTAAAGGACGGAATCAATCGCGCCTGCAGCGGCACCAGTCGGGTCCAGATGTGGCGGTTCCAGTTGCATGGCAACCACGATATCGCTTTTTGCATGGGCCATTCCCATGCTCGCTGCCAGCGCCAAAGCACTGACCAGACCCAATCCAAACTTACGCAAACGCATGACTTCCCCCTTTATTGAGGCTGCTTTCGCAAGGCCTTGCCAACAGCTCGATCAGCGAACGGCCCATGACCTTCGCAGAATCGAGCATGTCATCCACTCCCACATATTCGTCCGGTTTATGTGCCAGATCCAGAATGCCCGGGCCATAGGCGATACAATTTTTCAGTTTGCCGATACGATCGATATGCTTCTGGTCGTAGGTACCCGGGCTGACGACATATTCAGCTTCACGGCCCATGGTTTCGGCAATGGCCTTGGCGACGGTCCGCACGACGGGCGCATCCTTTTCGGTCATGGTGGGCAGCACCCTGTGCAGTTCCCGCAAGTCGTAGCGGAACTTGTCGCGCCGTCCTTCAACCGTCTTCAGAACTTCCAGAACTTCCGCCTGCACGTCGTCGATATTCTCTTCCAGCAGGAACCGGCGGTCGATCACCATCCGGCAACTGTCCGGCACGCAGGGGCTCGGAAGCCCGGTAAAGTCCGCATCGCCTTCCGATTGACCACCGTGGATGGAATTGATGTTGAGCGTCGACTGTTTCGCGCCTTCCGGCACCACCGGCATTTCGGTGCGCTTTTGCGCGAGCGCCGGAAACAGGCTCTGCTCCATCTCGTCGATCACCGCTCCCATGTGACGGACGGCACAATCGCCGAGGAACGGCATAGAGCCATGAGCGATCTCTCCGAATGTCTCCAGCTCGGCCCACCAGACACCTCGGTGACCGAGGCAGATCCGATCCTTGTTCAGCGGCTCGGGAATGATGACGTGCTGAACCCGGTCCGGACTGAAATAGCCCTTGCCTGCAAGATAGGCGACGCCGCCGTAGCCCCCCGATTCCTCGTCGGCCGTTCCGCTGATCTCGATAGCTCCGGCAAAGTCCGGACAGACCGCAAGGAAAGCCTCGGCTGCAACGATGCTGGCAGCAAGGCCGCCCTTCATGTCGCAGGCGCCTCGGCCGTAAATCTTGCCGTCGACAAGTTCCCCGCCGAACGGATCCTTTGTCCAGCCGTGGCCGACGTCGACAACGTCGATATGACTGTTGAAGTGCACGCATTCGCCCGGTCGGTCGCCATCCCGGCGCGCGACGATGTTCCAGCGCGGATACTTGTCGCTGTCGCCTGGCGTTCCATGCGCCCGGATCAGTTCGATGTCGAAGCCGGACCTGGACAGACGCTTCTGCAGATAATCGCAGATATCGCGGTAGTTCTCGCCGGGCGGGTTGAGCGTGGGAATGCGCAGAAGGTCCTGGGTCAACGCGATCAGATCCTCGCGCCTTCCGTCGATCTCCCGGATCAGGTCGTCTGCTAGCGCCATCCCGTCTCAGCCTCCCCTTGGTAAAAGCAACGAGAACTATGCTACCGTCAAACTACGGTGCCAATACCGTAGGAACACGGTGGAACATGACAGACCTCGACCAACTGGCCTTCGAAAACGCGCCCATGGGTTTGGCGCTGACCGAAAACCGGATCATTCGTGCCTGCAATCAGACATTCGTTGAGATGTTCGGGTTCAAGAAGTCTCAGCTGATCGGGCAGAGTTTCCGGTTGCTCTACGGCACGGATCAGGAATTTCACCAGATCCGCGACATTGGCCTGGAGCCCTTGCGCCGGTCCCTGCCCTACACGGACGAGCGGTTGATGCGCCGGTCTGATGGAACGCCTATCTGGTGCCGGTTCCGGGCAAGAACCCTGACGCCGGAAACACCGCTGGCGCGGATCGTCCTGAGTTTCGCCCTGATCGACAATGCTGCCGCCGGGCCGAAGCTGACACCGCGCGAACGCGATGTCCTGCTGCTTCTTTCCCAGGGGCAGACCAGCAAGGAGATGGGCCGCATTCTGGGACTCTCGCCCAGAACCGTCGAAGACGTGCGCGCGCGGCTCCTGAAGAAGTTTCAGGTCAAAAGCGTTGCCGTGCTGCTGTCCCGGCTTTCTGGACAATAGATGGCACGCTTCTGTTCGCTTGTTACTCGCCTGGTTTCAAACCATTGGGCTTGAAGGCCCCGCCGAAGGGAGACGGATTGGCTTTCACCGGCGCTTCAAGCGGCGCCGTGGACGCAGGTGCCTGGTTCTGCTGTTGCGCTTCCATCTTCCGGCGCTGCTCCTCCAGAAGTTCCTGCTGACGAGCGCGCTTGTCATCGAGGATCTGCTGTTTGCAAACGCCAGCATCGTGCTGCGAACCCTGATAGGTGGCAAAGCCTGCAACACCCAGAAGGATCACGAAGATCGTCAGCGGGTGGACCAGTGTCCGCAGAACCGGATTGCCGTAAATGCGGGAACGCGCAGCAGTGCCGGTCCGCATCACTTCCTTCCGCCGCATGTGGGCTTCGTGGACCACTGCCCCGATCAGCGTAACCCCGATGATGATGACCGCGAGCGCCGACAAGGAAGGGTCTGTCCCATGACGAACCTTGGAAGCCAGTGCCGTGGTGAACGTATTGCCGGAGAGGATCGTGAAGACAGTGGTGTTGTAGTTCTCGAAAGATGCCAGGAAGGTCAGAAACGCGGCAGAGCCGATGGCCGGCCACAGGAACGGCAACAGGATCTTGCGGAAGGCCTGTCCCGGCGTCGCGCCGAGATCGAGTGCGGCTTCCGTCAGGATCGGATCGAAGCGCTGCAGTCTTGCGAGAAACACCAGCATCGCATAGGCGGAAATGAAGGTGACCTGACCGGCAAGTGTCAGAAACATGCCTTTGTAGAAGATCGAACCGTAGTCCGCGCCAACGGACCTGCCGAAAGCGCCCCAGAAGACAATGGTCGAGATGCCCAGAACGACGCCTGGAATGAGGATAGGCGTGATCAGCACCGTGTAGAGCGCCGCACGCAGGCGCGGTCCGAGCTCCGAGAGCGCAAGCGCTCCCGCCAGCCCGATCGGCACGGCAATGACCACCACACTGATGGCGATCACCAAGCTGTTGGCCAGCCCGCTCATAAGACGGTCATTGGCGAAGAGAACGCCAAACCAATCCGTCGTGAAGCATTCCCATGGCGTGATCCGCGGGAAGGAGGACGAATTGAACGCCGTGATCACCATGATGATCAGCGGCCCGAACAGGAAGGTGAAGAAAAGCAGGGAGAAGCCTGCCGCGACCACGCCGCCACCTGTGCCCCGGTTCATCGGCCGATCTCCCCGATGGAGACCTTGAAGATCCGCATCAGCATCATGACGAAGGAGATGCAGACAATCAGCAGGATCACCGCATAGGCCGAACCGCGTTGCCAGTTGGCGCTCTCGTTGAACCACTGGTAGATGAGCTGGGTGAACCAGAGATTGGAAGGACCGCCGAGGATCTGGGGGGCTGCAAGCGCACCTGCCGTCAGCATGAACACCATGGTTGCCCCGGAGGCGATGCCCGGCTTGGCAACCGGCAGCACCACCCGCCAATGCACCCGCCACCAGCTGGCCCCCATGTCCCTTGCCGCTTCGATCTGGTTGCGGTCGAGCGCCTCGACGGCATTGAAGATCGGGAAAACCATCAGGAGGATGTAGGCATAGGTCAGCCCGGAATAGAGCGCGACGTCAGCCCGGATGAAATCGACAGGCTGATCCCACAGCCCCACCGACATGCCGATGCCGTTGATGAGGCCCGTTGAACCGAACAGGACACGGAAGGCGAAGGCACGCAGGATCTCGTTGACCCAGAAGGGCACGATCAGGCCGATGACCATCATCCGCGCCGCAACGCCGGTGGCCGAATGAGCGAGAATGAAGGCGATCGGGTAGCAGAGCAGAATGTCGATACAGGTGACGAACACCGCCGCGATCAGGGTCTTGAACAGGATACCGATATCGAGCGTGTTGACCGTGCCGTCGTTGCCTTGGAAAAAATACGAATAGTTTTCAAGAGTATAGACATCTTGCGGTCCACCGACTTCAGCTGCCGGCAGGTTGAACCGGAAGGAATAGTCGAGCATTGCCACCTGCGGCAGCGTGATCAGGCAGATGACCCAGAACAGGACTGCCACGGCGACGAACGATGCAGCGCCAAGACCATGCTTGCCGGAAATTTCCCTGAATACGTTTTGAAGCGCTTTCATCCTCACGCTCCCGCAAGTGCGCCATGTGGCAGGACAATTGCCTGCTCTGGCGTGAAGCCGAGCGAAACGGCACCACCGGAGAGATTGTCCGGCGCTCCGCCAAGGCTGACCCGGGTGAGCCGAAGCTGGACACCGTTCGCTTCCAGGAACATCTGCCGCGAATTGCCTTCGAACTCTTCCTTCACCCAGTTCGCTGTCAGGCTGTTGGGGGCACCATCACCAAGGCTCAGTTGCTCGGGTCGAATGAACAGGATGCAGTCTTCGCCCGCCTTGTATTGGCGCCCGCCTGCTGCCCTTCCCTGCAGGCGGCCGAGTGGCGTTTCAACGGAAACCAGCGCTTCCGACTGCTGGGCAACCTTGCCTTCGATGGCATTGGTCTCGCCCACGAATGAGGCGACAAACGAAGTCTTCGGCCGATTGTAGATGGTTTCCGGCGGGTCGACCTGCTCGATAACGCCGGAGTTCATGACCGCGACGCGGTCCGACATGGTCAGGGCCTCGCCCTGATCGTGGGTGATATAGATGAAGGTCAACCCGACGCGCTGCTGGATGGCGCGCAGTTCGGTGCGCATGTGGTGGCGCAGTTTCAGATCGAGCGCGGACAGCGGCTCATCAAGAAGCAGAATATCCGGCTCGACCGCCAGCGCACGGGCAATCGCCACACGCTGTCGCTGACCGCCGGAAAGCTCGTGCACCTTTTTGTCGCCGACACCGGGAAGCGCGATCATGTCCAGAAGTTCGTCTGCCCGCTTGCGCCGGTCCTTGCGGCCGATGCCCCGGACCTCCAACGGAAAGGCGATGTTGTCGGCAACGCTCATCAGCGGAAAGAGAGCAAGGTTCTGGAAGATCAGCGCTGTCGGGCGCTTGTTCGGGCCGATGCCCTTCATGTCCTGCCCGCCGATCAACACCCGGCCTTCGGACGGATCGGAGAAGCCGGAAATACACCGCAGCAAGGTGGTCTTGCCACAGCCGGATGGCCCCAGGAAGGAGAAGAACTCGCCGCCCTTGATGACGAGATGTGCATTGTCGACCGCGGTATAGGCCCCAAAACGAATGGAAACGTGATCCAGAACAATATCTTTTGTGGCCATGGCGCTCTCAGAAGGACGGCGGGAAAGGGAGACGGAAAAAGGGCGGCTTGGCGCCGGACGCATTGCGCCCGGCACCCGCCATTGAGAAAGCCGGAGAGGCCTTAAGCGGACAGGAACTTGTTGGTGTATTCGGTCCGTTTTTCCGAGTACCAGGGGGCTTCCGCCGGCCAGGCATTCAGGTTGTCCAGCGCTTCGCCCGGATAAGCATCGGCAAAGTTCTTGGCATAGATTTCGCCGCCGAATTCGGCCGCGCCGATTACCGGTGAATTGTAACCGTGGGTCTTGATGGCTTCGCCGGCGAGCTTGGCGTCGTAAGCCGTCTCGATGAAGGCATAGATCTGGTCAATGTTCTTCGCTCCGGTCGGCATGGCCAGTCCATCGACCCAGGCCATCGCACCTTCCTTCGGCGCCCGGTACATGACCGGCTCACCAGCCGTTTTCAGGGCAAGCGGAGGTCCGTCCCAGGTCTGGCCGACGATCACGCCTTCGTTCAGGAGACCGTTCTTCTGGGTATCCGCATCGTTCCAGATCAGCTTGATGTTCGGCTTCTTGGCGATGGCGGCCTCAACGACCTTGGTCCAGACCTCGTCCATCTTTTCCGGGCTCTCGTAAGCAGCCCACATGGAACCCGGCTCCAGTTCGCCGCGGCCTTCAAGGCCGAGACCGAGGCCAAGCAGCATGGAATGTCCACGGCCCATTGTCTTGCCGGCATTGGCTTCATCCCAGACATCGTAATAGCTCGGGAATTCGCCACCGGGAACAAAGGCGTCCGTCCGCCAGGCAATGCCTTCCGTGCCCCAGATATGCGGCAGCCAGAAGACGCCCTTGCCGTCGAAGTTCCAGTGGGTTTCGCCAAGAGCCATTGAAGGGTTGACCTTGTCGAGCGCGACCTTCGACATATCGAACGGCTGCAAGAGGCCAAGTTCTGCCCACAGAAGGTTGCGGTTCACGGTCGGTGAAACGATGTCGAAGCCTTCGCCGTTGGTGGCCTTCAGCTTGTTGATGATCTCCTCGTTGGAGCCGATGCCGGTGAAGTTGATCTTGATGCCGGTCTTGTCCGTGAAGCCGTTGACGAAGCTTTCCGGCAGATAGTCCGACCACATCATGATGTTGATTTCACCGGACGAGGCCAGCACGCTGGAGCTGACGATTGCCGGCATGGACAGCCCTGCGCCTGCCGCGGCTGCGGTTTTCAGGAAATCGCGCCGCGTTGCGGATGCTCCCTTTTTAAAACTGATCATGACTTCCCCTTCACTGTTGGTCTCACCAAACTGTTCCTCGTTCTGGCGCGTTACAGGCCGCATTTTTCTGGAAAGGGTCGCATTGCCCGGACGATCCTGCGCCGCGTTGCAAGAAAGGATATTGCGGTGCAATATTCACCCTTAGAGCCAGAGAGTGAAAACTATGGAGCCAGAGGAATTGCCGGGCTTTGCAGGTTCGGGAAACAGCTTCAAACTACCGCCTTCGGGCCAACCGAATTCAGGGACGACCACAAAGTTCAAATGCTTGCGACCTATTTCGATACGCCCTTCGATCCGGGCAGACGACTGCAGCACCAGATTCAGGAACGGCTTATAGAGGCCATTCTGGACGGCGTGTGGCCCCTGCACGAACCGCTGCCGGCAACCCGTGTCTTTTCCAGCGAGATAAAGGTTTCCAGAAACACGGTTGCCATCGTCTATGAGAGACTGGTTGAGGACGGTTATCTGAAGTCGGTCAGCCGGCGCGGGTATTTCATCAACGAACGGCACATCCGCGAGCAGCTCAACATCCGGGTCGATGATCACGCCAAGGACATCCTGCCCACCGCCGAACAGCCCTTCAATCCGCAAGCCTTTCTGACCTACAGCTACGCGGCCCAGGAAAACATTTCAAAACCGGCCGACTGGCAGTCCTATCCCTACCCTTTCATCTATGGCCAGCTTGCTCCGGACAAGACATCCGTCGCGCGCTGGCGCGATTGTGTCCGGTTGGCAGGCACTGCCCAGCACGCCCCGACCTGGATCGGCGATCTGGTCGATCAGGACGACCCGATGCTGGTCAACCAGATTATCCGCCGAATGCTGCCGCAACGGGGCTTCCGGGCAGAGCCGGACGAGATTCTGGTAACAGTCGGCGCCCAGAATGCCCTCTTCCTGGTGGCGCAGCTCTTTTGCCGACCCGGGGTCAGGACGGACATGGAAGAGCCCGGCTATGTGGACACCCGCAACATCTTCCAATCCTTCGGGGCAGAGCTGAAGTATCACCCGGTCGATTCAAACGGCATGCGGGTTGGAGACGAGCTGAAGGGGGCACGGCTTGTTTACGTAACACCCGGCCATCAGTCCCCAACCAACGTCACCATGTCGATGGAGCGGCGTCTGCGGTTGCTGGCCCATGCCGAAACGCATGATTTCATCGTTCTGGAAGACGATTATGAGCATGAGCTGAATTTCATCGGAGCACAGAAACCGTCCTTGCGCAGTTTCGACCGTACCGGACGTGTGATCCACGTTGCCAGTCTTTCCAAGGCCCTGTTTCCGGGATTGCGGCTCGGTTTCATCGCTGCGGACAGGCGCATTATCAAAGAGCTTCGAGCCCTTCGCCGATTGATGTATCGGCACACCTCAGCGCTCGACCAGCGGGCGATGGCGATCTTTCTGTCCGAGGGCCATTACGATTCCCATATCCGACGTCAGCGAAAGGTGCTGTCGCAGAAATGGAAGAAGATCTTCAGGCTCATCGAAACGCATCTGCCGACCTGCCAGGCAACAGTCACGACGGGTGGGTCAGGCGTGTGGATCAGGCTACCGGAGAGTATCCGCGCTGCGGAACTGCAATCGAGAGCCGCGCGGCAAGGACTCCTGATCGAGGCAGGAGACGACAGGTATTTCTCCCCGAATAGTCCGCGAAACCGGATCCGCCTGGGCTTCGGTGCGATTGCCGAAGAAAAGATGGAGCCGGGCATCAAGCTGCTCGGCCAACTTCTGGCAGACAGCAGGTAGCGATCCCGGCTCAAAGCCGGGATACCCCGCGACAGGCAGCTTACAGCTCTGCCTTGCCCAACACCTTCTGGAGGACATCAATCATCATCGAGAGATCTTCTTCCGATGTGGTGAGTGCCGGGGCGAAGATCAGCGCATCGCCGGTTGCTTTCACATGCAGGCCTTCGTCGAAAAGCTTCCGCTGCACCAGAGATCCCTTGGCTCCGGGCGTTTCGCCCGGTGTCAGCTGAATGCCGGACATCATGCCGTGACCACGCAGGTCGTGGACATGTGGCAGATTGCGAAGGCTGAAAACACCGTCGAGGAATGTTGACGAGAGGCTTGCCGCCCGCTCGAAAAGACCTTCGGTCTTGTAGATGTCAAGTGTTGCCAGCGCCGCGGCGCAGGCAACCGGGTGGGCGGAGTAGGTATAACCGTGCATAAGTTCCGGCCGATCCGCGGTGATGGAATCAATGACGGCTTTCTGGATCTCCGTCTTTACCGCGACAGCGCTCATGGGGATCGCGCCGTTGGTAATCGCCTTCGCCATCGTCATGACATCCGGTGTGACGCCGAATTCCTGTGCCGCGAAGGCTGAGCCCGTCCGGCCGAAACCGGTGATGACTTCGTCGAACACCAGCAGAATGCCGTATTTGTCGGCGATCTCGCGCAGCTTCTGCAAATACCCGAGGGGAGGCACGATAGTGCCGATAGAGCCGGCAATCGGCTCGACAAAGACCGCGGCAATGGTCTCGCCGCCGTAGGTCTTGCAGATCTCTTCCAGATCTTCGGCAATCCCCGCGCCGTCTTGCGGTTGCCCTCTCGTGAAGCGCTGATCCTCGTTCCAGGTGTGGCGCATGTGAACGACGTCGCAGGTAACACCGGAAAAATCCCGCCGGTTGTTGACCATGCCCGCCAGCGATGTGCCGCCGAGGTTGACCCCGTGATAGGCCCAGGCCCGCGAAACAAAACGGGTGCGCTGAGGCTCGCCTTTGGCCTTGTGATAGGCAAGGCAGATCTTGATGGCGGAATCGACGGCTTCAGACCCGGAAGACCCGAAAAAGATGCGGTCGAGTCCTTCCGGCAGAATTCCGCTGAGCGCCTCGGCAAGTTCGAAGGAGATCGGCGCTGCGCGCTGGAAGTGCGGGGAATAATCCAGAACCTGAAGCTGCTTGTAGACGGCTTCGGCAATCTCCTTGCGGCCATGCCCCGCTGCACAGGTGAACAGGCCTGACGATCCGTCCAGGATTTCCCGCCCCTCGGGCGTCCAATACCGCACGCCCTCCGCCCGCGCGAACATCTGCGGTTCCTTGTGGAAGAGACGGTTGTTGGTGAACGGAAGCCAGTGGTGATCCATGTTGATCGGCATCTGGGTCATGGCGCAGGGTCCTTCAGATCGGAGCATTCCCATCACTCCTAGGACCAGTCGCAAACCCGCCGTAGAGCCAGCGCTTGAATTCATAGGAGCCAGAGGCCCAAAGCCTGCTTTTGGCGTTGTGCTGGCGGGGCAGCTGCCTATGGTCCGGTCAAGCGACTGTTTCAGATACATCAGAAAGGCAGGCTCATGAGCGGCACAATCCTCATTACCGGGACGACCTCCGGCTTCGGTCAGGCGATGGCCCGGCTGTTCGTGCAAAACGGATGGAAGGTTATCGGCACCGGCCGGCGCGCGGATCGGCTGGAAAAGCTGAAGACGGATCTCGGCGAGGCATTTCACGCGCTTGTCTTCGACATCATGGACGAAGCTGCAACAACTGCGGCCCTCGCCGGCCTGCCGGAGGACTTTCAGGAGATCGACATCCTCGTCAACAATGCCGGTCTTGCCCTCGGCACGGCTTCGGCACCGGCGACGAAACTCTCCGACTGGAAGACCATGATCGATACCAACATCACCGGTCTCGTCACCATCACCGACCAGCTTCTGCCGAAGCTGATCGAGCGCAAGGGCATGGTCGTGAACATCTCCTCCATTGCCGCCAACTGGCCCTATCCGGGCGGAAACGTCTATGCGGGTACCAAGGCATTCCTGCGCCAGTTCTCGCTTGGCCTGCGGTCGGATCTTCACGGCAAGGGGGTGCGGGTTACCTCCATCGAACCGGGCCTATGCGAAAGCGAATTCACGCTGGTGCGTACCGGAGGCAACCAGGAAAGCTACGATGCTCTTTATGGCGGCGCCAACGCGATCCAGCCGGAAGATATCGCCAGCACGGTCTATTGGGTCGCGACACAGCCCCCGCATCTCAACATCAACTCGCTGGAACTGATGCCCGTCAGCCAGTCCTGGGCCGGCTGGCAGATCGCCAGAGAGGGCTGAGGTGAACCTGTGGCGGCGCTGCTCGTCCACGGACAAAGCGGATTTCTATCAATCTGTTCACATGCGCCTCACCAGCCACATAGGATACTGGATCCCGGTCTTGACGCTGACGCGACAAACCGGGACGACAAGCAGGAGATGCAGAGCGTCCCTTCCTCAAAAACGTCAACGGCCGCACGCGTCACCGCGTCCGGCCGTGACTGTTCATACAAGATCCCGAACGATCAGGCCTTGGTCACCTTCTGGGTCTGGCTGCCCAGCTTGTCGATGCCAAGCGTCATGACTTCACCGCCCTTCAGGTAGACCGGCGGCTTCTGCCCCATGCCAACACCCGGAGGCGTGCCGGTGGAGATGACGTCGCCAGGCTGCAGGCTCATGAAGCGGCTGAGATAGGAGATCAGGAACGGTACCCGGTAGACCATCGTCTTGGTGGAGCCGTTCTGGTAGCGCTTGCCGTCCACTTCCAGCCACATGCCGAGATCGTCGAAGTCGCCGACTTCATCCGGCGTTACCAGCCAGGGGCCGATCGGGCCGAAGGTATCGCAACCCTTGCCCTTGTCCCAGGTGCCGGACCGTTCGATCTGGAATTCGCGTTCGGAGACATCGTTGATCACGCAGAAACCGGCGACATGGTTCATCGCATCGGCTTCCTCGATATAGGCACCGCCCTTGCCGATAACGACGCCGAGTTCAACTTCCCAGTCGGTTTTCTGCGAGCCGCGCGGGATCTTCACGTCGTCATCCGGACCGACAATGGCCGAGGTCCACTTGTTGAAGACCACCGGTTCCGGCGGCACATCCATGCCGGATTCCGCAGCGTGGTCGGCATAGTTGAGGCCGATGCAGATGAACTTGCCGATATTGCCGACGCAAGGTCCGACGCGCAGATCCTGCTGCGGAGCGCCCTCCACCAGTGGCAGCGAAGCGACGTCGAGCCCCTGCAGGTGTTGAATGCTTTCAGGCAGGAGAGCATCGCCGGCGATATCCGCGACAACGGAAGAAAGATCACGAACGCGGTTGTCGGCATCGAGAACACCGGGTTTTTCCTGTCCCGGAGCGCCAAATCTCAGCAATTTCATAAAGGATCGTCCTTGAGTGGTTGGAGCCCGGTTGCGCGTGCAACTGGGCTCGATGGAGTTGGTTACGACAAAATCGATCAGTCGTACAAGACAGCAGCGATCTTCGGATCGTCAATGTTGGATTTGTCGTAGTAGTAGAAGCCGGTGTCGATATGTGCCGGAACTTCCTTGCCCTGTGATGCTTCGAGGGCTGCTTTCACGGTTTCATAGCCGATGCCGACCGGGTTCTGGGTGATCGCACCGGCCATAACGCCGTTGCGGATCGCATCCTTCTGGGCCTTGCCACTGTCGTAGCCGATGATGACCACATCGGACTTGCCCATTTCGGAGACACCGTTCACCACACCAAGGGCAGACCCTTCGTTGGCACCGAAGATGCCCTTCAGATCCGGATTGGCTGTCAGGATGGCCTTGGTGAGTTCTGTCGACTTCAGATGGTCACCGCCGCCATATTGAACGGTGACGACCTCGATATCCGGATGATTTGCCTTCATCTGGTTGACGAAACCGTCGACACGGTCAATGCCGGTCCGGCTCGTCTGGTCATGTGCCACCACGGCAACCTGGCCAGCACCGCCGATCAGCTCTGCCATCTTGTCGGCAGCCAGTGCTGCTGCAGCAATGTTATCGGTCGACGCTGTCGACACCGGAATATCGCTATCGACACCACTGTCGAACGCGATGACCGGAATGCCCTTTTCCTGAGCCTGCTTCAGAAGCGGAATGGCAGCCTGACTGTCGAGAGCGGCAAAGCCGATTGCCGTCGGGTTCTTGGCAAGGGCAGCGGCCAGCATGTCGATCTGGCGGTCGACCATGGTCTCGTTGTCCGGGCCTTCAAAGGTGATGGTGACACCCAGCTCCGAGGCGGCCTGATCGGCTCCAGCCTTCACGGCCTGCCAGAACTGGTGCTGGAAACCTTTGGAGATGAGCGGAATGTAGGTTTCCTGGGCGAAGGCAAAGTTCCCGGAAAGCATCAGGGCAGCGGCACTTGCAGCTCCGATAAGAGTACGTCTGTTCAGCATATTCCTCTCCTGTGGTTGGGTTGGACGGAAGGTCCGGTACCGGGGTGTGACCACCCTCTTGTGTGTTGATGAAACTCAGGCTTTGCGCCTGCGCACCATGTCCGCGTAAACGGCCAGGATGATGATTGCGCCGGTCACCACCGTCTGCCACTCCTGGGCGACGGACAGGACCCGCAAACCGTTGGTCAGGACGGCCATGATCAGGGCACCGATCAGGGTCCCGAGAACCGTGCCCCGCCCACCGGAAAGCGACGTGCCACCAATCACGACAGCCGCGATGGCTTCCAGCTCGTAGCCGAGACCCAGCGCCGGCTGGGCGGAGTTCAGGCGCGAGGCGATCAGGATCCCGGCAATGCCGCAGATCGCACCGGCCAGCGCATAGACCGACATTTTCCAGAAGTCGGTGTTGACGCCGGAAAGGCGAACCGCCTCTTCGTTGGAGCCCAGCGCGAACGTGTAGCGGCCAAGCACCGTACGGCCGAGAATGTAGGATGCTGCCCCTGCCACCAGGAAAAGGATCAAGACACCGTTCGGGATCGGCAGAGCCGGGAAAATGTCGCCTATCAGCGAGCCGCGGGAAATCAGGTCGAAGCCGGGCGTGTCGTTGAAATAGATCGGTCGGGTTCCGGAAATCACCAGCGACAGGCCTTTCAGGATCAGCATCATGCCGAGGGTCGCGATGAACGGCGGGATTTTCATCTTGGCGATGAAGGTGCCCGAACACAGGCCGCAGAGCGCACCGGTCGCGATGGCGGCAATCACACCGAGCGGCAGCGGCATGCCGAGGTTTGTCAGAACGACGCCTGCGATGACCGCGCAGAACGTCATCAAGGTTCCGACGGAAAGATCGATCCCGCCGGTGATGATCACCAGGGTCGCCGCAACAGCCAAGACGCCATTGACCGAGGTCGCCTGCAGGATCGCGATCATGTTGGAGGTTTGCATGAAGTTGGGTGAAGCGATCGAGAAACCGATCAGCAGAAGAACCAGGCTGGCAAAGGCCAGCAGCTTCTGGTGCGCCCCAGTCTCGATCAGACGTGCAACGAGCGACGGCGAGGAGGACGGGTTGACGGCGGTCATTGCTGGTATCCTTCTGGCTGCATGGATGGCGCCCGAAGCGTCGCCAGATGCATGATGTCTTCCTGCGTGGTGGTTTCACCGCCCGGCAGGATGCCGGTGAGACGGCCTTCGCACATCACGGCAATGCGATGGCTGAGACGCATGATCTCCGGCAATTCCGAGGAGATGACGATGATCGCCCTGCCCTCGTTGGCCAATGCCTTCAGCAGTTTGTAGATTTCCGACTTGGCACCGACGTCGATACCGCGGGTCGGCTCGTCGAAGATCAGGATGTCGCAATCCCGGTAGAGCCACTTGGCGATGACGACCTTCTGCTGGTTGCCACCGGAAAGCAGGCGGACTTCCTGCCGGTCGGACGGCGTGCGGATTTCCAGTTTGGCGATATAGTCCTGCGCCGTCTTGCGCATGGCATCGTCATTCAGGACGCCAAACCGGCTGGAAAAGCGATCGAGGCTGGCCAGCGCCACATTGGTCCGGACATCCATACCGGTGGCCAGACCGAAATGCTTGCGATCTTCCGAAAGGTATCCGATCCCCGCCTTCACGGCGTCGGAAGGTTTCGATATCGAACGGGGCTTGCCGTGAACCCGGATCTCGCCGCTGTCGCGCGGATCAGCTCCGAAAATCGCCCGTGCCACTTCCGTCCGCCCTGCTCCCATCAAGCCGGCAAAGCCGAGGATCTCGCCTTTCTTGACGGAAAAGCTGACGTCGCGGATCTCGCGCCCCCTGTTCAATCCGCGTATGTCCAGTACCGTCTCGGCGTCGGACAGGTCGGGGATGACGATGGCCTCGCTGGTTAGTTCCCTGCCCACCATCATGGAGATGATCTTGGAAACAGGCGTCTGCGCTGCATCAACGGTGCCGACATAGGAGCCGTCACGCATGACCGTCACCCGGTCGGCGATCTGTTTCAGCTCGTCCATCTTGTGGCTGATGTAGATGATGCCCACGCCATCGGCTTTCAGCCGGCGGATGATGGTGAAGAGTTCGGCGATTTCCGCATCATTCAGGGCGGCGGTCGGCTCGTCCATGATGAGGACGCGTGACCGGTAGGACAGTGCCTTGGCGATCTCGACCATCTGCTGACGGGCAATGGTGAGTTCACCGACGATCGTCTTCGGGTTCATCTTCAGGTTCATGGACTTGAAGATTTCGAGCGCCTGTGCGTTGAGCGCCGTCTCATCCAGACGGCCGAAACGCTTGCGCGGTTCCCGGCCGATAAAGATGTTCTGCGCGACCGACAGATCATTCATCAGGCTGAGTTCCTGGTGAATGATACCGATGCCCAGCGCCTGGGCGGCCCGTGGACCATCGATCTCCACTGCCTGACCGTTGACCAGCAGCTCGCCGCCGTCCCTGGGGTAAATGCCGGACAGGATCTTCATCAGCGTCGACTTGCCAGCGCCGTTTTCACCCATCAGGGCATGCACTTCGCCGCTGTTCAGGTCGAAGCTGACATTCTTGAGGGCGTGCACACCGGGGAAGCGTTTTTCGATCCCCGTCATCCTCACCAGATTTGTCATGGTGCGGTCCTCCCAAACCGCGACGAAGACGCCACCGTCAGATGGTGACACCTCCGTCGACCAGAAGTGCCTGACCGGAAACGAACTTGCTTTCGTCGGAAAGCAGGTAAACGACCATCGGCGTCATATCGTCGACGGTTGCCAGACGGCCCATGGGCTGGCGGGCAATGAAATTCTTCTCCGCTTCCACCGGATCCGGCGCCGAGGCGATCCGGCCGCGCAAGGACGGGGTATCGACGGTGCCCGGGCACAGCGCGTTGCAACGGATGCCTTCCTTGACGAAATCCGCGGCAACGCCCTTGGTCAGGCCGATCACCGCCGCCTTGGTGGCACCGTAGGCCGTGCGCATCGGAAAGCCCTTGATGGACGATGCCATCGACGACATGTTCAGGATCGATGCCGTACCGGTTGTCTTGGCGCGTTCGCGCATGCCCGGCAGGAAAGCTTGCGTCATCCGGTACATGGAGGTGACGTTCAGCTCGAAGCTGAAGGCCCAGTCGTCTTCGGTGATATCGAGGACAGAGCCGTTGTGAACGAAGCCCGCACAGTTGAAGAGCCCATCGAGCGCCGGAAGTTTTTTGGCCAGGGCGTCAACGGCTGCGCGATCACAGACATCCAGTTTGCGGATCTCGATACCGGGGCATTCGCCGGGAAGCGTCGACAGCGTTTCCTCGTTGATGTCCGCGGCGTAGACCTTTGCGCCTTCCCTGGCACAGGCAATCGCGCTTGCACGGCCGATACCCTGCCCGGCTGCCGTCACCAAAATTGTTTTATCTTTCAAGCGCACTGAAATCCTCCCGAAAGTCCGCGCATTGTCACCACGTTCTGCCGGATGCGGCTACATCACCGCACCGATCTGCCACGGCACGAACTCCACTCCGCCGAAGCCGAGTTCCTCGCTTTTGGATTGTTTTCCGGAGGCAACGGCGATGATCATTTCGAAGATCTCCTCACCCTTGGCTTCCAGACTGACATTGTCGGAGATCACGTCACCGCAATTGATGTCCATGTCTTCCGACATCCGGCCATACATCTCGCTGTTTGTGGCAAGTTTGATGCAAGGGGTCGGCATGTAACCGGAAACGGAGCCCCGTCCGGTCGTGAAGACGATGATATTGGCACCCGAGGCGATCTGACCGGTCACCGAACACGGATCGAAGCCTGGGCTGTCCATGAAGACGAAACCCTTCTTGTCGACGGGTTCGCCAAACTTGTAGACGTCCACAAGAGGGGCTGAGCCTCCCTTGGCCGCTGCACCAAGAGACTTTTCCAGGATTGTGGTCAATCCGCCGCGCTTGTTGCCGGGCGATGGATTGTTGTCCATCTCGCCGCCATTGCGGGCAGTGTAGTCTTCCCACCAGCGCACACGCTCGATCAGCTTCTTGCCGACATCGACGGAAACCGCCCGGCGGGTCAGAAGGTGCTCCGCGCCGTAGATCTCCGACGTTTCGGACAGGATCGTGGTACCGCCGTGACGGACCAGAAGATCGGAGGCAATCCCGAGTGCCGGATTGGCAGTGATGCCGGAATATCCGTCCGAGCCGCCGCACTGCATTCCGACGGTGATTTCGGAAATCGGCACCGGCGTGCGCTCGGCCTTGTTGGCAAGTTCGGCAAGCGCCCGCAACTCTTTCAGCCCGGCCTCGATGGTCTTGCGCGTGCCGCCGGTCTGCTGAATGGTCATGTAGCGCAAGTCGCCATCAGGGCGGATCTTGCGGTCACCGACGAGGTCGGCAATCTGCATGACCTCACAGCCAAGACCAATCAGCAGGATGGCCGCGAAATTCGGATGCTGGGCATAACCGGAAAGCGTCCGGAACAGCGTTGCGTAGCCTTCGTCCTTGCCGGACATGCCGCAGCCGGTTCCGTGAACGATTGGCACGATGCCGTCGACATTCGGAAACTCGTCCAGCAGACCGGACTTCTCGGCAGCTTCCGCAATGAATTTTGCGACAGACCCCGAGCAGTTCACCGAGGTCAGAATGCCGATGTAATTGCGCGTGCCTGCTCGCCCCGTTTGCCGGCGGTACCCGAGAAAGGTGCGCTCTTCAGTTGCGGGCTCAAGCGGGATCGAGGCTTCGGCGTGCTGATAGTCCTGGCTGTGATCGCCCATGCCGAGGTTATGAACATGGACATGCTCCCCCGGCTTGATGTCTGCCTTCGCCTGGCCGATGATTTGACCGTACCGAATGACGTTTTCGCCAGCGGAGATCGGTTTGCGGGCAATCTTGTGGCCGCGCATGACCTGCCCGGGCAGCGGACAGTCAACATGGGCAACGCTTGCGCCGGCCGCAATATCCTGAAGGGCGATGACCACATTGTCATCGGCATTCAGAAGGATCGAATTGGCATGAGGCTGCAACACGTCTCTCTCCCCTTTACGGCCGCCACGGTTGGTCCGCCTTGTCACTCCAAGATGACAAGACCCTTCTCAACCTGCTGACAAAAATCAGCTTTTTACGCTTCTCCGAGCACTCTCCATGGAGCATCGGCACGGCCGGTCTTTCTTCACGATTAGCTTGACAGGGTAACTGTGTCAACTAACATGTTAGCATTCAATAGAGTTGACAATGTCCCTGACCAACGAACAAGATTTTCCCGAGATCACCCTGCCCGACATTGGCAAACTGTCCGGCTCGCTGGCACAGCGTGTCTATGAGGCGCTGCGCTCGTCCATCCTGGCGATGGACCTGCCCCCGGGCACCCTCCTCAGGAAACAAGTCATCTGCGAGCAGCTTGGTGTCTCCCGCTCGCCGGTGACGGAGGCGATCACCCGGCTTGCAGGCGAAGGCCTTGTCGAAGTCATTCCTCAGTCCGGCTCCCGTGTGACCAAATTCTCCATGTCGGAAATCCGCGAGGGCGCCTTCCTGCGGGAAGCCATCGAACTGGCGGCGGTTTCCAAGGTGGCGGCGGAGCGCACCGAAGAGCAGTTGACGGAGTTGAACCGCAATTTGCGGCTGCAGGCTCTTTGCCTGGAAGATCACGACGAAACCGGCTTCTACCGGGAAGACGAGCGCATGCACGAGCTTATCTTCTCCTTCACCGGCTACCCGAAGCTCCACAACCTGTCTGCCACCGGGTGGATGCAGGTCAACCGGGCACGGCAACTGCTGCTCCCCATGCGCGGCAGGGCCTTTGAAGCCTATGACGAGCACCGGGTCATCGTGGAAGCAATCCGCGACCGCGATCCGGAACGGGCACGCCAGGCAATGCAAAAGCACCTGAGCGAACTTGTCACGCGCCTGGAACCGCTCGCCGAGACCAGGCCAGACCTGTTCGACTGAAAACCTGGCCCCTGGCCCGACACCAGACCGCAGATCATGCGGCGTTAAAGCAGCTCCTGAGGAAACATCCAGAGGAAACACATGACCGCTCTAAGAACACAGCGGCTGAACAGCAGAACCGCTAGGCCGATCGATCTGACGGAGATGGGTTTCGGCGGCGCGCCGCTCGGCAATCTCTACCGCAAGGTTTCGGAAGAAGATGCCCAGGCAGCCCTTCAGGCGGCCTATGACAACGGCATCCGCTACTTTGACACGGCGCCGCAATACGGCCTCGGCCGATCGGAAATGCGCTTTGCCACTGCCATCAAGCGTTTTGGCCGCGAGAACATTCAGCTTTCCACCAAGATCGGCCGCCTGCTGCTGGATTGCGAGCCGCACGAGGTGACGCCGGAAGCCTTTGTCGATGTGCCGCAAAAGCGGATCGTCTTCGACTACAGCTATGACGGCGTCATGCGCAGCTACGAGGCAAGCCGACAGCGACTGGAGGTCGCCAACGCGGACATCCTTTTCGTACATGACGTCTGCGCCTTTTCGCAGGGCTCTCAGGAAGCCAGCGATGCCCGCGTCCGCGAGCTTTTCGAATTCGGCGGCTACAAGGCGCTTACCGAGTTGAAAGAGGCCGGGGACGTTGCGGCCATCGGCGCAGGGGTAAACGAATGGCAGGTTTGCGAAAAGCTGCTGGGCCTTGCCGATTTCGACTGTTTCCTGCTTGCCGGCCGCTACACGCTTCTGGAACAGGACGCCCTTGAGAGCTTCCTGCCGCTTTGCGAGCAACGGGACGTCGGCATCATTCTGGGCGGGCCGTATAACTCCGGCATTCTGGCAACCGGGGCCGTTCCCGGTGCGAAATACAACTACGCCGATGCACCGCCGGAGATCCTTGAGCGCGTGCGCAGGATCGAGGATGTCTGCCGCAGCCATTCAGTGCCGCTGATCGCGGCCGCACTGCAGTTCGTGCTTGGGCATCCAAGTGTGAAGACCGTCATCCCCGGCGCGGTGAACGCGGCCGAGGTTGAAGCCAATATTGCTCTCTTGAAGACCGATATCCCTGCCGCACTCTGGTCAGACCTCAGGTCTGCTGGCCTGATCCGCCCCGATGCCCCCTTGCCGAGCGAGACCACCCATGTTGCGTAACCTTCCCCCCATCCTGAACCCTTCGCTGCTTTATGCCCTCAGAGCCATGGGGCACGGCGACGAGATCGCCATTGTCGACGCCAATTTCCCGGCGGAAAGCTCCGGTCCCGATTGTGTTCGTCTCGATGGCATTTCGGCAACAGACACGCTGAAGGCGATCCTGTCAGTGATGCCGCTCGACACGTTCGTCGCCACCCCCGCCCGGACGATGCAGGTGGTCGGTGATCCGGACGCGGTGCCGGAGATTGTCACCGAGTTCCAGACCATCATCGATGACACCGCCGACAAGCCGGCCAGGATTTCAACGCTGGAACGCCACGCCTTTTATGACGCAGCCAGCCATGCCTTTGCCGTGGTGCAGACAGGCGAGACCCGCCTCTACGGCAACATCATTCTGACCAAAGGCATTATCGAGCCATGACCCGCAGATATCATGTGATATCCAACCCCTGCCTTTAGCTTCAGTCGCCCTTAGACTCGCCGCCCCGGCGTCAATCCATTCACCTTCTCGATGATCGACGCGGCATCGATACCGAAATGGCGGTAGAGATCGCCAATCGTACCGGTCTGGCCGAAATGTTCGACACCGAGCGGGATGGTCTGTTGACCGGCGACGCCGCCAAGCCAGGCGAGCGTTGCCGGGTGGCCGTCGATCACGGTGATCAGTTTGCAATGGCCGGGCAGATCGCCCAGCAGTTGCTCGATATGGGACCTGGCAGCCGCATTGCCACGAGACCTTGCTCTTTGCGCCGCCGTCCAGCCCGCGTTGAGGCGGTCGGCGGACGTGACAGCTAGAACACCGACATCCCGCCGGTTACCGGCGAGTTCGCCCGCCGCCTTGATGGCTTCAGGCGCAATGACGCCCTGATAGGCGATCACAACTTCGCAGTTGGGGCCGGGTTTGCGAAGCCAGTAGGCACCGTCAATGGCGCCCTGGCGGAAGGCATCGTCGGCCCGTTTGACCGGCTGTTCGATCGGGTTGGTCGACAGGCGCAGATAGACGGAGCCACCGGTCTCGTCGCGCAGCCAGGTGCGTTCGTCCGGATCGCCCTCGCCGTCGCGCTGCAGGTAATCGAAGGCCCATTCCATGATCACGGCCAGTTCGTCGGCAAAGGCGGGTTCGAATGCGGCCAGTCCATCCTGGCTCATGCCGATCAGCGGTGTGCCGATGGACTGATGCGCACCGCCTTCCGGCGACAGGGTCACACCGGATGGCGTGCCGACAATCATGAAGCGGGCATCCTGATAACAGGCATAGTTGAGCGCATCGAGCCCCCGGCAAACAAAGGGATCATAGACTGTGCCGATGGGGATCAACCTTTCGCCAAAAAGCGAATGAGAAAGACCGGCAGCCCCCAGCAGCAGGAACAGGTTCATCTCGGCGATGCCGAGTTCGATATGCTGGCCTTCCGGCGTGAACTCCCACTTCGCAGTCGAGGGAATCCTGTGCTCGATAAAGGCATCCGCCATGGCCTTGCGGGCGAAAAGCTTGCGCCGGTTGACCCAGGGACCAAGGTTGGTGGTGCCGGTGACATCCGGTGAGGTCGTAACGATACGCTCGGCCAGTTTGCTGTCGCCCTTGGAGAGATCGTCCAGCACCTTGCCGAAGGCCATCTGGGTGGAAATATCCCGGTCGGAGGCAAGCTCGATGGCAGGTACGGCGATCTTGTCGTCAGAGAACCGGCGGGTGCCTTTGGCAAAGAACGGCACCTGATCCAGAAATGCCTTCAGCGCTCCAACGTCCGGTACTGTCGCGAAAGGTTCCCATTCCTCGCCTTCCGCAACGCCCATGTGTTTCTGCCATTCGGCCATCTGGGTCTTGTTCATCAGGCCGCCGTGATTGTCCTTGTGGCCGGCAATCGGCGTGCCCCACCCCTTGATGGTATAGGCAAGGAAGCAGGTCGGCTTGTCGTGATCGATGGCGGCAAAGGCTTCCGCCATGGTCTCGGTGCAATTGCCGCCGAGATTTTCCATGAGATCCGCCAGTTCATCATCCGAACGGCGGTCGATCAGCGCGGTGACATCGCCCTGGTCGCCCAGGTCGTCCATCAGGCGTTTGCGCCAGACGGCTCCCCCCATGAAGGTGAGCGCGGAATAATCCTGGTTAGAGCAATCGTCGATCCACTGGCGCAGCTTGTCGCCGCCGGGTTCGGCAAAGGCGGCGCGCTGCAAGACCCCGTATTTGACCCGGACCACCTGCCAGCCGAAGGCATCGAAGATTTTCTCGACCCGATCAAAGAGCCCCTCACGAACGATACCGTCGAGCGACTGGCGGTTATAATCGATGATCCACCAGCAGTTCCTGAGATCGTTCTTCCAGCCCTCCTGAAGGGCTTCATACACATTGCCTTCGTCGAGTTCAGCATCGCCGACCAGAGCGATCATGCGGCCGAGCGGCTTGTCGCCCGACCAGCTCTTGGCCGCGATATAGTCCTGTACCAGCGACGCGAAGGAGGTAATCGCGACACCGAGCCCAACCGAACCGGTGGAGAAATCGACATCATCGATGTCCTTGGTACGCGAAGGATAGGACTGAACGCCGCCGTAACCGCGGAAGTTTTCCATCTTTTCGCGCGTCTGATTACCCATCAGGTACTGGATCGCATGGAAGATCGGCGAGGCATGCGGCTTGACCGCCACCCGGTCTTCCGGCCGGAGAACAGAGAAGTAGAGCGCTGTCATGATCGAAACCATGGAAGCCGAACTTGCCTGATGCCCGCCGATCTTGATGCCATCCACCTTCGGACGCACGTGGTTGGCGTGATGGATCATCCAGTGCGACAGCCACAACAGGCGCTGTTCGATGGTCTTCAGGTGTTCGGTGCTCATGGAGGCGTTCCCGTTAAGTGCGTACTTGCCGTTACTCTAGCTTCGGGCAAGAACTGGTTTCTTGCTATTTCCTAATCTTTTCGGCTAAGTCTTGGAGAGTTTCACCAAGATTGAGGCCTTCCTTGGCGATTTCCGACACGCTCGACACATTTGATATCCAGATCCTGCGGGAGCTGCGCCAGAACGGCAGAATTTCAATTCAGGATCTTTCCGAACGCATCGGCCTGAGTGCGACACCGGCAGCCCGCCGCCTGAGGCACCTGGAAGACCGCGGCATCGTGACAGGATATTGCGCGCTGATCGACGAGGTGAAGCTCGGCTACGAGGTTTCGGTCTTCGTGTCCGTTCAGCTCGACAAGCAGATCGACGTCACCCTGGACCAGTTCGAAGCCGCCATTCAGGCGTTTCCGGAAGTCGTCGACTGCTGGCTGATGACCGGCAACCGGGACTATCTCCTGCGCGTGGCAACCACCGGGCTCGCCGCCTTCGAAACCTTCCTGACCGGAAAGCTGACCAAGGTGCCCGGTGTCGCCAACATCGAAAGCTCCATTCCGCTGCGGCGCGTGAAATCCGGTGTCGCACGGACGCCCTGATTTGGGCTGTCCGCCACGTTCCCCGACTCTCATTTCCACCGCTCCATCATCCTGAGGAGCGCGTTCGCGCGCGTCTCGAAGGATGGGCCGCTTGCTCTGAGTATGCCGCCCATCCTTCGAGACAGCGCTTCGCGCTTCCTCAGGATGAGGTTGAGAGGAGGAGAAGCTCTGGAGATCCGTGGAAAGACCTGGGCGTTGACTGAGCTCAGGCCGCCGCCGCAACAGGCACCTGCGGCATGGCCTGCGCCATGTCTTCCAGGATGTCATCTAAGTCTTCCAGGCCCACGGACAGGCGCACGAGGCCGTCGCTGATGCCGTGGGCGGCGCGCTCTTCCGGGGTGTAGGTGGAATGGGTCATGGACGCAGGGTGCTGGATCAGCGTCTCGGCATCGCCCAGGGACACGGCCCGCTGGATCATCTTCAGGCCATTCATCATGGAAATACCGGCTTCCAGACCACCCTTCAGTTCAAAGGCAATCATGCCGCCCGGCTGGCTCATCTGCCTGTTTGCCAGTTCGTGCTGCTCGAAGCTCTCAAGTCCCGGGAAATGGACCTTTGAGACCGCCGGATGGCCTTCCAGCCATTCGGCGACCTTCTGCGCGGACGCACAGTGCCTGTCCATGCGCAGGGCAAGCGTCTTCAAACCGCGCAGGATCAGCATGGCACTGAACGGGGCCATCACCGCGCCGGTCATGTCCTTCATGCCGACGAGACGGATCTCCTGGATCTGGTCGGCCCGTCCGGCAACCAGACCGGCCACGACGTCACCATGACCACCCAGATACTTGGTGGCCGAATGCAGAACGAGGTCGGCGCCAAGTTCGATCGGGCGGGTGAGATAAGGCGTTGCATAGGTGTTGTCGACGATTACCGTCGCGCCGGCCTCATGTGCGATTTCCGAAACGTGGCTGATGTCGACAAGGCGCATGTTCGGGTTGGCCGGGGTCTCGAAATAGACAACCCGGGTCTTGTCGGAAATGACGCTGCGCAGGTTTTCAGGATCGGTCAGGTCCACATGGGTGATCTTGATGCCGAACTTGGTCAGGCCATGGCGCATATAGGCAAAGGTGCAGCCGTAAAGGGTTTCGTCGACGATGATCTCGTCCCCCGGTGCCACGAGCGTCCAAAGGGTCGCGGTGATCGCGCCCATGCCGGAAGAAAGCGCGAGACCGGCTTCCGCTCCTTCCAGATCCGCAATGCGGCGTTCCAGAAGATCCAGCGTCGGATTGGAAATGCGGCTGTAGATATGCCCTGCCCGCTCGCCCGCGAACATCTCGCCGCCGGCTTCCGCCGTCTCGAACACGAAGGTGGAGGTCAGATGCAGCGGCGGTGTCAGAGACCCCTCGTTTTCAAGCGGATTGTAAGCGAGGTGGATCGCACGGCTGGCAAAACCCTTGTAGGCACTCATGGCTGTCTCCCTGATTTCAGCCTGAGCAATATGATCCAATCATGAGGGTGATAGATTTCAAAATCTGTCAGTGATAGCCTTTAGATTAGCATAATCTGCCAATCGAGCTTCAAATGGACAAGAAAGACCGACAGATCATCCGCGCGCTGCAGCGGGATGGCCGCATGACCAACCAGGACCTGGCGGAAGCGGTCAACCTGTCGCCCTCGCCCTGCTTGCGCCGGCTCCGGAACCTGGAAGCCTCCGGGGCAATCAAGGGGTTTTCGGTGGATGTGGATGCTGCCGCCTACGGTCTGCCGATCACCGTCTTCGTCCGCATCCGGCTGGAGCGCCACAACGAGGAAGATGTGCGCCGGTTCGAAAGCCGGATGCAGACCATCGAGGAGGTTCTGGAATGCCACGTGCTGACCGGCGCGATGGATTATCAGCTGCGCGTGGTGGTGTCGGATCTTGAAGCCTATGAGACCTTCATCCGCAACCGCATTCATCCGATCGGCGGCATTGCGTCGATCGATACCAGTTTCGTTTATGGTACCGTCAAGAAGACGGCGGTGTTTCCACCGCTCGCCTGACCTGACAGCACTGTTGCTATTCCTGCCGGAATTTCACTGGCGGCGATTTCTCCGGCAACAGTCCGGACCGGAAACGCTGCAGCACCACCTGCAGAAGCAGACCCACCAGCAGCATGCGGATGAACGAACTGCGGGTCGCCCATTCCGGCGGCAGGCGGTTGGTGAAGATTTCCGTCACGGACCAAAGCGTCCAGATGGTCAAGGCGCCGAGGATGGCCCCCCTGTTGTTGCCGGAGCCACCGGCCATCAGCATCACCCACACAAGGAAGGTCACCAGCAGCGGATCGGTGGCCGTGGGCGACAGGAAGCGGAAATAATGCGCTGACAGGCCACCGGCGATCCCCATGATGGCGCAACCGATGACGAAGGTCTGGATCCTGAATTTCTCGACGTTCTTGCCGACGGCCGCCGCCGAAGCCTCGTTGTCGCGGATCGCACGCAGGCTGCGGCCCCACGGGCTGTCGTGCAGGCGCGAGGCAGCCAGATAGACCAGCAACACCACGAACCAGACAAAGCCGAGAAACACGATGTCCCCCATGCGCCCGGTGGTGAGGTCCGCCAAAGGCCTTGGAATGCGGGACAGGCCCAGACTGCCGTTTGTGAGCCAGCTTTCGTTGACGATGACGAGCCGCAGGATCTCGGCGATCCCGATGGAGGCCATCGCCAGATAGTCGCTCTTGAGACGCACGCAGATCTTGGCCACCGCCCAGCCGGCAAGCCCGGCGAGTATCGCAGCCCCGATCAATCCAATCGGCACAGGCAGGCCAAAGCCCCCGAGATGCTTGGACGAGGCCGCGGTTGTCAGGATCGCCGAGGTATAGGCCCCAACACCGTAGAACCCGGCGATGCCGGCGTTGAAGAGGCCGCCCATGCCCCATTGTACATTCAGGGCAAGGCACAGGATTGCGTAGATACCGCCCAGGATCAGAAGACTGACCGCATAGAAAAAGAGACCGGTGAGTTCCATCAGAGCAACCTCCCCTTGAAGAGGCCCTGGGGCCGGAAGATGAGCAGGCCGATCATCAGGACGAAAGCGACCGCCGTCTTGTAGGACGGAGAGATGAGCGCATCGTCACCGATCCAGTGGTAGGAGGACAGTTCCTCGGCCAGGCCGATGATGAAACCACCTGCCATGGCGCCCATCGGCTTGCCGATCCCACCCAGAATGGCGGCGGCAAACATAGGCATCAGCAGGTTCCAGCCCAGATTGGGGTGAGCACTGGTGTTCAAGGCGGCAAAGGTTCCGGCGATCGCCGCCAGAGCCGCGCCGATAATCCACGTCCAGCGAATGACCTTGGCGGTATCCAGACCGGAAACTTCGGCCAGTTCCGGATCGTCGGCGACTGCCCGCATGGACCGGCCGGTTCTTGTGACGGTCAGGAAG
This sequence comes from Labrenzia sp. THAF191a, assembly GCF_009363335.1. Classification (GTDB taxonomy): domain Bacteria; phylum Pseudomonadota; class Alphaproteobacteria; order Rhizobiales; family Stappiaceae; genus Roseibium; species Roseibium algicola. Next base: position 5,413,657 of record NZ_CP045333.1, read on the forward strand.
TAGTGCAGAAGCACGGCAATGATCGCTGTCGAGATCACCGCCTGCAGATGCAGCACCGACACCCGAAAGGTATCGAACAGGACCAGCGGCGGTTTAACGCCTGTCGAAAACACCTGGTTTTGAGAACCCCAGACCAATTGAACGATCGAGCGGAAGACCAGCGCAATGCCGAAGGACGAGATCACCGTGTAAATGGTCGGCAGCTCGCGCAGTGGCTTGTAGAAATAGCGGTCGACCAGAAGCGCCGAGACGATCGTGAGTGCCATGCCGAAGGGGATCAGCAGAAGCGGATTGACCGGGACGATGGCAGCCATGGCCAGCACACCGTAAGTGCCCAGGGTCATCAGATCGCCGTGCGCAAAATGGGCAAAGCGCAGGATGCCGAAGATCATGGAAATCCCGACGGCGCCAAGCGCGTAAATGCTGCCAATGGCCAGCGCCGGGAACAGATAGAAATTCACGAACTCGATCATGCCGCCGCTCCCCCGAGGAAGAGGCGCCGCACGTCTTCATCCGCCAGCAACTCCTTGCCGGTTCCGCTGGCATAGTTTCGCCCGTTCACCAGGATATGGCCGTGATCGGCAATCTGCAGAGCCTGGCGGGCATTCTGTTCCACCATCAATATCGTGATCCCGGTTTTTCGGATGTCGAGAAGCAGGTCGAAGATCCGCTCCAGATAGGCAGGCGACAGACCCGCTGTCGGCTCGTCCAGCAGCACCAGCTTCGGGTCGCTCATCAACGCGCGGCCCATGGCAACCATCTGCCGCTGCCCACCCGAAAGCTCGCCAGCAGGCTGTTTTAACTTGTCCCGCAGGTCGGGAAACAGGGAGAGCACACGTTCGCGCGTCGCCGCTTTATCCTTTGGTGGAGCTGCATAGGTTCCGACATCAAGGTTTTCGTCTACGGACATGGTCGCAAAGACGTTTTTCGTCTGAGGCACTGCCGAAACACCGAGCGGAACAAGAGCGGACGTCTTGCAGCCCGCCAATTCCTTTGCGCCAAGTTTGATCGACCCGGCGGAGACGGTGGTCAGTGCGAAGATGGTTTTGAGCAAGGTCGACTTGCCGGCGCCGTTCGGCCCGAGAATGACCGCGATCTCGCCAGGTTCAACAGTCAACGAGACCTCTTCGATGATGGGCGGACCGCCATAGCCGGCGCTGACGTTTGTGACGGAAAGTCGCTCGGTCATAGCTGCGCCTCGTATTTTCCGCCGCCGAAATAGGCTTCGATCACACGTTCGTCGTTACGCACGTCTTCGACCGAACCTTCTGTCAGGAGCGTGCCCTGCGCCATGACCAGCACGTGGTCGCACAGCTTGGAAACGTAGTCGAGGTCATGCTCGATGAGACAGAAGGTCAGGCCCCGTTCCCGGTTCAGCATCAGGATCTTGTCCGCCAGCTTGGACAGAAGCGTGCGGTTGATGCCGGCACCGATCTCGTCCAGCAGGATGATCTTCGGGTTGCGCATCAAGGCGCGGCCGAGTTCGACCAGCTTCTTCTGACCACCGGAAAGATTGCCTGCCTTCTCGTCGATGACATGGTCCAGTTCAAGCAGGCGGACAGTGTCCCGCGCAGTCTCATAGATTTCCTGCTCCTCGGCCTGGTAGTGGCCGCGGCGGAAGATCACGTTGAAGACATTCTCGCCTTCCGGCGCCGAGGCAGACGCCATCAGGTTTTCGAGAACCGAGAGATGCCCGAATTCGTGAGGTATCTGGAAGGTGCGTGCGAGGCCGGCCTTGGCCCGTTGATGGGGTTTGAGCGCAGTTATGTCCTTCCCGTCCAGAAGCACCCGGCCGGCACTGGGCCGGATTGCACCTGCAATGACGTTGAAGGCGGTTGTTTTTCCCGCACCGTTCGGCCCGATCAGGCCGGTGATGCGGCCTGCGCCGATCTTGAAGCTTGCATGGTCAATAGCCCGCAAACCACCAAAATCGACGCAGATTTTGTCCAGCTCAATCACGCTGTCGCCTTGTCGGCTTATTCGACGATTTCGACTTGCTTGTAGCCGTCGCCGTCCACGACGAACTTGCCGATGTAGCCACCGACATCGCCGTTTTCATCGAACTCCGCGGAGCCGCTGGCACCGTCATAGTCGATGTCCTTGCCTTCCTTGATCAGCGCAATCGCCTTTGCCCATTCACCCGGGCCGACTTTCTCGCCCGGAGCCATGGCGACTTCCTTCAGGGCTTCGGCAATCTTTGCGCGGTCAGTCGAACCGGCCTTTTCAACGGCCAGCAGGGCGAGGAAGGTTGCGTCATAGGTCTGGTCGACAAAAGCCTTGTCGGCACCTTCGCCAAATTCGGCGTTGAAGGCATCATGAAGAGACTGCTGGGCCGGGTTTTCAGCCGGAGACGTCGGTGAGGAGAAGAACGAGGTCTTCAGGGCATCTGCGCCAACGTTCTGGATCAGCAGTTCGTCACGAAGACCATCCGTGCCGATGAATTTGGTGAAGAGGCCACCTTCAATGGCCTGACGGACGATCTTGCCGCCGCTGTCGCCGGCATAGGCGATCACAACCAGCGCCTCGGCATCCCCCTTGGCCAGGCTTGCGAGTTCCGAACGGTAGGAATCCTTCTTTTCTTCGTGCTTCGCCTCGGCGACGATTTCACCGCCGGCTTCGGTGTAGGCGTCGATGAATGTTTCGCCGATACCGACGCCATAGTCATTGTTGACGAAGGTGAGCGCGACTTTCTTGATGCCTTCGTCCATCACCATCTTGGCGAGGATCTCACCCTGATAGTTGTCTGAAGGCACAATGCGGAACACCAGGCCGTTGTCTTCCAGGAAGGTCATGGCCGGAGAGGTCGCGGTTGGCGAGATCTGCGGCACACCCGCCGGAATGATTGCAGCTTCGGCAGCGGCAATGGTGGTGCCAGACATGAGCGAACCCATGATGATCGGCACGTTTTCAACGTTCACCAGTTTCTGGGCAGCGTCGACCGCGCCCTGTGCGGTACCCGTGGTGTCACCGTAGACGGCAACTGCCGTGCCCCCCAGCAGACCGCCCTGCTCGTTCACCTGCTTGACCGCGAGATCGGCTGCATTTTGAAGCGGCGGAATGAAGTTGGCGATCGGACCCGTGATGTCCATCAGGATACCGATCTTGGTGTCGTCCGCCAGTGCGGCGGTGCCCGTGCCCAGCAACGCTGCTGCGGCCACAAATGTCGTCAATTTTCTCATGCTGTCATCCCCTCATGGCTTGACCTTGAACTCCTGCACAGCCTGTTCTTTCCTCCTCGACAGGCTTTGTCATTTCAGTCGCGCAGGACCTCCGTTTCGAACCGGCCCGGCAGGCTGACTTCCAGCAGTTCCAGGTCGGCAGTTGCTTCCGCGTATCGCGTCGCCATGTTCGGCGGGATCACGAAGGCGTCTCCGGCAGACAGGCGGTAAGGATCTTTGCCTTCGCCCTCCAGGGTCATTTCGCCTGCCAGCACAAAGTTGAATAGAATATCGCAGTCATGACGCGTCCAAGGAGAGGCCTCCCCGACCGGACGAGCCACCATAACAGATGCCACGCCTCGGGTGTTGTCACAGATGGTGGTGTCGCGTGCCTCAAAACCCGGAATGCGGAACGGTTCAAAAACGCCGTCCTGTGCCAGGCTGTGCACGAATTTCTGTCCTTGCCACTCCCGGTCCGGTCGCTCATGGGGCGTCGGCAGGGTCATCTCGTGGTCGATCTCGGTAATGTGCTCGGCAGGGACGCCGATCTCGATCACCTCGATCCCTTCGGCGGCATGCATCACGCGGTGACGGATTTCCGGCGGCTGGATGAAACAGTCACCAGCCCTCAGACGGCGCATGCCGCCCTGATCTTCATAAAGAACGTCAACCCAGCCGTGGACACAAAAGATCAGCTGAAACCCGACCTTGTGGAAGTGAACCATGTCCGGAACCGGCCCGTCCGGAACCCGGATATGCGAGGCGATCATGGCGCCGCCAAGCCGTGTAGGCACAAGATCCCGATAGGACATGCCCGCCCGGCCGATCACCCATGGGGCCTGGTCTGCCAGACGGCGCACCACGAAGGCGTGCTCGGTTTCAGGCATTACGAGCGGTGGATTGAGTTCGTCGATCTCGACACGTGTCCCGCTCGGGGAGACCAGCAGGCGCTCACCATCTGCAAATTCATCCGGATTTTCCGTCAGAATTCGCAGCGTGCCCGGTGCTTCACTTGCACCCTTTTCCACCCGCACGCGCAAGCCGTGACCGGAAAACACCGCAATTTCCGGGCTGTCGGCCGGATAGATCATGTCCAGCCGCATGTTCAGCTTCTTGGTGAAGAACGGCAGGTCCTTGGCAAGGTCCTGTGTCGGTAGTCTGACTTCCGCGCGGGTTTCCGTCATGTCCTGTCCATCGCTCCCTGTACCCCCGCTTCAGCCTGCCTGTGCAGAGGATGTTGTGTTCTGATTGCCGGAGTCCTCATGTGCTGCGAGGTAGGCCGCCTCCCCTTCAAAAACGAACCGCAGGATCCGGTCGCTTGCAGCAACCGCGTCCCGGCGGCAGAAAGCCTGATAAAGCTGGGTGTTACCGGCAACGATCAACGGATGGTTCGCCTGATGGGCAAAGGTCATCAGGCGAACGGCCTGCACCTGCGTCATGTAGCGCTGCAGCGCCTTGCGCAACGAAACATTCGGCACGGCGGCAATCCAGCTGTTGCGGAAAATCTCGCAGGCCCGATGCAAATGCTCGGTATCCCCCGCCGCCATGGCCGAACCCGCATCCTTGAGGATGTCGTCCAGTCCCTTCAACTCGTCTGCCGACAGGCTGAGCGCTGCCATGGCGGCTGCCCGCGGCTCGAGAAGACGGCGCAGATCGAAAATTTCCAGAATTTCCTGGTGGTCGAGACGCGGCAGCACAAAGCCCCGCGTTGTCGGTTCCAGATAGCCTTCATGGGCAAGACGCATCAGGGCATCACGAGCCGGCATGCGGGAAACGCCGAATTCGGCCGCCACAGCGGTGTCGACAAGGCGGATATCCTGACCAAGTTCCCCGCGCTGGATGCGCCCCATGAGCAGGTCGTGGATCTGTCCGCTGGTGCTTTGCACGCCCGAAGTGGAGGCAGTTGATTTTCCTGCTGTCACCGGCAAGCCTCCCTCGTCACGAACCGCGCCACCACGGCAAATTCGTATACAGAACAGTTCAAGCCAAAACAGGAACTCAGCCTATTCAACCCACTTTCAGGCATTTTAAAAGTCCTTTAAGCTTGAACTATCTCAAAAACTGTATACGAATATTCCTGTGACGGTCAATAGCGTGTTTGAGACGGAAATGGATCTGTTTCAGCACCCCGGTTGACCGAAGGAAACGACATTTCGGGGGACCGCATGACGACCAGGGAAGACGGCTACTTCCTCTATCATTCCATCGGCCAGTATCCCGGCAAGGAAGCCGGATTGAGCGCCGCAATGGCCGAGCTGGCTGCCGTCTGGAGCGCTCCGAACGATCAGCAGTGGCCCTATCTGCTCGGCAAGCGCGGGGAGTTCATCGATTACTGGCGCGCGATCATCGATGCACCCGCCGGGTCTGCCACGACCTGCGAGAACGTTACCCAGGGCGTCGACATGGTCATGCGTTCGCTGCCGGACGGTTTGCTGCGTGGCCGCAAGGTGCTGGTGGCCGCAGACTGTTTCCCTTCCAATCACTTTCTTCTCACCCGTCTGCAGGAACGGCTCGGCTTCGAGCTGGTAACCGTGCGGGCCCGTCAGGGCGCAAATTTCGTTGCGGACGAAGACATGATCGCCGAATGGGACCGCGATGTCGCGCTCTGCCTGATCACCTGGGTCAGCTCCACTACCTCAAGACGCTCGGATCTGGAAACCCTTGTTGACCATGGCCGCTCGATGGGCAGCATCATCGGCGTGGACATCACCCAGGCCGCAGGTCTCCTGCCCTATTCGGTTGAGGCACCGAACGTGGATTTTGTGGTCTCGACCAGTCTCAAATGGATGTGTGGTACACCAGGAGCAGGTATCTTGTATGTCCACCCGGACCTGATCCGGGATTGCAGGCCGGAGCTGTGCGGCTGGTTCAGTCAGGACAACCCGTTCAACTGGGATATCGACGCCTTCGAATATGCTTCTGACATCCGCCGCTTCGACAACGGCACGCCGTCGATCATGCCCGCGGCCGCCTCCGTACCCGCCCTCAAGTGGCATGCCGACGCCGACAGGGAGTCCATCCTGCGCAGCAACCGGCACCTTTGCGGCATCCTGATCGATGGCGCGGATGACCTTGGCCTGAAGCTGCTCACACCGAGATCAGAAGAAGATCGTGGCGGCAGTCTCATGTTCGGACTTGCTTCGCCAGAACAAGCCGTGCAGGTGCTGACCCATCTGCGTGATGCCGGTTTTTCCGCAGATACCCGTGTCGCAACCCTGCGCCTGTCTCCAGGCATCCAGACGAGCGAAGAGGCCACACGCGAAGTCGTGGCGGAACTGGGGAAGGCACTGGCAGGATGAGCCGGGAGGCCGTTTCGCCGGAGCCAGCACAAGCGGCCCATCCTTCGAGACGGCCTGACGGCCTCCTCAGGATGAGGGTGTGGGTGTAGCAGCCCGGAAAGTTGCCTCTCTGAATCGCAAACTTGCTCCAACCTCATCCTGAGGAAGCGCGGAGCGCTGTCTCGAAGGATGGGCTGCAAACTCGGCACGCGCCTACGCAAATCCGGACCCCACTCGCCTGCTCTCTTCGCCAGGAACGAGGCGAAGACTTGCCTTGAAGCCCGGATACTCTGGAAATAGGTACCCCCGGGTCTCGCTATGCTCGCCAGGGGGTTAATCGAGGGGTATGTCCCGTCATTGAGTTCCGGGACACCCTTCCCTCAAACGAAGCTCTCAACCGTCTTCAGCGCCCCATCGAGATCCGTGCCCTTTTCGTCCTTGAGCGCAGCTTCACGCAGGCGGGCAACCCATTCAGGACCATCGTTCCGGTTTTCCACCATCCTTGCCCCGGCCAGCACCTTGTCGAATTTCGACAGGCCTCTTGCATGGGTGTCGGAATAGCCCTTGATAAGCCTGCGGCAGCGCAGGGTTTCCACGGCCATGGCATAGCGGTCCGGCAGGTAACCGGAGACCATCTTCAGCCAGCTTTCCAAATGATCCTGCTCCATCCGGTGGCGCAGCGTCTTGCGGCGCCAGCCGCGCAAACCACCGAGGAAATAGAGCATTGCAAATCCGCGCAGGCTATCGGTGCGGATCCGGCGGCCGCGGTTGAACCAGCGGTCGATGCGGCTCATCCAGACCGGATCGTTCTCCATCTTCCGGCCCATCTTTTCCGGCAGCAGGCCGACGATTTCTTCCGCACGCGGGTGAAGATAGTCGGTCAGATGCATCAGCTTGCCGTCCTTCACCTGCATTTCCGTTTCGATCCGGTCGAAACGCTGCGACCGCGTCTTCAGGTCAGCAACCCGAATGACATCGTCATAGGCCATTGCATTGGCGATATACTTGGCAGCCTCGCGGGAGAGTTCGTAATCCTTCTCCGCGCTATCCCGGCTGACGAGACTTTCCAGCCTGCCGAGATACTCCGCCCCATAGTCGGTATCCTGGAAATCGACGACTTTCTGCAGTCCCGCCCGCGCCATCTCGCGAACAGGCTCCGGCAGAGCCGCGACCTTTGCCTCCAGAGATGCCCAGGCCTTCTGCGCCATGTCCGGCCCGGCCGGTCTGACAATTTCCTGCCTGGTGGGTTTTGCGGCTTCAACCTTCGGCTCTTCGCCGTTTTTCGCCAGATCGTAACCTGCGGCGAATGCCCTGAGGCTTGCCTCAACACCCTTGCCGCCGGCGCGAATGGCCTCTTCAAAAGCCGCCCGTTCGAAGGGCAAAGCGCCGGAGCCAGCCAGTGCGCCAAAAAGGGAAGCAGAGATCACGGACCCAACTTTCAGGGCAGCCGTATCCATATCAGCAAGAACAAGCTTCTGTGCTGCCAGTTCAGCTGCCGCTTTTACCTCCTCCGAGGACGCCATGCCGTCGCCCGGCACGGTTTTTTCGGAAACCGCAAGCATGCGGTGAGTCGAAGCAATCAACGTGGTGCGATCGGGGGTCACGAAACCGCGAATGATTGCACGCCCGGCCTCCATCATTTCCGCGGCAATGATAATGTCGACATCACCAGAAGATGGTGCGAGCGAAAAGACGGGGGCCGCGACATCGCCCGGCGCCATCTCCATATAGTAGATGGTCGCACCGGTTCTCTGGGCGACACCGGCCACACTCGTTGCCTGACAATGATAGCCTTGTGACCTGGCCAGGCCTTCGATCCAGTTGGTCAGAACGCCGCCGCCCTGACCGCCAACGGCCAGGATGGCGAGTTTGATGATCCCTTCGAGCGCCGGATCTGCCGGTCTGGCATCCAGTGGCAATGCAAGCGACATCACGCGCCCTCCCCGGTAAAGGTCAGACGGGAGCCGGCCCGCCGCGTCTGCAGCCAGTTGATGATCTTTGTGCGAAGCCCCGCATACCAGGCTTCAAAGCCTGTCGGGTTATGAACCACTTTCGCTTCATAGAAGGACGGACACAGGATGGCCGCGTCGGCGACTTCACCGCAGTTGCCACAGCCCACGCAGGACTGGTCGATATGTACCACAGGATCATCCCGCAGCGGGTCATCCAGTTTCTTCAGCGAAAGCGACGGACATCCGGACAGACGGATGCAGGCGTGATCGCCAGTGCAGACGTCCTGATCGACGCCGAACCGCGGCACCTCGACCCGCTCGCCGCCTGCAATCGCCTTGTTGCGCTGGGGCTTTTCCCGGCGCTGGCGGTTGAGCATGCATTCGGAGGACGCGACGATCACCTTCGGACCATCATACTCGGTCGTCAGTGCCTCGCGAATGGTTTCGCGCATCCGGGTGACATCATAGGTCCGGTCGATCTGCCGGATCCACTTGACCCCCGCCCCTTGCAACGCCTTGGTTATCGGGTTGTTGGTCGACTTGGTCTTGTTCTTCGCCCGGCTGGAGGGAATGTCCTGTCCCCCGGTTGCCGCCGAATAATAGTTGTCGACGATGATCGCGACGCTGTCGGACTTGTTGAACACCATGTTGCCGATGGAAGTGCTGAGGCCGTTATGCCAGAAGCCGCCATCGCCGATGATCGAAATTGCACGCCTCTCGCCGCCGCCGTCAAAGGCCGCGTTCGAGGCCGGCCCGAGGCCGTAGCCCATGGTCGATCCGCCAATTTCGAAGGGCGGCAGGCAGGCAAACAAATGGCAGCCGATGTCACCGGTGATCTGATGCTGGCCGACTTCCTGTTCCACCATCTTCAACGAGGCAAAGATCGGGCGTTCCGGACACCCGGTACAAAAGCCCGGCGGACGGATCGGCACGGTCTTGGAAAGATCCGGCAGTTCCGGCTTGGGCGCGTTCGGCGCCAGTACCTTGCCCGGCAGAAGCTCGGGCGCGTACTGGCGAACGAAGGTGTCCAGACCGTCGAGCATGATCTGGCCGGTGTATTCACCCGCACGTGGGAAAATGCCCTTTCCTTCCAGCTTCGTCGTCCGGCCTTCCTTGTAGAGCATCGCCCCGAGCTGCTGCTCGATAAACTCCGGCTGGCCTTCCTCGACCATCAGCACGGCTTCTTTGCCGGCGCAGAATTCAAGCAGTTCGGATTTAACCAGAGGATAGGTGACGTTGAGCACATGAAGCGGGATGGATGTGTTCCCGCTGATATCGGCAAGTCCTAACCGTTGCAGTGCCCGGATGACACTGTTGTAGATGCCGCCGAGGCAGACGATCCCGACCTTGCCCTCTTTCGGGCCGAAATGCTCGTTCAGACGATTTTCCAGAATGAACTTTTCAGCAGCAGGCCAGCGGTTGTCGATCTTGTCATGCTCATGCGCATAGGACATCGGCGGCAGGACAACGCGCTTGAAATCGCGCATCGGACTGGAGAGCGCGTCGCGCACGGACAGCGGCGGCGGAACGTTATCCCGGGTTTCGAACCGGCCAGTGACATGGCAGGAGCGGATGCGCACCATCAGCATGACCGGCGAATTGCTGGCTTCCGACAGGGCAAAGCCGTCGCCAACGGATTTGACGATGGATGCCAGGTTCGGGCGCGGATCGAGCAGCCAGAACTGAGATTTCATGGCAAAGGCGTAGGAACGCTCCTGCATGATGGAGCTGCCTTCGCCGTAATCCTCGCCGACGATGACAAGCGCACCGCCGTTAACGCCGGACGAGGCCAGGTTGGCGAGTGCATCGGAAGCGACATTGACGCCGACAGAACCCTTGAAGGTGACGGCACCACGAATGGGATAATGCACGGAGGCAGCCAGCATGGCGGCGGCAGCGGCTTCCGAGGCATTGGCCTCGAAACGGATGCCGAGTTCGCCCAGAAGATCCTCCGCATCGGCAAGCACATCCATCAGATGGGAGATCGGCGCCCCCTGATAGCCGCCGACATAGCCGACACCGTTTTCCAGGAGTGCCTTGGTGATGGCCAGAATACCTTCACCCGTGAAGGTGTCTCCTGTTCCCTTGCGAAGATGCTCTACCTCAGCCTTGAACGACCTTTCGGCCATCGGCTCCTCCTTACGCGATCAACTCATATCGGGTGCTTGCGCACGTTCTTCAAAATTGCCTGCAGCGTGGCGACGAAGGCCCGCTGGTCCGCGTCGCTGATGCCCTTGAACATCTGCCGGTATGCACCAGCCAGATGCGGCCAGAGCTGCTCATGCGTGTCGCGCCCCTTGGGCGTCAGATGAATGCGGACGGCACGGCTGTCGTCCTTGTCGGCAACGCGCCGGACAAGCCCGTCCCGTTCCAGTGCGTCCAGCGCCCGGCTGAGCGTCGACACTTCGACGACCGCATAAATGGCAAGTTCGCGGATCAGCAGGCCGTCGATCACGGACAAGACGGCAAGCGTACGCATCTTCGGCGTCGTCAGGCCCAGATTGGCCATTTCGTCACGCAGCGCCGCGTTGTAGCGGCCCATGATACGGTTCATCAGATAGGGCGGGAAATTCTCCAGCCCAATTTCGCCAAGCCGCTGCACACGTGCTTCTTCCGTGATGACGTCCGTCCGATCCTCGTTGCTCATGCACCCATCCATTTCGCCAGATTGTAGCCGGACCCGCCACCGAGCCCCGGCCCCGGATGGGTCGAAGCGCCGATCATGTGCAGGTTCCGGATTTGGGTGGCGCTATTAACGGAATGAGCAAAGGGGCGCCAGATGAAAAACTGATCGATGCTGCAGGCCCCGCCATAGGGATCACCACCGACCAGATTGATATTGATGTCGTTCAGATCCGCTGGCGAATAAGCCCGCCGTGCAAGCTTGATCTGATCGAAGTTGCGGATATGCCGCTTCAGGATTTCTTCAAGCCGGTCGGCAAAGGCCTCCCGGGTTGCTTCGGTCCATTCCGGACCGGTCTCGATTTTGCCTGCGGCGTCGCCCTTGATCCTGCGCGGAGCGTCAGGGATCTGAAGCCACAGGACTCCCTTCCCTTCCGGCGCCCTTGAGGGGTCCAGACGATGCGGCTGGCCAACACATATCGTCGGAACTTCAGGCAGAAGACCCCGCTCAGCCTCGTTGGCGGACTTGGAAACACTGTCGATGCCGTCCGCAAGGTGGATCAGCGCAACATCCTCAAGCCCTTCAACGATCCAGTCCGGATCACCGTCCAGAGCATAGTGAAGCTGGAAATTGCCGCGGCCGTAGCGGTATTTCTGCGTGGCTTCCGGGAGTGCTTCCTGTTTCAAAAGCCGCTGATAGAGCTGCGTTGGCGTGACGGAGGCAATTATCGACTGCGCCTTGATGGTTTCACCGCTTGCCGATTCAACGCCGATCGCCTTTCCGTCCTTCACCAGGACACGTTCGACATCGACACCGGTGCGGATCTTGCCCCCCTTGGCCTCAATCAATTTTCGGAACGCCTCCGGCACGGAGCCGGAGCCACCCTTGGCCACCGGAGCGCCGGCAGCTTCCAGCGCAAAAGCAATCACCCGGCCCATCTGACCCGAATAGGTACTTTCCGGCGTCAAACCGGTGTGCAGGACCCAGGGTGCCCAAAGCGCCTGCAGGGTTTCGCTCCGATAGTTCCCTTCCAGCCAGCCGCGAGCCGGCTGCAGGCAGGCACCGAGCCACGCCTTCAATCCGCCAAGGCCACGTTTCCAGGCTTGGGCGAGCATCAGGCGCGCCATCTTGCCAGACCAGAGCGGGCTCCCCAGCAAGGCAAACAGAAACTCCGCGTCGGCTTCGATACCGCCGACGTCGGCCGCATGCTGCTTGCCGTCGCCTGCCGCGAGGGCTTCGAAGGCGGCAATGTTGGCCGCGCGGTCCATCGTCAGCTTCAGCGCCTCCCCTCCCGGCCGTAAAACGGCGGTCGGATGCGGCGTGTGGCAGAATTCAAGACCATGCCGGCCAAGATCTTCCGCCAACTCCGCATAGGCAGGTGAGGTTATGAAAAGAACGAAGGTGGCCGCCATCACATCGTGCCGGAACCCGGGCAGCGTGATTTCCTCTGTCCGCATACAGCCGCCTAGGACGTCTGAGCGTTCCAGAAGCAGAACCGGCTCCCCTCTGCGCGACAGCATTGCTGCCGCGACGAGGGCATTTATACCGGAGCCGACGATTACGTGCGGAGCGGCCATTTCGAGACGCCTCAGGCTTTCGGAACCAGAGCCAGTGCCCGGATGGGGCTACCAGTGCCGCGTTCGATTTTCAGCGGAGCGGCAATCAGGATCGCCCCCTTGGCTGGCAGCTTGTCGAGATTGGCAAGCGATGCCAGACCGAAGCAGTTGTCCCTGTGCAACAGGTTATGCGCCGGGAACGGCGGCTCCATGCCACCGGCCTGACCGGCATCAGTGCCGATGCACTGGCTGCCCCAGCCTACGATCTTCTTCGACAGCAGGTATTCAATGGCATCCGGCGTCGGTCCGGGGCTGTGCGGGCCCGCTTCGTCGGCATTGAGGAACGCGGCTTCATCGCCGGCGCGTTTGTCCCAGTCGGTGCGCATCACGACCCACTCACCTGAACCGATCTCGCCGTGCTCGGCTTCCCAGGCCTTGATCAAATCCGCAGTCAGCAGAAAATCAGGATCTGCAGTGCTTTCCTTGGAGCAGTCGATCACATTGACCGGCGCAATCAGACGCTGCACATCCAGCGTGTCCGTAAAGCCGTCGCTGTAGTCCTTCCCGGTAATCCAGTGATGCGGCGCATCGAAATGCGTACCGGAGTGTTCCCCCAGAACCATCCAGTTCCAGGCGAAGAAAGGACCGTCGGCGTCATATTCACTGATCTTGTGGATCTCGACCTTCGGCGTATTCTTTGCAAAATCAGGCGGAAGTTGCAGGATCGGCGTATTCGGACCCAGAACGCCCGTGCAATCCACCACTTCCACTTCTCCGGACAGGAGTTTAGCTCCAAGCCCGCTGAGCGCGCTCTCTGCAGACATAATCGTTCCCTCTGTACCTCTGTGGCCTGTCGGCTCGTTATCACAATTCAATGCTAGACAGATTTATTTGTATTTGCAATTATCTTCTGCGAACGACGGAGGGGATTGATCGTGACCGAGGTGTTGGACGGCGTCATTATCGGCAGCGGGCATAACAGCCTTGCCTGCGCTGTTCATCTTGCAGCTCAAGGCTGGAAAGTCGGTGTCTTCGAGCGCGCGGGGGAACCTGGCGGTGCGGTCAAATCCGGCGAGTACACGCTTCCCGGCTACCGCCACGACTGGGCGGCCATGAACCTTTCCCTGTTTGCAGGTTCCGCCTTCTTCAAGCAATACTCTGAGGAACTGGGCAGCCACGGTCTGGCTTTCGCGCCAGCATCCAATTGTTTCTCTTCCGTTTTTCCGGACGGCACCTGGCTTGGCGTCAGCAACGATCTGGAAACGACAGCTTCGCGAATCGAAAAGATCTGCCCGGAAGACGCACATGTCTGGCGGGCACTGACATCGGAATTTCCGGGACGCGCAGAGACCTTGTTCGCGCTTCTGGGCAGTCCGGCAAAAAAACGTGCATTTGCATATATATTGTTCAAGGAGTGGCGAAAAAGCGGTTCGGACGGCGTGCTGGACCTTGCCCGCTTTCTGCTATCCTCGCCGCGCGACTGGCTGAACACAACCTTCACATCACCGAAGGTGCGTGCCCTTCTTGCTGCCTGGGGGATGCATCTGGATTTTGCACCCGACATTTCAGGCGGCGCGCTGTTCCCCTACCTGGAAGGCATGGTCAATCAGGCTTTCGGCATGGTCCTGGGTCAGGGCGGTGCGGATACGATCGTCAAGGCCATGGTTTCGCAGATCGAAGCTTCGGGCGGATCGGTGACCTGCAATGCAGAAGTCACGCGCGTGATTGTCGAGAATGGACAGGCACGCGGCATCGAGCTCAAGGACGGTCGGCAGATCATGGCCCGCAAGGCGGTGATCGCCAACGTCGCCCCATCCGCCTTGCTGAAACTTGCGGGCGAAACCGGCAACGCGCGGTATGACCTCGGCCTGAAGAAGTCAGCACATGCGCCGGGCACGATGATGATCCATCTTGCCATGGATGCCCTGCCCGACTGGACCGCAGGTGAAGAGCTGAAAAAATTCGCCTATGTGCACATGGCTCCGGACCTCGATCAGATGGCACGAACCTACGCACAGGCCCAGGCCGGCCTTCTGCCGGAAGAACCGGTGATTGTCTGCGGTCAGCCAACCGTCGTCGATCCGAGCCGGGCACCGGAGGGCAAGCATGTTCTCTGGCTTCAGGTTCGCATGGCACCCGGCACCATCAAGGGCGACGCCGCCGGCAAGATCACGGCCACCGACTGGACCGAAGCGGCGGAACCGTTCGCCGAACGCGCACTCGACATTCTGGAACGTTATGCCCCCGGCACGAGGGCCAAGATCCTCGGCCGCCATATCGTATCGCCCGCCCTGCTGGAGGCGGACAATCCCAACCTGGTCGGAGGAGACCAGGTTTGCGGAAGCCATCATCTGACCCAGCATTTCATGTTCAGGCCCGTACGCGGCTTTGCCGACGGAACGACGCCGGTTGGAAACCTTTACCACACCGGCGCGGCCGTCTGGCCCGGTGCGGGAACCGGCGCAGGGCCCGGATATCTGCTTGCACAAAAACTTGCCGGATAGCGACAAAAACAAACGCACCGGCACCAGAGGTAAAATGGGGAACAGTAACCATGAGAGTTTCAAGACGCACACTGCTTAAAAGTGCGGCCGCCAGCGGATTGCTGACAGCCGTCGGAACACCGGTAGCATTCGCCAGCGATATCGAAGAGCTGGTGATCGCCTATAACGTCAACCTGCCGAGCTGGGACCCGACAGTCGGCCCTTCAGCGGTCAACCCGACCATCCAGGGCATCTACCAGTCCGTGTTCGACATGTTCATTCATCAGAACACGGACCTCAGCTTTGCGCCGGGTATTATCACCGCCTGGGGCTGGAACGACGACAAGTCGAAGATCTGGATGGATGTGCGCGAAGGCGTCACCTGGCACAACGGTGATCCGCTGACACCGGAAGACATCGTCTGGTCGCTGGAACGTGCCGGCAATCCGGACACGGGCAATCCGATCCAGTTCATCTGGGGCAAGGTCGGCAACTTCCAGATCGACGGAAACAAGATCACTGCCGACGTCAAGGAATACGAGCCCACCATCTTCAAGTGGATGAGCTTCCTGACCGGCTATGTGATGCCGAAGAAATACTATGAGGAAGTCGGCGCAGACGGCTTCGAGGCCAAGCCGATCGGCACCGGGCCTTACATGGTCGACAAGTTCGAGCGCAACGCCTTCGTCCGGCTGAAAGCCAACGAGAACTACTGGGGCGGCGCACCGGAGTTCAAGACGGTCACGATCAAGTTCGTCACCGATGCGTCCAGCCGAACCTTCGAGGTGATGTCGGGCAATGCGCATGTCACGCTGGAAATGCCTTACGAGGAATTCGACCGGCTGAAGGAAAACGACGGCATCGTCGGCACCGCAGCCCCGATCTCCGACATCGGCATGATCTTCATCAACGATGTCGATCCGATGCTGGACGAAAACGTGCGCAAGGCGATGGCCTATTCCATCGACAAGAAGACCATCATCGAGCGTCTCCTGTCGGGATACGGCGTGCCCATCGACACGCTGCAGACACCTGACTATTCCGCTTATGATGCTTCGATCACCGTTCCCTACGACCCGGACAAGGCGAAGGAACTGCTGGCGGCCTCCGGCTTCGGTCCGGACAATCCGGTCAAGTTCAAGATCCAGACCACCCGCGGCTTCAAGCCCAAGGATTACGAGATCATTCAGGCCATCGTCGGCTTGTGGCGCAAGATCGGCATCGAGGCGGAAATCGAAGTCTACGAAATCGCCAAGCATTACGAATTGCGCGCGGCCGATACGCTGGCCCCGGCAGCCTTCTACAACTGGGGCAATGCCATTGGCGACCCGACCACCTCGACCGGCTTTGCCATGTTCGGTCCCTCGCCTCACTCCGTCTGGGATGGCGAAGAGTTGATGCAGCAAATCCTGCCGCTTTGGGGCGAGGCTGACGAGGACAAGCGTATCGAAGGCTGGAAGGAAGTCGATCGCCACATTGCAGACAATGCCCTGGTCATTCCGCTCCTGCAGTATGTGCAGCCGATCCTGCACAGCGACAAGGTCAAGGTCACGCCGCACGCTTCCGGCGCGCTGCTGCCTGCGTTGATGACGCGTTCCTAAAAATCCGGAATTTTCGAACCCGCCTTCGCCGCAGCACCCTCCAAAGCTTGCTCCCGGGGTGTTGCGGCGACTTTTTCCGATTTTTGGACCAAATACCGTCATGCAAATCGTGCGCGCGCTGCTGACGCGCCTCATCACAACGCTTATCACCCTGTTCGGGGCCGCGATCATCGTGTTCGTGGTCATCCGGGTCGTCCCTGGCAACCCCATCGCCATGATGCTGCCGCCCGGGGCGACAGATGCCGACATTGACCGGCTGAAAGCGCTTTACGGGCTCGACAAGAGCATCTTCGAACAGTTCGTGATCTGGATCTCCAACGTGATCCAGGGTGATTTCGGCACGTCCATCACCCTGCGCCAACCGGTCTACGACCTGGTGATCGGCCGCCTGCCGGCCACGCTGGAACTCTCGGTCATGGCCTTGCTGATCGCCGTCATCATCGGAGGTGCTGCCGCTCTCACGGCAACGCTCTACCGCGGTTCCAAGGTGGAAGGCGGGATCGACGTTGCCGGCGGCATCGCGCTGTCCCTGCCGGATTTTCTTTGGGGGCTGGCGCTGATCCTGCTGTTCGGCGTGCTGTGGCCCCTGTTTCACATTTCCGGCCGGATATCGCCTTCGCTCGGGTTCGAGTTCAGCTCCAACTTCTATCTCTTCGAAGCGCTCGCCCGGTTCCGGTTCGACGTGGTGCTGGATCTCATGGGGCACATGCTCATGCCGGCGCTTGCACTGGCAATCCCGTTGGCAGCCATCATCCTGCAGCTCCTCAAGCAATCCCTGAAGGAATGCATGCACGACGATTACATCACCCTGGCCCGGACAAAGGGCTATTCGGAAAGCTCGATCATCCTGCGTGATGCCCTGCCGAACGCGATCCTTCCCACGCTGACGCTTATCGGCGTCCAGTTCACATTTCTCATAGGTGGCACGGTCATCATCGAACGCCTGTTTTCCTACGAAGGTCTCGGCAACATGGCGATCGACGCGGTAATCAACCGTGACCTGCCGTTGATCCAGGGCATCGTCCTGATTTTTGCCCTGCTCTTCACGATGGTCAATCTGGTGGTGGACATGGCCTATGCCGCCCTGAACCCGAGGCTGCGCCATGCGTGACGCCCGAGGACATATCCGTCGCCTGCCCGGTCTTCGGCTCTGGCTCAGTGGCGGCTGGCTCACCTTCCTGGTGCTGGCAGCCGTCTTCGCCCCCCTGATCAGCCCGCATGACCCGCTGGCGCAGGATCTTTTCGCCGGACGTCTGCCGCCCTTCTTCGAACAAGGTGCCGACCCGGCCTATTTGCTGGGAACCGACAGCCTCGGCCGCGACGTGCTCAGCCGCATGCTCTACGGCGCAAGACTTGCGCTGATCGTGGCTCTGGTTGCCGGAACGCTTACCTGCCTTATCGGGGCAACACTTGGCCTGATCGCAGGGTACTATCGGGGCTGGGCGGATCTGGTGATCTCCCGTTTCATCGACATCTGGATGGCCTTCCCGCCGGTCCTCTTTGCGATCCTGCTGATTGCGGTTCTGGGAACCGGACTGATGTCCGTCATCATCGCCATCGTCGTCATTGACTGGACCCGCTTTGCGCGCGTCGTCCGGGCCGAAGCGATGAGCCAGGGGGCGATGGACTATGTGGCTTCGGCGCAGGTTGCCGGACGCACCCGTTTCGGCACCGCCCTGACCGAGATCCTGCCGAACGTCCTGCCGACCATCGTCGCCCTCTTGACGCTGGAAATGGGTATCGCGGTGATCGTCGAGGCGATCCTGTCCTTCGTGAACCTCTCCATTTCCACGGACCAGCCGACCTGGGGCGGCATGATTGCCGAAGGCCGTACCTCCATCTATCAGGCCTGGTGGGTTCTCGTGTTTCCCTTGTTCGCGCTTTTCCTGACGGTGCTGAGCTTTTCCCAGCTCGGCGAAGGCCTGAAGGACCATTTCGATCCGGTGCTGCGATGAGCTTTTTGTCCATTCAGGACCTGACGGTCCAGCTGAAGAACGGCATGCCGCTGCTCCGGCATGTCTCACTTGATGTGGAGCCTGGCGAGGTGCGTGCACTTGTCGGGGAAAGTGGCGCAGGCAAGAGCATGATCGGCAAGGCTGTTCTCGGCATTCTGCCGAAGGCCGCAAGGTTGATCGGGGGCAAGATCCTGCTCGACGGGGAAGACCTGCAGACGCTTTCCCAAAAGGCGAGACGCCAGCGGATTGGCGCCCGCGCGGCCCTGATACCACAGGACCCGCTCACCGCGCTCAATCCATCCCGCCGTGTCGGGCCGCAGATCACGGACAGGCTGGTTGACATTCTCGGCTGGAAACGACCAGACGCGGAAAAACGGGCGTTGGAGCTGTTGGAAGAGGTCCACATCCAGTCACCGGAACGGGTGATGAAGGCCTATCCGCACGAACTGTCCGGCGGCATGCGCCAGCGTATCCTGATTGCGTCCGCCTTTGCCGCTGAACCGAAGCTGATCATCGCAGACGAGCCGACGACTGCGCTCGACGTGACCGTTCAAAAGCAGATCCTCAAGCTGATCCGCGAAATGCAGCAGCGCCACGGCACTGCTCTGCTGTTCGTCACCCACGATCTGGGTGTCGTCTCGAAGATAGCCCAGTCACTGACAGTGCTCTATGCGGGCAAGGTGATTGAAGAAACCTCCGTCGAGAACTTCTTTGCCGCGCCTTCGCACGCCTATTCGAAGGCCCTGCTCGCGGCAACGCCGAAATACACGGACCCGCAAGGCTCACTGACACCTGTACCGGAAGGCGTGACGAAAGCGGTGGAAGCTGAAGTGGCTGCCTTCGACGCACAATTGAAGGCAGGAGCCCGGCCATGAGCGACATCATCTACGAGCTGAAAGACCTGCACGTCTCCTTTCCCGACATGTCCCGCAAACCGCTTTTGGGCGCGGCACCGCGGATCGACGTTCTGAAAGGCCTATCCTTCGATATTCCCAAGGGCGAAGTCCTCGGCATTGTCGGAGGGTCCGGATCGGGCAAATCCACGCTCGGCAGGGCACTGATCCGCCTGATCGAACCGGACAGTGGCGCGATCCGGTTTGAAGGCACTGACATCACCCATCTTCATGAGGACAGCCTGCGGCCCCTGCGCCGGCGCTTCCAGATGATCTTTCAGGACCCGATGTCTTCACTCAATCCTCGCCGGCGGGTCGGCGGTATCATCGCCGGGCCACTGCGCCTTCAGGGGCTCGACAACATCAAGGGCCGGGTCGACGAAGCACTCGACATGGTTGGCCTGCCCCTGCATTTCGCGACCCGCTATCCACACGAGTTGTCCGGCGGTCAACGCCAGCGCGTCGGGATAGCAAGGGCAATCGCCCTGAAGCCCGACTTCATCCTGGCCGACGAGATCGTGTCCGGGCTCGATGTGTCCTCCCAGGCCCAGGTGCTCAACCTGCTTGAGAGCCTCGTCAAGGACCTCGGCCTCACCCTGGCCTTCATCAGTCATGATCTCTCGGTGATCCGGCGGCTGTGTACCCGCATCCTGGTGCTCTACAAGGGCGAGATTGTCGAAAACTCCGAAACGGCGGAACTCTTCGCCAATCCGAAAGCGGATTACACACGCACTCTGCTCGACGCAATTCCGCTGCCTGATCCGAAACAGGCCTGGCTCTGAAACAACAATCTGGCACCTGTCCGGATTGCCGGATCGGTGCCACAAGTCCGGTCGGCCCGTGGAATGTGTCTTCGTTTGCCTGGGGTCGAGCCAGTGCGCTTTTCCGGTCGTTGATTTTTACGTTCAGCGCTTGCCATCTTGCCGGATGCTGGTGCTCCGGCCTTTAGCTGTTGGCGATTTTCCTCCATCCGGTCACTTCATTTCTTCCATGGGGTGACCTACTCTATCCTTTTGACAAAGCGCATCATTCCAAGGGGAGACGAAACGATGGCCGCCATTCCGCCTGTTTGCGATTTTGGCTGGAAAGCACCCGATTTCGAATTGCCCGCGACCGACGGCAAGACCTACAAGCTTTCAGACATTGCCGGCCCCAAGGGCACGCTGATCATGTTCATCTGCAACCATTGTCCTTATGTGGTTGCCGTCCGTGACAGGATCCTGCGCGATGCCCGTGACCTGCAGGCAATTGGCATCGGCGTTGCTGCAATCAGTGCCAATGACGTCGAGAGCTATCCCGAAGACAGTTTTGAGAAAATGACTGAACTGGCGAAGCGGGAAAACTTCCCTTTCCCTTACCTCTTTGACGAAAACCAGTCAGTCGCCCGCGCCTATGACGCGGTCTGCACACCGGATTTCTTTGGCTTCAATTCAGCGCTGGAACTTCAATACCGTGGGCGACTTGATGCCTCCCGCAGGGAGACGGGGCCAGCAGACCTTCGGCGTGATCTGTTCGAAGCGATGCGACAGGTTGCAGAAACGGGCAAGGGACCGGACGACCAGATCCCGTCCATGGGATGCTCCATCAAATGGAAGGCGGCATGAGTCCGATTCTGATTTTCGACCTCGATGGCACGCTGATCGACAGCGCCCAGGATCTTCATGCAGCTGCATGCCGCCTTCTGGAAGGCGAAGGCCTGCCGGCGCTGCCGCTTGAAACCATCCGCTCCTTCATCGGCAACGGTATTCCGACGCTGGTTGACCGTATCATCGATGCCACCGGCTTGCAGACGAGAGACCGCACACGTCTCATTTCGAGCTTCCTGGAGGATTACCAGGCGCATGCGACCGATCTGACGGCCCCCTACCCTGACGTCGAAGCCACGCTCAACCACTTGCTGCAGTCCGGACATACGTTGGCGATCTGCACCAACAAACCGCAGCGGCCCGCCGAGAAGATTATCGAAGACCTGGGTTTGTCCCGTTACTTCCAGGGCCTGGTCGGCGGGGACAGCCTGACGGAACGCAAACCGGACCCGGCCGGGCTGCATTACCTGCAATCGTCCCTCGGCGGCGGTCCGGTCGTTTATGTCGGCGACAGCGAGGTCGATGCGGAAACGGCTGTCAATGCGGGCATGCCCTTTGCACTGTTCACCGAAGGCTACCGCAAACGTCCCATTTCCGAGATTCCGCACGCTGTGTCCTTTTCGAGCTTCAAGGACCTGCCCGCACTTGCGCAGAACCTGTTGTCAACGCCTGCCTGACACAGGCTTTCGACATGTTTGCAGCCTTCAGTGCAGACATTGAGCTGGCCTGCCGGGGAAGCTATGATTGCCGCCGCACATGACGTGCGCCTTTCACCCGATTGACGGACCTGCGTTGACCAAGGCACTTCGACATTTTCTCCTCCTTGCGATTGCCGGCACGGCGTGCCTTTCCGGTTTCGGGTCTTCCTACGCAGCGGAGCCTGCGGAAACGGTCATCATGGCACCTGTTCTTGCCGCCCGGGCGGCAGCCGAGACAGTGCGCAAGGAACATGGACCGTTTTACACGGTCCGGGACGAGGCTGCCTTCCTGCAGCAGATGTGCAGCACCATCGAGGCGGCCGCGAATAAACAGGGCCTGCCACCGGGCTTCTTCGCCAAGTTGATCTGGAAGGAAAGCCGTTTCGACCCCAACGCGATCAGCCCGGCCGGGGCGGAAGGCATTGCCCAGTTCATGCCTTACACCGCCGCCAACTGGGGCCTTGAAAACTCATTCGAGCCAGTGGAAGCCATTGAAGCTTCATCCCGCTTGCTGGGATATCTCTTGAAAGGCTACGGCAACCTTGGCCTGGCGGCCGCAGCCTATAATGCCGGGGAAGACCGTGTCGACAACTGGCGCCGTGGGCGCGGGCGCCTTCCTGATGAAACCCGCAATTACGTTTATTCAATCACCGGGTACAAGGCATCGGACTGGAAACAGGGCAAAGGGCCGGACGTCGACTTTACCCTGGACCAGACGCAGGATTTTCAGACGGCTTGTCAGGACTTCCGCCTGATCGAAGCGCCATTGCAACGCCGACTTGCCAATACCTACTACAACCGGGGACTGGCACTGGCGAAGTCGAAAGACTATTCAGCCGCTCTGCTTCGCTACACTGTTGCCATCCGGCTTCGCCCCGAGTTTCCGGAAGCCTACAACAACAGAGGGCTAGTCTACCGCATGATGGGCGATTATGGCGCTGCCATCGCCAATTACGATGTCGCTCTGAAGATGCGGCCCGGATATGCCGCAGCCTACAACAACCGTGGATACGCCAAGCGCAAGCTCGACCAATACCGGGAAGCGATAGCCGACTACGACAAAGCCCTGGCGATCAATACCAATTACGCCGCCGCCCGTTTCAACCGTGGTTTCGCCCAGGCTCAACTTGAAGATTACGCCGCGGCCATTGCCGATTACGACGTGGTCCTGAAGCTTGTCGCCAACCACCCCCTTGCCCTTTACAACCGCGGCAAGGCTCATCTTGCCGCAGGCCATCTGAACAAGGCGGAAGACGACTTCAACTCTGCAATCGCCCACAGCGACGGATTTGCCAAGGCCTACTACAGCCGTGCGAACCTGAGGCTGCAACTGGGTCAACGCGACCAGGCCAAAGAAGACTACCTGAAGTCCGTCTCACTCGACGCCGGCCTGGGGCGCGGCAAATACGCCATTGCTTTCGACTGACACCTGCGACTTGACGATTGCCTGCGGAGCAACCCTGCACCCCGCTACTCCTTCGGCACCTCGGTTCTGACCAGCGGCAGGCTGAATCCGCCCGTGTGATACTGGTGGCAAAGCGTGCATTCCTCTCCAGCCGCACGTTCCGTGTGGCAGGTCGCGCAAGTGGACTTGTCGATCGGGGTGAAGTTCGGAGCGTGGATGGCAGGGTCACCTTGCTCGTAGCTCTTCAGATAGGTGTCCGCCCCCGTGGTGAGCGCGTGGCACGTCACGCATCCTTCCGTTCCGACTGCGCTGATGTGCGGGTCGTGAGAAAAACGTGTGAAACGTGTCGTCACCTGAGCGGGATCGAAGGGGTGCCAGCGCACGGTCTTTTCAACGCCAGCCGTGTCGACGCTGTGGCACTTGGTACAGCGTCCCACCGCGCCCGGGTCACTGAGCGAGGCAAACACGGGGTCCCGCAGGGCCTTTTCCTGATCCGTTGCCGCATGGCTCGAATAATCGAGCCATGTTTTCAGGAAGGGGTCTTCATGTCCCGTCGGACGATACCGGATCGTATGGTCCTGCCGGTACCAGCCGCCGTAAAGAGCCCAGTTTTCCGGATCGAACGGTTCCTCCCGGGTTTGCGCCGAGGGGTCGTCAGGTGAAGTCGATGTGTCGACAGGTTCGGCCGCATCGCTCAACAGGCCCGTTCCGCCTTCGTCTGCCGCAAGGATGTCCTCACCGGCAAGAATATCGTCACCGGCAAGTATTTCCTCACCACCCGCAGGCTGGCCGAGGAGAGCGTCCCCCTCCGAACTGCTCGAAGCGTCCTCCTCCGTCAGGATGTCCAAGCCGTCCGACACGTCGGCGCCCGCGTCATCCTCTATGGCAAGATCGTCTTCAAGCAACGAGCCAACGTCTACAAGAATGTCATCGTCGGTATCTGTCTTGCCGGCCAATGCGTCATCGGTTCCTGCAGGCGCCAGCAACAGGTCTTCGGAAGCCAGCTCTGCGCCATCATCCGTTCCGCCGTCAAGGATGAGGCTTTCCGCACCACTGTCTTCGCTGGCAGCATCGTCTGTCCCGGCCAGAATATCGCTGTCGTCCACCCCGGAAAGGTTGTCCGGTGCGGCCTCTCCGGCTTGTACCGCTTCGTTCTCTTCTAGCGCTTGCCTAGCTTCCTCGAACGCGTTGGTTGGCGTTCCGTCGGCGTGCCGGGCAAGGTCCTCGGCGAGATCCGGCAACCATTCCCGGTTGGCGGCGGCGATCACGTCGTGTGGCATCACGCCGACCATCAGCGCCATTTGCCTGTGGTCCGTCATGGTTTCGCTGTCCGCCGCCCCGGCGCCCATTGCCGCAGGAAGGCCATCACGCTCGATATTCGCGAGCAACCGTTTCACCGCCCAGGCCAGCGTTTGAACCTTTGCCAGAGCGTCCTCATCAGCCTCCCGCAGATCCAGAAGATCCAGGTCCGACACTTCTCCCACGATATCCCGGCCGTCCAGCACCAGCGCCAGAAGCGCTCGCATGAAGGGCGTAATTCCGGCCTCGGACCTTTCCGGCCAGGACCCGATGTCGATCCCCCGTTCCGCAAGCGTTTCCACGTCCAGGCCCGGAACAGAGAGGAAATTCGTGCCCTTCGGTCCGCTCACGATGGTCTGGCCGAGAATGTCGCCACTGTGACAGGTCGCGCACATGCCTTCGAAATCTCGCACCGCCATGTAGCGGCCGTCGTTCCCCGCTTCATGGCAGGTCTCGCACATGGCCGGAACCTTGCCGGCAACATCGGGCTTCTCGGCGGTATCCGGGAAATGCTTTCCGAAATGCGACTTGTGGTCAAAGATGATGCTGGTGCGCTGGTAAAAGGGGTAGCCTGTGAATTGCGGATGGCTGTCCTCGAAACGCCCGAACTTCTCGACATGGCAGGTCTGGCACCTGTCATTGGAAACTTCAGTCAGTTTGCCCAGGCTTCCCTGGTGCTCCTGGTGACAGGTGGCACAATAGATGTTCTGCGATCCGGCATCTGCGCTATTTTGCGTCTGCCCTGCCATCGGCAGTGAGAACTTTATGCGGTTTGTCCAGCTCTGATCACGCCCGGTGCCGGCCTCCGCCGTGCGGGCAAGTGTCATCTGCCGAAGCTGTTCAACCGGCGTCGTGTGTGCCGTGAACGGCTGCGAACCTACATCGTGACAGGTGGTGCAGAGCGCTGCTGTCTGTTTCGGTCCTGCAGCTGTCGCGGCAAGGCCATGAAGCCAGCCAAGGCCTTGTGGACGTGCGTCGGCGTGGCACGACTGGCAATCTGTCAGATTGGCGTGCTGGGCTGCAAGCCGGCCCGGCATCAGATAGTTTTTTGCCACACCGCCGGAGAGGATGATCGCTACGAGCCCGGCAGTCAGCGCCGTGAGCCAGACAGCTGCCCGCCGCCTGCGCTTGCGCAGGCTTGGCTTCGGTACGCAGGGTTCCTGGTTCAGACAGCAGCTTCCGTCCGGCAGCGGACCATCTTCGCAAGGTCCGCCTTCCTGGCTCGAGCGCCGGCAAATCCAGCGGTCGCCGTCCTGTACAGGCTGGCAGGCAGGCCCCGCCCTGCAGTTTCCTTTCCGGTCCGGTCCCAGACGACACGGACACCCGTCGGCAAGATGTCCGCAGACCCAGTCGTCCTGCGGCCGTTCATAGCGGCGTTCCTGAACACCAATTCTGCGTAACAGGCTCATCGTCAGGCAATTCCGCTCGAAAAGGCATAGGCAACAACGACATGCGCCAGGATTGCCAGGATCAGGGCGTAAGTTGGCGGTACATGCACAAACAGCCAGAGTTTCAGCAATCCGCCGTTGGCATACTGGAAATCAAGATCGTTCTTGGCGCGCACCAGCTGGCGCATCCGTTCCAGACGTTCCTTGCCCTTGCCGTCCAGATACCGCTCGATCGATTGCAACTCGCCCATGATCCGCGAGATCGGCAGGCTCGACTGGCGCAAATGCGCGAACACGTACCGCGGCCGCGCAAAGAACCGGCCGAGCTCCCGCTGGTAGACATTGGCAAGGCTGACGGAACTGCCGTCTTCCAACGAGGCCAGCGCCAGAGTTTCCGCCTCGTTTGCGATTTGCGCGCGCAACACGGGAATGCGCTCGAACAGGACCCGGTCACCTCGGCCTTCCAGGCGCACAGGAATGATCCGGGCCAGAAAACCGCCGACACAGCCGCTTGCCGAAACCAGCACGAACAGGATCCACAAAAGCCATTCCAGCGGCGCATTCGGAAACCGAAGATGCGTATGCACCAGAAAGACGCCGATGGTCAGGAACCCGAGGTAATAATGCACCTGCAACCAGTGGCGCACGCGCCCGAGCGGCAACGTGCTCAACTGTTTGCGAAACGTCAGCAGCAACATGCCGGCCATGACCGCCACCAGAACCCAACCGTTGAAGAACTGGCTGTCGCGCAACGAGATCCGGTAAGCCTGGTTTACGGTCATGAAAACCGCCAGCAAAACAGCGGCCGCACCAAGCTTCAACAGGATGTTGCGATTGAGGAGCCAGCTCATTTCAGCCACTCCAGCAGTCTTTCGGTGTCGCGCATGTTGACGCGCGCAAGCGCGTCATGCGGGCAGGACTGGACACAGGCGGGGCCCGTCAGTTGATCGGCGCACAGGTCGCATTTGGTCGCCCGGCTGATGGGCTGCCCTTCGCGATCCGTCACGAACTGCCCGTTCTCGTCACGGATCTCGACCATCCGGATATTGCTGTACGGACAGGAATTGGCGCATGTCGCACAGCCAATGCAGGTGTTGTCGTCGATGACGACAGTTCCGCTGTCCTCGGCCCTGTGAATGGCGCCGGTTGGACAGCCGATCAGGCATACCGGATCGGTGCAATGCATGCAGGCGCTCGCGATCATCGCGTTCTCGAACCGGCTCCCCTGCCTAAGAAAGCGGGGGTTGTTGTCGTGGGCGGTCGCGCAGGCACGCACGCAATCGTCACAGCCGACACAGCGCTCCAGGTTGATCAGCATGGCTTCCTCACCGTTGATGAAACGGTGATCGACGAGGAAGTCCATCATGCCCTGGCGTAGTTCCCCGCGCGTGCCGTCACGATCATCCGGCCTGCCTTGCCGCAGGAAGGAAGGATCGAGCCCCGGCAAAACATGTTTCTGGACCAGATGCGTCGGAATGCGGATGACGTCGACATAGCCGATGGCGCGCAGGCTCGTATCCAGAACCGGAGAAACCTTGTCCCGCGCAAACGCCGCAATCGCATCCAGCCCGAATACGTCGTTTTTCGACAGATGGCCAATGGTCCTGTCGCCGTGATCGATCCGTTCGCTGACCCGGGCAAAGCCGCTGTTGATCAGCAACAAGCCGTCGACGTGACTGCCCTGTTCACAAATCACCGGCTCCTGCTGGATGATGTGCTGTGCACCGTCTTCCTTGGAAATTTCAGTCTTGAAGCGATGGGTCCAGTTGAAATTGCCATAGGTTTCGAACAGGGCCTCTTCTGCGATTTCCGCCAGCGCGGCGCTGTCGACATGGGCAAAGACCGGGCATTCCTGCAAACGGGTCAGCAAACCGCGTTCATGGTATAGCTGGTCGATCTGCTTGCGGAAGCCATCCGACCAGTCTCGAATTTCGCGCAGCCCCTGCCAGCGCAGCTCGAACAGGACTGTGTCGTCCTCAAGGGCAAAGATGGTCGCGCGCCTTGGGCTTCGGGTCAGGGCAGCCAGTTCGCCGAACATCTGCGGGGCTTCCAGCAGGAAAGTCTCATGTTTCGCGATCAGCTCGTCCGCGTCGACACGCAGGGCAGCTTCCACCGTATTTGCTCGTGTGCCTTCACCGGCTGGAGCGGCTGCAGACGAAGGTCTGCGAGACCGCCGCCGCGCAGGGCGGTACTCTGGCGGACGCTTGCGAGCGAACAGCTGGGCAAGCGACCTGCGCCAGGATTTCTGTTGCTTGCGGCCCGAGCCGGCGGTCGGCGCCGACGCAGTCAGGCCGAACACGGATCCGGACAGAATGATGAACAGCGAACTTCCATAGTCACCCTTTCGCAGGACAGTTTCGCCCTTTTGAAAGGTCCTGATCCGGCCGTCATTCGCGATGACGCTTGCAACCGGCAGCCACGAGGGAAAGTCGGCCGGATTGACGTCGGCAAACGCCGGCAGGGCCAGGACACGGTCCACCGTCTCCCGGTCCAGCGGTTCCTTGCCGAATGGCTCGTCCCAGCGCCGGTTTCGCTCGTCGCGAAGCTCCTGATCCAACAGTCCGGCTCCCTACTGCGTCACGGGTCCCTTGAACTTGTCGGCTCCCGGAATGTACTTGTCGACCGCAGCAAACGTCGTCCCGTCGTAGGTGTCGGCAAACTTGAGGCCGAGCACGGAGATCTTTGCCGCGGCATCGGTCAGCTCATCCTGGTTGTTCAGCTTGAGCTTGGCACCGCTTGCGATTTCCTGGATCTCACCCAGTTCGGGCGCCTCGGGCAACAGCTTGGCAAGACTTGCCATGACCTTCGTGGCATTGCTTGCCCGTTTGGCCATCTTCACGGCGTAGTCCTTCTTCTCGGTAGCCTTGCTGACGCCGATCAGCGCCGTTTCCAGCTCGACGATACGCCCGACGAGGAACAGCATCCGCTTGCGTTCGATGGACGCTTCCGGGTTGGACTTGCCCTTGTTGTACCAGGTGTTGTGACGCACCTCGCCCTGGCTCCAGCTAACCAGTTCAAACGCACTGCCGGGCGTGTGACCGCCGACATTCACCAGTTCCTCGTTCGGCACCAGGTGACAGCTGAAACAGTTTTTCGCCAGTGCGTAGGTCATCTTGGGCCGGATCATGCCGGCTGCCTCGGCCTTTTCCCAGCGGGCCGCTATTTCCGCCTCGGTTTCCTGGCCTTCCTTCTTGCCGCTGAAATCCGAATGCACCTTGTACCACTCCTTGGCAGGGCCATGGCAGGACTCGCAGGAATTGCCGGCAATCGCCTTTTCCTTGCCGTCCACCGTCTGCATGGTGAAATGACAGTTGGTGCAGAGGCTTTCCGCCTTAAGTCGCTTCACGCCCATGTTGGCGGCGATCTTTTCGGCATCCTCGCTCTTGGGCAGATCCCTGAAGGTGCTGAAGTGATGCGTATTCTGCCAGATCGAGGTTTCCTTCTTGTGGCATTCCGCACATTCGTTCGGTCCGACAATCATGCTCGGGTCGGCCTGAGCCGGGGCAAGTCCGGCCAGCACGAGATATCCGACAGCGCACACGGCAAGGCAGGACGCCGCCTGGCGCAAGCCCTTCAGTAATCCAGCCATATCCAATCCCTCAATCCTTTGATCCAAAAATGATGGACACCCTCTCGCGTCGTCAGGCGTCCAGAATGACATTGCCTCCCGGGCAAGCGATACACATGAGCACGGACCCTTGCGCCGGGCTGCTGGCGGGCCGCGTGACATAGGTCACGTCGCCTTCCTTGAGCGCTGTCGCGCAGGTTCCGCAGTTGCCCGCCCGGCAGCCGGAAGCGACCCGGATGCCGTTGCGTTCGGCCAGATCCAGCAGCGTTCCGTCCTGCTCGTGCCAGGAAACCTTCTTGCCGGAGCGCGAGAATTCCACCTGCACGCTTTCAGCCGCCTCCCGTGAACTTGCCGGCGACTTGACGGTTTTGACGGACGCAGGCCCGAATGCCTCGAAGTGGATATCGCTGTCCGGTACGCCCCAATCGCGCAGCTGCTCCGTCAACGAAGACATCATCTGCGGAGGGCCGCAAACATAGAACTCGTAGTTGGAAGACGTCAGATACCGCTTCAGCACATCAACTGTCAGGAAACCCGGGCAATCGTAATCCCGTCCCTCAACACAAGCATCGGTCGGTGCGCTGTAGAGCACGCGGTAATGGACGTTGTTCCGCCGCTCGGCAATCTCCCGGATTTCGTCGCACAGCACAATGTCATCGCCGCTACGCGCGGCGTGGAAGAAATGCACTTCGCGGTGGCTGCCGGCATCGTCAAGCGCTTTCAGCATGGACAGCACCGGCGTCAGGCCGACACCACCACCAATCAGGACAACCGGCCGTTCCGATTGCAGGTCCAATACGAAACCGCCCCTGGGCGCTTGCACATCGACGACATCGCCTTCCTTGAGGTTGGCATGGAAATAGGTCGAGGATAGCCCGCCAGGTACGGTTTCACCGGCATCCGGCGGCGGTGACAGTTTCTTGATCGTGACCCGGTACCGGTCCAGACGGGAGGGACTGTCGGACAGGGAATAGCACCGGATAACTGGTGCGGGCTGATCTGAAATCGGCAGTTCGAACGTCAGGAACTGGCCCGGCAGAAACGGTGGAAGCTCGCCTCCGTCATGCGGCTGAAGATAGAACGAGCAGATATCGCCGCATTTGTTTTCGACACGCTTTTCGACAATCCGGAACTTGCGTTTGCCGGACCAGGTCGTTCCGGACTTGAGCCTGTCGACTTGTGCATTGCGCAGGGCAGCCTGTGCCAGATCGTTGAAATGCTGCAGGTGCCTGGCGTCCAGGCGTCTTTCGCGAAAGACGGCCGCCACAGATGAATAAACCCCGAGGCAGAGCTGAAACAGGGCGAGCGCAACAATCGTACCACCGCCGATTTGCAGTGCCAGGATCATGGGCAGGCCGCCTTTCCGACCAGAAATGAGCCGATGTTTCTCATCAGAACCTCGTTCTCAGTTCCATTCGCAGTCCCGTTCCCGCCTTCCGGTCCTGTCCGGCGGAAACAAACCCGTCGACCTGAATGCTGCTCCTGTTGTTGAGGGCATGCAAGAGTTGGCCGCCGAATGCGACCACACCGGCGTCGCTGCCGTCGGTATCCTTGCGACCACCGAGTTCCATAACAAGCTGTGTCTTGTCCTCGTTGAAGAACATCTGGTGGCCGATAGATCCACCGAAGACGCTGTCTGCCCGGTTGGAAAGTGCAGACCCGCCCAGACCAACAGCCGGAGCGGCAAACAGGATGCCAACCTGACCCAGAGGACCACCCGTGAGGCTGTCGCGGGCAGCGGAGGTGTAGTTGCCGATAGCCCAGAAGGCATTGGCATAGACGACGTTTTCGGACGCCGTCACGGTACGCGAAACTTCCGAAAACATCAGCACGCCGTTGTCGACGGCCGGGCCTCGCTTTTCGATCGCGGTCGAGGTGTTGATCCGGAACGCCGTATTGTAAAGTCCGAACCGCTGTACGGCGGACGCCCCGAAATAGAAGCCGTCTCCGCCCTCGTCCTCATCGCTGATGACATAGGCAAGATCCAGATTGGCCGTGCTCTTGCGGAAATCGGCCTCGGTGAACAGGCCGAGAAGGAAGGCACTGTCGTCGAGTTCATTGTCGCCGCGGCGGATATTGTTCCAGCCGAAAACGCCGGTTGCTCTCAGATCCGGCGTCAGGCCGGGAATGACGATCGTGTCGCGCGTGATGCCGAGCGCGTCGACACTGTCGTTGATCATCATGCCTTCCTGAAAGAACAGGGGCTGACGGCCGATGGAAAATCCGAAGTCGAAATTGCGGTTGTCATCCGGGTCGAGGTTCGGGAAAATCTCTCCGAACTCCCCCTCGAAGAACAGTGTCGTCACATAGGGATTGAGCCCGTTGACATATTCAACGCCGCCTTCATCCGTATAGAGAATGCCCGTGTTCCGGCGTTTTTCCGTCAAGGGCGAAAACCCGATGAGGATCCGCTCGGTGGGTGTCAGTTTCAGATTGGCAAAGATGTCGATACGGCTCGCCCAGAACTGGCGCGGATCTTCAACGCCGTTGGCATAGTGGCCAATTGCGGTGCGCGCGTCGCCGAACACCCAAAGCGCCGGTTGCCAGATTGCCCCGGTAGGCAATTCAATACCGGGCGCAAGATTTCCGCTGGCGAGGAATTTCTCGCCGCGCTGGAAGATCGGTGGCGTCGGTTCGGGCTCCTCATCTTCCGCTATGATCGGAACTGCATCGGTGCTCAATTCGCTTGAATGGTGGTCACCGGCAATCAGGGGGGCAGGCCCGCTGTTTTCTGCCTGATGCTTGCGGACTTCCGCTTCCGTGACCATGGGAATGGGTTCGTCGCTCAAGGCACTGCCCGCGGCCCATACCTGCTCGTCCGCCTGAAGCAGAAGCGCAGTCGCAGCGGCCGTTGAAACCGCCCATGCACTGAACCGCCGTCCCCGAGTTTTGCTTGCCTGATACCTCATTTGAGCACGACACTCGCCTTGCGCGTCCAAAGCACGGAGCTGCCCTGAACAACCTTGCGCGCGATACCGGCCGGGCTCATGCCGTAGTCGAAGCCCGCTCCCTGAATGGCAGCGATCAGGTTGACCGGCACCATCTGTGAAATCAGCTTCACCGAGATGGAATAGCGTTCACCGGGCTTGAGGTTTTCGGCGGGAACGGCATAGGTCGCGGTGCGGCTCGCCCCCGGTTCCAGGTTCTGCTTGTGCTTTCTGGCCCCGCGCGGTCGTCCGTAGATGGTGGTTGCCCGGCGTTCCGGCCGAACGAGCGGCAGAACGTCTGTCGAAGTGTTCACCGCCAGCACCTGTTCGCGTTCACCGCCACGCAACAACCGGACCACGAACTTGGATTGCAGGCTGAACAGGTCCTTGTCGAGCTTCAGCTCGCCATTGTGAACGTAAAGCGAGTGGGCATCGCGAACGTCGCCATTGGGGTCCCGGTCACCGGACACATAAACCGTGTTGCCCTTGCTGTCCTTGACCGTCACCTGAAGGAATATCAGCCGTTCGGCGTCAAACCCGGTCGGCACACCGTGTCCGTCCGTGCCGCTGCTGACATCGACGGAGAACTTGAGAGCCCGGCTGGTGTTGTCGACAATGGTGATGTCGCTCAGCTTGAAGCCGTTGCGCAGCACCTGAAGCCGTGCCTGACGCGCCTTTTCCAGCCGCTCGAACTGGGTATCCAGGATCTCGCGGCCATCATAACGATCATCGATGGACGACCAGGCCTCGGGAAACTTGTAGCCGTCCTTGACGTTGTCCTCGAACTTGTCCGTTCCCCAACCGGCGCCGACATTGAACTGCAGCCATTCAGCCAGCGTCTTGAACTCCGCCGCCTCGACGTTGTGCGGGAAAATGCCCGGATGAATGATCGAGTAATCAGGGCCTGCAAACATGTGGTTGGTCAGTTTGCGGTTGCGGGTCGGGACATCACCGACGATTGCGGCGGGGCCATAGTCATAACCGGAGGCAACGCCCTGAACCTTGCCCATATGGCAGTCCTGGCAGGTCTCGCCCCGTTTGGCGGCCGGCGAGCGCTTGTATTCGGCAAAAGCCTCTTCCAGCTTGAAGCCGTTGAACAGCGTCACATCATGACAGGTGCCGCAAAAGCCTGGCTTGGTGAGCGCGAAGAAAGGCTTCGCCTCGGTATGGATGCTGCGTCCCGGATCATCCTTGCTTTGGGAGACCCGGTATTCCTCGGGCGTGTTCAGAACGCGCTTCAGCTCCTCGCCGCCCTTCGGGCCGTAGACCGGCGAGAACACATCCCCTTCTTCCAGCGCGAACCGGCCACTGATCTTGCCGTAGTTCCGGCTGACGCGGTGGCAGGCAACGCAGGTGATGCCTTCCCGTGAGGTCGGGTTGCGCTTCAGGTTTGAGACATAGAGCGACTCGCCGATGTTCATGCCGACCGGGTTGTGACAGCGAATGCAGAAGTCGCCATTGGTCGCGCTGGTCTTCATGTTGATGGTGGTCTGCATCGCCATGTAGATCGGGCTCAGCTGCGCATAGGCATGCTGAGACACGGACCATTGCTCATACTGGCCAGGGTGGCAGGTCGCACAGGTGTTTGCGGAGGGATATTTGCTTTCCAGGAAGAGCTTTTCATGCTCCGCATTGGCTGTTCGCCGGATCGTTTCTTCCTTTTTCTTGCCTTCAACGGTTTCGGTCAGCCCGGTTCCGCCGCCACTCAGCAGGTCGTCATCATCGCCAACTGTCAGAAGCTCATCATCGGAAAGTAGATCGTCGTCTCCGGCCAGAAGGTCGTCACCGGAAACATCGGCCCCGTCGCCCGCAAGCAGGTCATCACCTTCAAGCAAATCATCACCGGCAAGCAAATCATCACCGGCAAGCAGGTCATCGCCAGCCAGAAGGTCATCTCCATCAGCCTTGGGATCATCACCTGCCAGCAGATCGTCACCATCGGAAGCAGAGGCGGCACCGGGTTCCTCTGCGGTCAGCAGATCATCGCTTCCGTCATCGGAAGGCAGCAGGTCGTCACTGCTGTCCGTCAGAATCGTCTCATCCGAAACCGCGTCTTCAGCGGGTGTCAGCAAGTCATCATTCTGTTCGGCCTGCGCCAGGATCAGGCGATCGCCGGCGCCCCTGCCGTTTTCGAGCTGGGACACGAAATCGACCAGCGCCCGTACATCGCCTGACTGGATAAACTGCTGGTGATACTGCCGAAATTCGTCTGAAAAAGCTGCTGCGTGATCAACGCCGCCGGCGCCGGAAAGGATGAGTAATCCGAAAAGAGACTTCGAAAACGGTCGAAAAAAATCCGATAAACGCGACATTCCAGATCCACACAAAACATGTTCTCAGGCCATCGCTTACACCGATCCCCCAACTCAAAATCACACTACGGAAACCTCAGGACAACATCAAAAGAAAACTGTTCACAAATTAGCCGCATTTTCGCCGTGGTAAACCCGCGGCTAACCGCAGGAACAGACAGAGCAACGCAGTGTCGTGGCGCTAACCGGTGGCTTCAAATTCCGGGCAATGGCGTGAATCAATTGCATTGCCGGCAACATTCGACCCGAAGGCCGCAAAGTTGCGGCAACAGTGTTTCCGCCTGCAACAACACACTCTCGCAAAACAATGTTTGCGACACACCAGCATACAGACTGGATTACCTGCAGCGCAGCGAAATAGGACTACGAAGGTGGGAAGAAGGAAAGTGGCGGAGAGGAAGGGATTCGAACCCTCGAGACGGTTGCCCGTCTACTCCCTTAGCAGGGGAGCGCCTTCGACCACTCGGCCACCTCTCCGGTAACGCCCGTGTACGAATAAAAGCCTCACAGTTCAAGGCGTTTTTTACGCCTTGTCACTTTTTCCACCGCGCTTGGCCTCGCAACTTCTGGAAGGTGAAGACAGGCATCGAACGCTGAAATCCGGCATCGTCTTCACAAATCACGGAACCTGACGCTTCGTTCGTTTGAAAATGAACCGCCTCTTTCCACCCGTCGCAGGTCGGGTTGGCAATTCGCTCGCCAGGTTTCGCTATTTTCCTCCCCACCCGGCCACCGTCACATCTTAGAGTTGACTTTTGGCGCGCCACCGGCAAAACGACCCTCTTTCATCAATGAATTTGAATTTGGGTGATACTTGAAAAACGTTTTTGTTTCGCTGGGTGGCGGGTGTGACGCTGCGACAAACCTCAAGAAGCTGGGCCTGAGGCATGAGCAATACCCCTTCGACTGGCTCTGGAACCTTGATGCGGGCCTGGACTACGTCTCGAAAATTATCGCGACAGACTTCAAGGGCCTGACCAGCAAGCACGACTATACTTACGCCTCGCATCAAATAAATCCGGTTGAGAAGTTCCTCATTTTCAAGAACTACCCGAAAATCGCGCATCTGCACTCCAATCCACACGACAACAGTGACGTATTGGCGGACTACAGGGTTCGGATTGACAGGTTCAGAAAACTCATCAAAGACACCGGCGAAAAAACGACCTTCATTTACTATCGCAACGCGGCAGTGGCGGAAGAAAATTCGATAAACGACTTTCATGCAGAAGTTTCGCATCTGAAAAGCGAAACAACCCTTTTTGAGGAGATGATGGCGCGTCTGCATCCAGACAAAACATTTTCTCTGGTCAGTCTCCTTGCAATACCCGCGACCTGTTTTGACAATCACGCCCTCAGGGAAAATTTGCGGCGCACCTGCTCGTGCAACCGGTCTGCAAGAACGACATTCGAAATCGTCCCGATGCGTGACGATCGCTACCCCGAACAGTTCAATGCATGGACGGACGAGTGGACTGCGGCGCTCAGACGAGCCAGGGCTGTTTCGCCACTGGACATAATGCGCGGAAAGATGTCGAAACGGAAAAATCGCACCCGGAAGAAACTGACCAGGCTTCTGCCCAGGGCTTCTGCCAGGCTGTTGGGTTAGGGAACGTTTTTCCAGTGGCGGTTTATCGCGCGACCTGAAAGTCTCAAACCCTTCTCGCATGATAATTGCCTGGCCTGCCGCCCTCCGTAGGAACAGACGCAGTTCCCGCCTTCCCCTTCATAATTCAGCCGCAGTCCTCTGGTGCGATGGACACTCTTCAACTTGGCCGGGTATCGGAGAAATGCCATAGCCGAGCTCGCCCCTCCGACGCATCTGACACGGTTTGTCGCGGAAAGGTTTCCGTGGATCTGTGCGCTCTGGCTGCACCTTGCGCTCTATGCGGTGTTGAGCGATGCGGCGCTGTGGCGGAGTGTCCTGCCAGAGCCGCCCGAGCCTGTCTCCGTTGAGATCATTCCCGAATACCTGCCGCCAAGTCTGCCGGAAACCGCGCTGAAAGAAACCGACGAGAGCCAATCGCAAACTGCGGCAGTCTCCCCGCAATCCACTGCTGATCCGTTGTCAGGTTCGAACGTGTCTTCGGAACCGGTGCCTTCTTCGAATGCCACGTTGCCTGCGCCCACGGCCCCAACTTCTTCGAGGACCAGGCCCGAGCAGGAATGGGTTACTGCAAATGCCTATTTTGCCAATGATGTCCTGAACGACCCACGCTCCGCACAGGCACGCGAGTTTCTGCCAACCTTGACCAGTGAAGATGGACGCGAACAGATTTGCGCGCTGGAGGCAATGGAGCAGGTTCGCCATGCGCGGCCGGGGTTCAAGCCGACACGGCTTGCGCCACATGCTTTCCGCAATTCATTTCAGAAGGAAGATATGATTGTCGTGCCCGCCGGAGCCCTCAGAAGCAACCGGGTCTGGTACGAGATCGCCTATCGATGCCGGCTGGACGCCAGCGGCAAGATCGTCAGCGGGTTCGAATATGCCCTTGGTGCACCAATCGACCGCTCGATCTGGGATGAGTACGGTCTGGCGCCGATCCATTGACTGGAGCGGTCCCGGCAAGGGGCCGGAAACTGGACGCGGCAGAAAACTGTGCTGCCGCGTCAGGTTGTGGATACCGGTTCAGGTGCCGTTCGGCCGGCAGCCTTGATCCGGTTCAATGCATCGACAGCCATTCACGAGCCGATCGCTGAGCTTCGGCGATTTCGGAAGTGGACATTTCACCGGAAATTTCCTTGCGGTAGCGCGCTGCGTCCTTGTTGCCTTTGAGGGCGGCAATGTTGAACCACTTGTGCGCTGTGATCAGATCGGTCATTCCGTGACGGCCGCAAGCGCTATCCAGACCCATCTGGAACAGGATGTCCGCGGTAACCGGCTTTTCGCCCATGATGGCCATATCGGCCGAGTGCATTTCAAAACGAGCCATAACGCTCCCCTTTCGTCTGTCTGACTTCTGCGGAACAGCTCCGATCCTTCTGGATCCACCGTCCCGGTTCCCTACTGCCAACCGGTCACTTTGCTGAACACAATGGCTTGGCAAGGACCGATCTAAGAAACACAAGCTTTCGTGAAGCTTTCCCCGTTGTTTCTTGAGGTCTACTTCATCAGCAGCAGTTAAAAGGGGCGTTAAAAGACAGGTTTAACGTAATGCGAACAAAATTTTAAATAAGTCTGAAATTCATATTGCGGTAAGTATATGGTTGCGATTTTCCCTTTTTAGTCAGTCACATTCTCCGAAAATTTGACAAGGCCCATCAACCTTCTGTTCACCATGGATTCGTTTCCACAATTCTTTGTCCGGTTTTATTTCGTTCCCTTCCTTTCAGAAAACCAGACTTTGCCTCCCTTCGGCGTTCAGGAGGATTTTCGGACGACCTGACGTTGGGTGACGGCTTTTCAGCACGTTTCCCGAGCTATACATTCCCTTTCCGTAAACGGAAGGCATTCCGCTTTGGGAGGAACTTATGCTGAAAACCATTCTGTCGTCCGCACTGCTTGCGGGCGCTCTCATCACCACATCCGCAACAATGTCTTTCGCAGGCGATGCCAAGGGAGACTGGGTCCGCCCGAACGGGGCATCCAAGATCCGGATAAGCTCCTGCGGCAGCTCCTTGTGCGGCAAGCTGATATGGCTGCGGGAGCCGCGAAACGACATCAGGAACCCGGACGCAGCCAAGCGGGACCGCCCGCTGCTGGGAGTACAGATCGTTCAGGCCATGAAACCCACCGACAAGGAAAACCAGTGGAAGGGCAAGGTCTATAACGCCGAGGACGGCAAGACCTATACCGGCTTCATCGAGCTGACGTCCGCCAATGCGTTGAAACTGGAGGGCTGCGTGATGGGTGGCCTCATCTGTAAGGGCGAAACCTGGAAACGGGAACAATAAACGGCTGAACAAAGTCCGAAATCGCCAGATCCTGTCGATTTGGCCTTTCCTCCGTCGCAATTGCCGGTCAGAGATTGTGGCGCAGTCGTCACCAGCATTGCGACGGGGGATAATCGTGGTTCCTGTTTCTTTCTTTGTTTCTGCGTTTCCGACTTCCAGACTGTTATCGAAAGCCGGTCTGTTCGCTCTCCTGCTTGCAGGCACAGGTGGCGAAGCTCTTGCAGCCCCGGACATCAACGGCAAATGGCTGACACCGGCAGGTGCCGTCATCCAGATACAAAAATGCGGCAAGGTGCCCTGTGGCAAGATTGTCCGGTTTCCGGCCCCCAAAGGCTATTCCATGGAAAACACGCCGGATCTCAACAACAAGGACGAAAGCAAGCGCAAACGGAAGGTGCTCGGCCTGACCGTGCTCTGGCGCATGGCACCACAGAAAGATGGTTGGAAAGGCCGGGTCTATGATCCGCGTCGCGGCTTCAGCGCGGATGCCACTCTGCGCCCGAAGAACGCCTCCGCCCTGGAAGTACAGGGCTGCGTCCGCGTCGTTTTCAATGTCTGCGAAAAGGAAACCTGGCGACGGGTCGACTGACATCGCCGGTTTACCAGTTCAGCCCGGATCCATGTCTGACACGTGCCTCACGCCCGACGATATCGAAACGCTCACCAAACTGGAAGAAAGCCTGTGGCGAGCGGAATCGCGTTACGACCCCGTCCTGATGGACCAGATCTTTGCGGATGACTTTTTTGAGTTCGGCCGATCCGGCCGTATCTATCCGCGTGAAGACCTGATCCTGCCCGCGAGTGCCGCACGGCCTATCGACGTACGCCTGCCCCTGCCCTGCCTCAAGTTCACCGTGATCGACACGAATTCGGTTCTCGTGACCTATGTCAGTGAAGTCAGGCGTGAGCTTGGTAACGTTGAAAGAGCAAACCGCAGTTCGATCTGGAGCAGACGAGACGGAGCCTGGCAGTTACGGTTCCATCAAGGCACAGCGCGCCAGACACCAACTGATCAATGATGGCTTAGACGAACATCTTCTTGTAGCCGTGATGGCTCTGGTCGTAGCCAAGCCGCTTGTAAAAGTGATGTGAGCCTTCGCGTTCCTTGTTCGACGTCAGCTGCACCATGCAGGCGTTGCCCTGCCGTGCCAGGTCTTCAGCCCGTGCCATCATCAGCCGCCCGACACCGGTGCCGCGCTGGTCCGCCCGCACGTGAACGCTTTCCAGTTCAACCCTCGGGCGCCCCTGGAAGGCGAGCCCCTTCATGAAATGGATCTGGAACGTACCGACCACTTCTCCGCTTTCGGCAAGCGCGACGTAGATATCGCACTCGGGTGCGGCGACAAGCGCGTCAAATGCCGGGCGGTAGTCCTGCCAGTCGGCAAATTCCCTGTCCTTGCGAACACTGGTCGCCCCAGCATTGATGATGGCAACGATCTCGCGAAGGTGCTCCAGGCGGGCTTTTACGATGGAAACGGTCGAGGCAATTGTGTCCGGCATCTTCGGTTCGCGCCTTTGGTCAGGAAAGATTACGGTCAGCGGCAGATGGGGCTCTCGGGCGGGAGTTTTGCTACGCCCCACCAGCTTGTCCGCCAGCCGGGCGCCTTCCACAAATGCGGCCAAGCGCCGGTGAGATACGTTGCCTCAAGCGCTTCGGC
This sequence comes from Labrenzia sp. THAF191a, assembly GCF_009363335.1. Lineage (GTDB taxonomy): Bacteria > Pseudomonadota > Alphaproteobacteria > Rhizobiales > Stappiaceae > Roseibium > Roseibium algicola. Next base: position 5,453,891 of record NZ_CP045333.1, read on the forward strand.
GGCATCCCAGAAGGCGACCTGACTGAAGCGCTCCATTGCAGACGTGTCCGGCTCCTTGTCACCCTCTTCCCAGATGAAGAAGCAGCTTTGTCGCGGCGGCGTTCTGGCCGGAATGGCCTTGGTCACCAGCCGGGCATCGGGAAACAAGACCCTCAGATTACCGCCGGTATAGCCATCATCGGCAATCAGTGTGGCGTCTGCTGCTCCCAGGTCAGCCAGCGGTGCCTTCAGGTCCGCGTAAGGCTTCATGTGCCGGCACTTGCCACCGCACCATGTCTTGTCCGGCGCAACCAACCCGGGCACCCGGGCGAGAAAGGCGACCGCGACAACTGCCAGAACAACGGCCGTCAGCCAGCGCCATTGCCTTTCAAATCCGAAGCGTTCCAGGTCAGCGAACAGCCACACCGGCAGCAGCAGAAGCAGCGGATGCATGTGCCGTTCCTTGACGTAGGTCGCACCGGTGATCGCAATCATCAACGCCGTCAGCAGGATCATCAGGAGAACCGTGCGCCCGCACAGGCGCGCTGCGTCACTCACGGCAGGTATTGCGGGCTTTTTGCGGCCAAGATAGCGCGGCCAGAACAGCAGGAGCAGCAGCGGGACCAGCGGAACCGAGAAACCGACAAGTCCGAAGGCAAGTTTCCCGAGCCCCTCGCCTGCGCGCATCAGATGCGATGTCTCAGCACTGACGCCCATGGTGTCGGAGACAGATGCCAGCAGCTGCAGCCCTTCGCTGAAGATCCAATAGGCATAGGGGCTGTAGATCAGTGCCGCCGCGAAAGGCACCAGCACCAGGCCGACAAGGCGCAACCGGGTGCGCCATGCCGGGTCGCTGGCCGCCGCGAGGATCAGGGCAAGTACAAAAATCGGGTAGGAATGCTTGCCCAGCAGTCCGGCCCCGGCCGCCATGCCAAACAGCACGTAGTAGCCGAGCCGCTGTGTCTCCAGCGCCTTCAGGAAGAAGAAGGCGCTCATGGCACAGGCTGCAGTCAACACCACCGTGTGGGTGACGCCTTCATGAAGGTTCCAGCCGAACTGGTAGAAGAGCGAATAGGAAAAGACACACAGGGCTGCAAGACGCGTGTCGTGAATGGCCTTGCGTGCGATCCGGAACAGAAACAGCGCGGCAATCGAGATCAGGGTGTATTTGACGAAAAGCGCTGCCCAGATTGTAGGGCCGAACATTCGCTGCGCAGACCAGAGCAGCCACTCGTAAAGTGGCGGCTGACGCAGCATGTAACCGGGCTCCAGTGTCTGCACCAGAACGTTCTCGAACATATCGTCCGTACCAAGGACGGGCGTGTTCAACGCCCTCAGCAGGATATGCGTGAGCCCCCAAAGGGCAACGACGCCCCAGACCCCGAGGGGCGTGGCATAAAACGGAGCCGGCCCTGTACCGGCGGTCGAACTGCGAAACATCATGGCAGGGGGATACTAGATTTTCAGAAGTCTGTAACCTCGCATTTTCTCTCGCGAAAACAAAAAACGCGCGGCTCGACGCCGCGCGCTTCAAGCATTCAGCCGACAGGTTTTAAAGTGCCGGCAAAGGCGGTAGCGGCGTCTTCAGCCACTTCTCTGACAGCTCGCCCAGCTTGCCGTTCAGCTTCTTGTGCAGAACGAAAACGTTGACCCATTGCAAAAGGTCGATGTTGCCCGTCTTCACACCGATGAAAGACGGCGAGTTGGCGATGATGAACTTGTTTTCCAGATTGAAGTCCGGGTTGTCATTGGAAATGCCCAAAGCCACCATGTTGCCGGTCACAATAACGTCGGCCTGGCCGGAAACATAAGCCGCAATGGTGGCCGCGTTGTCGCCAAACCTGATGATCTCCGCATCTTCCGGTGCATCCGCCGTGATTGCCAGATCTTCAAGCGTGCCGCTGGTCACGGCGATTTTCTTGCCGGAAAAATCCGCAATGGTGGACACGGCCACGTCAGGCTTGGCAAAGGCTCCGGAAAAGAACGGAGCATAGGCGTGAGAGAACCAGATCGACTTTGCGCGTTCCGGATTGGCACCGAGCGTTGCAATCACGAGATCGGCCTTGTCGGTTTCCAGAAACGGAATGCGCTGCTTGGACGTGACGGGCACCAGCTCCAGTTCGACGCCAAGGTCTTCCGCGATCATCTTTGCGACGTCGATATCGTAGCCTTCATATTCGCCTTCACTGCCCAGCGAGCCAAACGGCGGAAAATTCTCCGGTGTAGCAATCTTGATCTTGCCGGCTTCCAGAATGTCCTTCAGCTCTGCAGATGCAGGACTTGCAATCATCAATGCAGCAGACACTGCCAAGCCTGTCAGCCCCAGAATTTTTTTCAACATTACGCGACCCTCCTTCGGTTGTTCTTGAAGCGCGATTTGTCAGGCGGCGGCGGCAGCCCCGCCCTTGGACGATGTGGATCCGAGGCGCTTTTCAAGGCGCCGCGACCACACAGACAACGGAAAACAAAGAGAAAAATAGATCATCGCCATCAGCGGATAGATGACGAAGGGTTGGGTGCCCGGCACGGGCGCATTCGCCCAGCGCTTGCCGACCGTCATCAGGTCGTGAAAGCCGATGATATAGGCAAGCGACGTGCCCTTGATGATCTGCACCATGAAGCCGACCGTGGGCGCAATGGCCAGGCGAAACGCCTGTGGCAGAATGATCAGGAACATGATCTGGGCGAAGGTCATGCCCAGCGCCTTGCCGCCTTCATGCTGGCCTGCCGGTATGGCCGTCAGTGCCCCGCGCCAGACTTCGGCCAGATAGGCGCTTGTATAAAGCGTCAGGGCAATGCCGGCCGCTCGCCACGGGTCAATCTGGATTTCGAAAAGATGCGGAATACCCAGCCCGAGCAGAAACAGCAGCATCAGCAAGGGCACTGACTGGAACAGCCAGGTGTAGGCCGTGAAGACCTTCCGCAATATCTTGACCGGCGAGACCCGCGAAGCGGTTACGCATGCGCCGATCAAGCCCCCACCGATGAAAGCGATCAGAGACAGATAGATCGTGTATTGGGTGGCTTCCAGAAGCTGGAACAGGACGATGCCGAAAGGTTTGCCAAGGATGGCGACGAAGGCGTCTTTCATCGAACCACCTTCCATTTGAACAACCGGTCATGCAGCAGCGCCAGGAGGGTTTTGAACCCCAGCGACATCAACAGGTAGATCACCGTCAGGGTGAAGAAGATCTCGAACGAACGAAAATTCCGGCTGTCGATGAAAAGACCTGCCCATGTCAGGTCCGTCACGCCGATTTCCGAAATGATGCCGGTCGTCAGGAACAGGAAGATGAACTGGCTGTTGAGCGAAGGATACATGGCGGCAACGGCCTGCGGCAGGCATACCTTCACGAAGCTGAGCCAGCGCGGCAGACCGAGCGCATCGGCGGCTTCTGTTTGCCCTGCACCGAGGGACGCCAGGCCCGCGCGCAGGATCTCCGCAAAATAGGCGGAAAAATTGATGGAGAGTGCCAGCAGCGCATGGGCCCAGAAGGGCCATTGGTACCCAAGAAGCAGCGGTAAACCGAAGGCGACGAAAAACATCTGCACGATCAATGGCGTGTTGCGGATGAATTCGACATAGGCTGCCGCCAGTTGGGCAAGAACCGGCACCCTGTAGTGGCGGACTGCCGCCAGCAGCACGGCGAGGAGAAACCCTAGGATACCGCCGCCGATTGTCAGCGCAGCGCTGATCAATGCGCCCTTGGCGAGCAGCCACAAATATTCCGGATTCCGGTAGATCTCGAAAAATCTAAGATTGGACATTGATACCAACCAGAGAAACAAGGCCGTGCTTCATCAAAAACTTCCAATGGTTCAAACCAGAGTTGGAAGAGCAAGGCTTGTGCCAAAGGAAAGAATTGCAGGCGTTCGCCATGAACCTGCAGCGGAACTTCAAGGATGCGCGAACAACAGAGGCACTTGCCTCGATATTGGGCAAAATTACAAGGCAGTCCGACCTGACAAGCAGGTATGACCGGTGGTCACGCAGATACCGAGCTGCCTGGAACAACTGATCAAGCACCGGGTTCGTGGTGTGCATCGTGCAGCTATCACGACGTCAAGACCCTGGGGATGCCTGGACGTTCAATCTGAAACGCTTGCCCGATAGATACTGACCCTATGGATGCGACTGGCTCGCTGAACCGCTGCTATCGGGGCCGTTTTGCCATCGCCCTGAAGGCTTCAACGCATTGGTCGGCTGCAGCAAGCAAGGCTTCCTCACACACGCCATCACGGGCCAGAACCGACATTCCGGTTTGCATCGAGAAGAGCATCGTTGCCGCGGCTGCGGTATCGAAGTCACCGGGAAGTTCGCCATCCGCCTTTGCCTGCTCGATGCGTGCCTGCAGTTGGAGAAGATTGTTCTTCCGCATCTTGCTCAAGCCCGCCGGAACGGACTGGTCCTCAGTGCAACTGTGTTGTGCTCCCAGTACGACCATGCAGCCAGGTGGTTGACAGGTCATGCAATAGGCTTCTGCAGAGCGTGTCAGGAAGGTCCGGACAGCATCGAAAATCGAGGGCGTTTCGTCCAAACCGGTCCAGATACCGTTGTGATAGTTCTCGACGTAGTGAGCCAAGGCTTCGCGGAAAAGCTCCTGCTTGCTGCCGAAGGCAGCGTAAAGGCTGGGCGTGTTAATTCCCATGGCTGATGTCAGATCGCTCAGCGATGTTCCCTCGTAGGTCTTCGACCAGAAAACACGCATCGCCCGCTCAAGCGCCTCTTCCCGGTCAAATTTTCTCGGACGGCCTCTCGTTGCCATTCAAACCCTTTCTGTATCGATCGATAAATAAATCACTTGACCCTTGAACACAAGCAGTCCATCTAATTTTGTATCAATCACTACAAAATAGGAATCGACGATGACATTGATTGGAAAAACAGCCTTTGTAACAGGGGGAAGCCGGGGCATCGGCGCAGCAATCGCCCGCAAGCTCGCCGAGAATGGCGCTGATGTAGCGATCAGTTATGCGTCAAACGAGGACGCGGCCGCAGGTACCGTTGCCGCGATCGAAAAGACGGGCCGCAAGGCACTGGCCATTCGCGCCGACAACAGCAAGGCAAATGACCTGCAGGACGCGATCAACAAGGCTGCATCCACCTTCGGAAAGATCGATATCCTGGTGAACAACGCCGGCGTTTTTCTCGTTGGCCCGGTCGACCAACTGTCCCTGGAAGACTTCGACACATCCCTGGCGGTCAATCTTCGTGCTGTGTTCGTTGCATCAAAAGCCGCGGTCACGCACATGCCGGACGGAGGCAGGATTATCTCGATCGGCAGTAATCTTGCAGCTCAGGCGCCCATGGCCGGACTGGTGGCCTATAGCGCAACCAAGGCAGGCGTCACCGGATTGACCCATGCGCTTGCGCGTGACCTCGGCTCCCGGCGGATAACGGTAAACGCCGTGCATCCGGGTTCCACAGATACGGACATGAACCCTGCCGACGGTCCGTTTGCCGACGGGCAACGGGCCCTCATGGCACGGCAAGCCTATGCACAGCCTGAAGAAATTGCCAATGTTGTCGCTTTTCTCGCCTCGGACGCTGCACAGTCTGTTACAGGAGCTGACTGGTTGATCGACAATGGTGCCAACGCCTGATGACAAGAGGTTCTTCCAAAGCCACAGCCCTGACGATCGGGCTGTCGGCACTGGTGCTGGTGGCGACGGAGTTCGTCGTCATCGGCCTTGCGCCTGCAATGTCGGCGCAGCTGGACATGACACCCTCGCAATCCGGCTGGCTGGTGACGTGGTTTGCCATTGGCTCCGCCCTCGCCGCGCCGTTTCTTTCCGCGTATCTGTCTGATACATCGCCGGCGAAGGTGCTCGGCTGGATGATGCTGCCCAATTCCGCCAACCTGATATTGATCGTATTGCCGAATTTCGAGCTTGCCGCCGCTCTCCGGGTCGCTCAGGGAGCGGCATTGCCGGTCTACATCAGTTTCGCAAGCTCTCACCTCTCCCAGGTGTATGGCGCTGGCAAAGGCGTCGCGAAAGTTTATATCGGCGTTACGCTCGGTGTCGTCCTGGCGCCGTCTTGCGGAACATTCTTTGCAGAACGGTTTGGCTGGCAAACCCCTGTCGCAGGCCTTGGTTTGCTGTCAGTGGTCCTGCTGTTCGCCAATCTGAGGCTTCATTTGCCACCTTTCCAGGCAAAGACAGCCAGCGCGCTTTCCCTGCTTCGCCGTCCATCGTTTCTCTGTCAGCTTTTTCTGTCTGTCTGCGTTTTCTCGGCAATGTTCGCTGGCTATTCGTATCTCACCAGCCTGTTGGCCAACGCCGGACTTGAAGGAGACCAGATGTCCATCGCGCTGCTGGTTTTCGGTGCAGCCGGCCTCGCCGGGAACTGGGTCGGTGGAAGGACTGCCGACCATGCGTTGGCCGGCGCCATTGTTGTTCCATTGCTTGTTTCAGGCGGAGCCTTGGTCTTCGGCCTTCTGGCGACTGCTCCCGCCCTGCTTCTGACAGTTGTCCTGATTGCCTGGGGCATGGCCCACGCTGCCGGCTTCGTGCTGTCGCAGGTGCGCGTGATGACGGCAGGGCCTGATCACAAGAGTTTCGCGGCATCCATGAACATTGCAGCCGCCAATGTCGGCATTGCACTTGGTACCTTCGTGGGCGGATGGATGCTTGAAACGGGTGGCGTAGCCTCAATGAGCGCAACTGCAGCTCTGTTTGCAATACCGTGTGTCGCGACGGTGATGTTGCTCGCAGCACTGCCCAAACGGTTTCGCTCACCTGCCCAAGAGGCCGCAGACCGGATCTGAACCAAGCGCACCAACAGAACGTCACCGAAAACCTGTTGTCTGCCGAACAGTCATGTCCACTGAGCTTCAGTGGACATTGGCCCGAAAGCTTGAAAGAGGCAGCCGGCAGCGAGGTCTTTCCGCTCAAGGCCGGAATGTAGCCAGTTTGTAGGCTGCGAAGGAAAAGAAGACGCCCAGCGTTGCGCTTATCCAGCGCTGACTGCGCCGATAGAAGCGGATGACGGGTGCGGTTGAAAACGTCACTGCATAGGCGACGTGCCCGATGATGGAAATTGCCGTACTCAGGCCAATCAGCAGCAGACCGACCCACAGTGGCGTATCAGCTCCCAGGCCTATCCCGACAATCGCGATCCAATGCAGTGCGGCCTTCGGGTTGGTCATCTGAATAGCCAGCCCCTGCAGGAACAGATTGGGTCCCCTTGCACCGGTCAAATGCATTGCGTTGGCTGGCCTTGAAGCCGCACGGAATGCCTTGAATGCCAACCACAACAGGTAGGCCGCCCCGAAAATCTTCAGAACGGTAACGGCCTGGGCATAAGCGGCAATCAGGGCAGTCAGTCCGGCAACCGTGAAGGTTGCCCATAGACCGGAGCCTGCGCCTACACCCAACGCGAGCTGGGTGCCGGACTTGCGACCGCGTTCCATCGACGTCCCGATGATGGCGAGGATGTTTGGCCCAATGCTGATGAAACCAAGAGAGAAGATGCCGAGAGCCAGAAAAAGGCTCGCAAGATGCTCGTTCATTGCCCCTCCAAGGTGTGGATGGCATCACGTGCGCAGCAGCGCTTGGGCCCGATCAGAGCACGCTATGTTCCCTCAGTCCAGAAAGGTCCAGGTATCCGCGCCATCGAAGTGACGCAGCCCGATGGCCTCGATGGTTCCAGGAGGTGCAAGCCGGAGGTTAACTGCCAACCGATCGGGAAACTCAGCCGACAGGCTTTGCCAGTGGGTGGTGCAGCCGCAAGTGTTGCAGGTGTGGAAAGCCAGCCCCTTGTCGCCCCAGACGTAGCTGAGCGTTGCTCCGGGTGCCGCCTTGATCTCGATATCGCCAGCTTCGCCATGCCCCCAGATGGTGCCCAGCCGGCGGCAGATGGAGCAGTTGCATTCAACGGCGTGTCGAGGCGGTGTCTTCATTTCGTAAGACACCGCCCCGCAATGGCAGGAACCGGTGATGGGCAGCTCGACTTTCGGTGCTGTCCCCTCACCGCTCATGGTCTTATTCCAGACCGATCTTCTGCTTCAGCATGTCGCTTACGGCCTGCGGGTTGGCCTTGCCCTGGGACTGTTTCATCACCTGTCCGACGAACCAGCCGAGAAGACCCGGCTTGGCGATTGCCTGCTGAACCTTGTCCGGGTTTGCGGCAATGATTTCGTCGACGATGGCTTCAATCGCACCAAGGTCGGTCACCTGCTTCATGCCACGTTCTTCGACGATCTTCGCCGGGTCGCCACCTTCGGTCCACACGATCTCGAACAGGTCCTTGGCGATCTTGCCGGAGATGACGCCGTCCTTGATCAGATCGACGATACCGCCAAGCTGCGCCGCGGAAACCGGGCTGGTCGAAAGGTCCTTGCCTTCCTTGTTCAGGCGGCCAAAGAGCTCGTTGATCACCCAGTTGGCAGCCAGTTTGGCGTCGCGGCCCTTGGCGACTTCCTCGAAGAAATCGGCAGAAGCTTTTTCTGCAATCAGGATCTCGGCGTCATAGGCGGTGAGGCCATAGTCGCCCATGAAGCGGTTCTTCTTGTCGTCCGGCAGTTCCGGCAGGTGCTGTGCCAGTTCGTCGACGAACGCCTGCGTGAACTCCAGCGGCAGCAGGTCGGGATCCGGGAAATAGCGGTAGTCATGCGCTTCTTCCTTGGACCGCATGGACCGTGTTTCGCCCTTCACAGCATCGAACAGGCGGGTTTCCTGATCGACAGAGCCGCCGTCTTCCAGAAGTGCGACCTGGCGGCGGGCTTCATATTCGATAGCCTGACCGACAAAGCGGATCGAGTTGACGTTCTTGATCTCGCAGCGGGTGCCGAATTCACCACCCGGACGGCGGACGGACACGTTGACGTCGGCGCGCATGGAGCCCTGGTCCATGTTGCCGTCGCAGGTGCCGAGATAACGCAGGATCGTGCGCAGCTTGGTCAGATAGGCTTTTGCTTCGTCGGAAGACCGGAGATCCGGCTTGGAGACGATTTCCATCAGCGCCACGCCGGAGCGGTTCAAGTCAACGAATGACATGGTCGGATGCTGGTCGTGCAGAGACTTGCCGGCGTCCTGCTCAAGGTGCAGGCGCTCCACACCGATCTCGACCTGTTCGTCCGGCATGTCGAGAAGGATCTTGCCTTCTCCGACAATCGGCTGCTTGAACTGGGAGATCTGGTAGCCCTGCGGCAAATCCGGATAGAAATAGTTCTTGCGGTCAAACACGGACTTCAGATTGATCTCGGCCTTGAGACCGAGGCCGGTGCGGATCGCCTGACGCACGCATTCCTCGTTGATCACCGGCAGCATGCCCGGCATGGCCGCGTCCACGAGGCTGACGTTATCGTTGGGGTCCTTGCCGAATTCCGTTGAGGCGCCGGAAAAGAGCTTGGCTTCGGACGTGACCTGGGCATGGACTTCCATACCGATCACGATTTCCCAATCGCCCGTCGCGCCCTTGATGAATTTCTTCGGATCGGGTGTGCGTACGTCGACAATCGTCATAGTCGTCAAAAATCCTGTTCGTTTTGATTTCGCGTCTGGTCAACCAGCTGGAAAGACATGCTGCGGCGCGAATTTGTAGCCGTTTGATGACCTAGTCGGGAATTGTCCTGGCTGCAAGGTTTTCCTTGCCTGAAGCGTCAGCTTTCGCACAGCAGGACGCGCCTTTCCTGTCTGTCTGCCTGGCAATCGCGCATTGCGAAGCGTTGCAACAAGCATCCGTGCCGTCGCGGACGAGCGTAATGCCACCCCCGGCCTGATCATTTCCAGAGCCAGGAAGCACGACCAACACGCGTGCAACGGAAGGTCACAGTGGCAATTGCTTTGTCAGCGCGACAACACTCGGCCTTGCGCCATCATTCCTGCGGCGGGTGCTTGGCCTGGCCAGTCCGCATGATGAAGCCGATCAGCACGGCGACCGCCTGATAAAGCTCGATCGGAATTTCCTGGTCGACCTCAATCTGCGACAGGGCCTCAGCCATCATCGGGTTCTGTTCAATCGGCACGCCAGCTTCCCGCGCAAGACGTTCGATCTGTTCAGCCATGGACCCCGCGCCTTTGGCGGTGACAACGGGAGCGCCCTCGTTCTCATATTGCAGTGCGACCGCAAGCTTCTTCCCGGATTTGTCCTTTTCACTCATTGCCGGTTCCGTCTCACGATTGCCTGTCGATCAGGGCGCCGTATTTGGCCGCTGTTCTGGGGGGGAGCCCCCGGATCAGCCGCAGTTCCTGAAGATCCAGCCCCGCATCGGCAAAAGCGGCTTCCATGGTTTCGCGAACGGCGTTCAGACTGTCGAAGGTTTCCTTGCGATCCACCCACAAGCTGGCATAGGTACCGCCGCCGCGCAGACTGATGGCAGCTTCCAGCGGTCCTGTCGCGGTCAGATCGAGTGCAAACCGCAGCCGCCAGGCGGGTTCCCCCTCATCCTCGTCCTGGTTTCCGGCCCCATCGCGACCGACCTGCATTTGCATCACGGCCGTTTCATTGCCAAACGCGAGCGGCAGTTCAACCACAAGATCCATTGGACGGGACGCTGCGCGTGGTCCATCGTCCCTGGACAGTTTCGTATTGCTGAGCTGCGTCAGCCGCAGGCGCGCCAGGGCCGAATCCGTTTCCTTCAGAAGTGCCTGCAGATTTTGCGAAGCAGCTCCTGCCCAGAACCCGCTGCTGGTCTGTTGCGCCTGGCCTTGTGGTGCACCATGCCGGGATGGCGCTGGCGGCTGTCCTGCGGGGTGGGTGATTTCAGAGCGGGCACCCAACTGCTGAAGCAGTGCCTTGAACGACAAAAGGGCGGATTTCAAATCCGGCAGCGCGACTTGACCCTGCGGCTGCGCTCCGGAAGGCAGGGACAATTGTGCCTCGCGAAACTGTCCGGACAATCTTACTGCCTGTTGCAGATCCTGCGCGGTCGGTGCCTGGGCCGACGACAAGCGTAAACCGAGGATCTGCTGCATTGCCTTGACCACGGGATCCGGCAAAGAAACGTTCCCGCTGCTCTGCGCGGACATCAGGCTTCCGATCTGGGCGAACAGGCTCCCCAGGCCGGCCTGCTGCTCACTGAGCGGTTGTTTCAGCAATTCCGCAATCTTATCGGCAGGCTGCTGACCCACCGCTGGAGCCTGCGCAGTTGGATTCGGGGCTCCCGCAGTCGGCACGGATGCACCAACGGATGCAGGATAAGTCTGAGGGATCGCCGTTCTCGTCAGGACTACGGGCTGTCCTCCAACTGTCTGAAATGCGCCGTTTGACTGCCCTGTGGCTTGATTGGGCAAGCCTGTGCCAGGCAGGTTTGCAGCTGGAGGAGAAGCGGAATTGGCACCTGCCCCCGCGGCGGTTGATGCCAATTGCGAGCCCTGGACAGGCGTTGGTCCCGACGATCCTCCCGACTGGAGATTTGCCTGTACCGTGCTTGATACCGGCGCTCCGGTCCCTGCACCTGCCGGAACCTGACCGGGCGCCGTTCCGGGGACTGCACTTTGCACACCAGGGGCGTTTGTGGCAGGTGCAGGCGCGT